>NZ_JBHYTT010000003.1:0-322814 GCF_042749285.1 Streptomyces sp. NPDC059499
TGGTGGGCGCGGACGGTTTCGAACCGCCGACATCTGCTTTGTAAGAGCAGCGCTCTACCCCTGAGCTACGCACCCGTGGATGAGGCAACAGATTACATGGCTCACGCCCCTGCCCGGCAATCCGGTTACGTGCCCGGACCGGCCCGGAGCCGGTGGGGTGGCGTGCGGGGGGTAACCCCACCCCGGAGAGGGTAGCCGTCCGGATCGTTCGCGGGGCGCGTCGTACATACCGTGGAGGCACACCGGCAGCGCTCTCAGGGGGATCCGATCGCCATGACTTTCCGTACCCGCACCCACACCCACACCCGCTCACGTACCGGGACGCTCGTCGCGGCCGCCGGTGGAGCCGCTCTTCTCGTCGTGGCCCTCAGCGGCTGCGGCAGTACGGACGTGGAGGGGGCGCCCGCCGAGCACAAGTCGTTCGCCTTCAGTGGGAAGACCCTCACCATCGACGCCGGCAACTCCTCGCTGGACCTCGTGCCCGCCGATGTGAAGGAGGTCGAGGTGACCCGACGTGTCGACGGGTGGGTCGTGCTGGGCAACGGTCCGGACGCCAGCTGGAAGCTGGAGGGCGACAAGCTGACGTTGAAGGTGAAGTGCGACGCGGTGATTAGTGACTGCGCCTCGCATCACCGGGTCAAGGTGCCCCGCGGCGTGGCACTGAACGTGAACGCGGACAACGGCAGGGTCACCGCGTCCGGGTTCGACACCCGGCTCGTGCTCGACTCCGACAACGGTGGGGTCGTCGTACGTGACTCGAGCGGGCCGCTGCGGCTCCAGAGCAACAACGGGTCCGTCGTGGCCGATGAGTTCTCCGGTCCGTCGGTGGTCGCCCGTTCGGACAACGGGTCGATCCGGCTCGGGGTCACCCGGGTACCGGACCTGGTCGACACCGTCAGCGACAACGGGAGCATCACCATCGACCTCCCGAAGGGCGGCGGGACGTACGCCGTGACCGCCGAGGCCGACAACGGTGACGTCTCCGTGGACGTACCGCGCAGCGACAGCAGCCCTCACGTGGTGAAGGCGCGCAGCGACAACGGTGAAGTCACCGTCCGAAGCGCGAACTAACGGACCCGTGTGTTCGTCCTTACCGGGTGGGAGAATGTACCGGGGACAGGGCGAATCGGCACGGGAGAGGGATGTGACGGCGACACACGCGCGGCCGCAGGCGAAAGCGAGTGGAAGTTCCGCCGTCAAGGACGTCCTGGTGCTGATGCTGCTCCCGGTGCCCCTGATCGCCGCCGCACTGCCGGCCGCCTTCGCGGGCGGGGGCACGCGGCGTTGGTTCGGCGGGCGCGGTGAGAACGAGAGGGCCGACGCCCAGGCGGCGAAGGACGCGGCCGCGGCGGCGTTCTACGAGCTGGACACCGCCCAGCGGGATCTGCAGATCTCCATCGAGACGATCATCGCGGTCGACAGTTCGCCCCGTGCTCGCAAGGCGGCGGAGGACTTCGCCGCGCTGGGCAGGCGGATCGACGAGGTCAGCCACGGGTACATCACCGCGGTCGACGCACACGACCTCGACCGTGACGATCTCGAACCCGCCGCCGCGGCCGGTGCCAGGACCCAGCTGACCCGGGCCAAGGACGAGCTGGTGCGGGTGAAGGGCGAGCTCGACCGCTTCGCCGCGGGACTGGGATCGCTGCTCGGCAGCGCTGAGACGCAGCTCGCCCGGCTCGCTCCCGCCGTGGAGCGCGCCCGGCAGGCGCTCCTCGGTGCGAGCAACGCGCTCGACGCCGTACGGGCGTCCGGGATGCGTGCCGATGATCTCGCCGCACGGCTGGCGGCTCTCGCGCCGGAGCTGACCAAGCTCAACCAGGGTGCCGGACGGCACGGCGTGGCCGAGACGCTGCAGCGCGCCGACCAGGTGCTGCGCGATGCCGAGGCGGTGCGGGCGGAGGCGGACCGGCTTCCTGAGCGGGCTGCCGAGATCGACCGCCGGCTCGTGTCGCTGCGTACCCGGGCCCAGGCGCTGACGACGCGCGCCGGGCAGGTCGAGCCGGTGCTCAGCGAACTGCGGCGCCGCTTCTCGGCTGCCTGCTGGCAGGACCTGCAGCCCGTGCCCGACCAGGCCGCGGTCAACATCCGGCAGGCGGAGGAGAAGCTGGCGGAGGCCGCCACGGCTCGCGACCAGCAGAGCTGGGCCGATGCGACCGCCCGGCTGAGTACCGTCCGGGCCCTGCTCAACGCGACCGACGAAGCGGTGTCCGCCGCCGGTGACCGGCTGCAGCGTCTGGACGCCGTGGCCAAGGATCCGCAGGTGGAGATCGACCGGACGCGGTTCGCGATCCGGGACGCGCAGCGCCTCGCCATGGCCGGCCGTCACACCCCCGATCCGCTCCACGCCCGCCCGCTGGACGATGCCGTGGCCCGGCTCGAACGCGCCGTCGCCGGGCTCGAGGGGCGTCACCCCGACTACTGGCACTTCCTGACCGAGACCGAGACCGTGCGGCGGACGACGGCCCGGGTGGTCTCGGCGATCCGCGAGGAGCGCGGCAGCGGCGCCTGAGGACCGCCGGGACCCGCGTGGCCCGAGATTTCCTACCTCAGGGCGGGACGGGTCCCGTCGCGTACCGCCGGTCCCGTCCGGCAGCCCCTGCCAGCAGTCCGATTTGTCCATGTTGGCCGGTGGGCCGATCCTGGAAGTACGCCACGGTTCCCGCTGGTGTGTTCTGGCCGCACGGGCCGAAGGAGGCCGTCATGGCCACTCATGTCCTGCATCCCACGGGCCGGCGCCGCAAGGCCACCCGGCTCGACGAGCATCTGCCGGTGGACCACCGGCTCAGCCAGGTCTACCGGGTGGGGGCCGGGCTTGCCGGGCTGTTCCTCCTCGCCTTCGGCATCCTGGGGCTGATCGACCGGATCGGCTTCTTCGACACCGGCGGCGACACGGTGGCGGGCCTGAGCACCAACGGTGCGCTCGGCGTGCTGTCCATCTGTGTCGGGCTGCTGCTGTTCGTCGGGATGGTGATCGGCGGGAACTTCGCCTCGACCCTGAACATGGTCCTGGGCATCGCCTTCATCCTCAGCGGCTTCGTGAATCTGGCCCTGCTGGACACGGGCCTCAACTTCCTCGCCTTCGAGATGCAGAACGTGCTGTTCAGCTTCGCGATCGGGTTGCTGCTGATGATGTTCGGTATGTACGGGAGGGTCAGCGGCGGTCTGCCGCACGACAATCCGTACTGGCGGTCGCGTCACCCGGAGCAGGTCATGCTCGAGGAGCGCCGCAGTCGCGTCCAGATGCCTGAGGTCACGCGGGTCACGCAGCCGCAGGTCACGAGGAAGAGGCCGTAATCTGGGGCCATGCCTCGTTACGAGTTCCGTTGCCGCCCCTGCGGCGAGACGTTCGAAGTCAGCCGTCCCATGGCGGAGTCCTCCGCTCCGGCCTCCTGCCCGGCAGGGCACGAGGACACCGTGAAGCTGCTCTCCGCCGTGGCTGTGGGCGGCTCGTCCGCCGGCGCGGCCGCCTCCGCTCCCGCACCGTCCGGCGGTGGCGGTGGCTGCTGCGGAGGCGGCTGCTGCGGGTGATCCCAGCGGGTCCGTACAGGTCCCAGCGGGTCCGCTCCGCGCAGGGGTGATCCCCGCGGGGTCCCCGCAGAAGGGCCCAGCGGAGCCCGTGCAGACAGAGTGACCTCTCGGCGGCCGGCCGCTCAGCGGCCCGTCCGCCGCGCCGACGCGCGCAGCAATCGGCTCAGGATCTCTTCACCCGCTGCAACGCCCCGCTCCCGCAGTACCTGGACGTTGGGCGCCCGCCAGCCGCTGTCCGCGAGTTCGCCGTGCCCCGGGCGCCAGGCGTGGTCGGCGGCGAGCAGCAGGTCGGCGTCGAGGAGTGAGTCTCCGGCGGCGAGCGTGGTCGTGGCGCCGCAGCGGCGGGCGACCTCGTTCATCGCGGCGCTCTTGGTGAGCGGCTTGGGGACGGCGTAGATCTTGCGGCCCTGCAGGGAGACCGTCCAGCCACGGGGGTCCGCCCAGGCCGCCAGCTCCTTCACCCAGCCGTCGGGGAGGAGTGAGCGTTCGACCACGAGGTACGCGAAGACGTTCTCGGCGACCCGTTCCTTGAGCAGCCAGGCGGGATCGGCCGTGGCGACCAGGTGGGCGCGGACCTCGGCGAGCGTGGCGCATTCGTCGGCGAGCCGGCGGGCGACCTGCGTCTGCCAGTCCGGGTCGGAGACTCCGTCGACCAGGATGTGTCCGCCGTTGGCGCATATGGCGTACCGGGGTGCGGGGCCGGGAAGGTGGATGCGTCCGTACTGCTCACGGGTCCGGGTGGTGGTCGGTACGAAGACGGTGCTTCGGGCCAGTTCGTCGAGCAGTGCGGCAGCTTTCTCCGTCATGTAGGAGAGCGGCTTGTGCCCGTAGACCTCGACGCAGAGCAGTCGTGGGGCCTCCGCGTCCGGCATGGACAGCTGGAGGGCCGCGGCCGAGTAGATGAGGGTGCGGTCGAGGTCGCTGGCCACCAGCGTCACGGGCGCGCTCACTGTCCCGTCACCGCCTTGCCGTCCGCGCCCGTGGCGCCCCGGGTGAACTTCGGGTGGATCAGTCCGACGCAGGTGTACGGGAGTTCACCGACCTCCTCGACGGGGACGCCGCGCTGTTCGGCGAGCAGCCGTACGTGGTCGAGGTCGCTGCCCGCGCCACGCTTGGCGAGGATCTTCCACGGCACTCGGCGCAGCAGCACACGGGTCGTCTCTCCGACGCCCGGCTTGACGAGGTTCACGTCGTGGATGCCGTACTCCTCACTGATCCGTTCGACGGCGGCCCAGCCCTCCCAGGTGGGGGCGCGGTCCGCGGCGAGCATTTCCTTGGCGTCGGAGTCCACCGCGTCGGCGACCTCGTCGAAGCGGGCGGCGACCGTGTCGAGGAAGAAGGCGGACACGTCGGAGTCCGCGAGTTCCCGGTAGAACTTCGCTCCGTGGAAGTCGTCGGGGCCGACGAGGTCGGAGCGCAGGACCGTACGGGAGATCAGTCCGGAGACCGTGGAGTTGAGGCAGGCGGACGGGATGAGGAAGTCCTCGCGTGTTCCGTACGTGCCGACGCAGCCGCCCGGGTCGGCCAGTACCGCGATCTCCGGGTTGAAGCCGTCGAACTCCTCGAGTGCGGCGGCCAGTTCACGGGTGATGGCGCCCTTGCCCGTCCAGCCGTCGACGAAGACGACGTCCGCCGGGTCGTGATGGGCGGCCAGCCAGCGCAGGGCGTTGGCGTCGATGCCCCGGCCCCGGACGATGGAGACGGCGTAGTGCGGCAGGTCGAGACCGTGCCGGTGCTGGGCCCAGCGGCGCATGAGGACCCCGACGGGGGTGCCGGCACGGGCGAGCGATACCAGCACGGGGCGGGGGCCGCGTTCGGCGAGCACCGTCTCGGTGACCGTTCCGACGGCTCGGGCGATACGGGCGGCCGAGGAGTCCAGGGCGGCCTTGAACAGCTCCTGGTACTGCGGGGTGGGCTGGTACTCGACGGGCAGCGATTCGGCGTAGTGCGCGCCACCGCTCTGTATCGCCTCCTCGCGTTCCTCCGTGGGGGCCTCCAGCACGGTGTCCGAGAGGTCCTGGAGCAGCCAGCCGACGTCGTCCGCCGCGTAGGAGGAGAAGGCGGGGCCCCGGAGGGGTTCGGGCAGCATGGAGGCTTCCTGCCTTTCGAGGGTGGACGGGAGGGCGGGCGGCGGGGTGTACGAGGGGACGACCGCCAGCAGGACCTGGTCCGTGTGCGCGGCGAGCCGGGCGAGCAGCCCGTCGGGGGCGTGCAGCGCCGCGGTGTCTGCGGCGGAGTCGACCACGGCCACGACGGCGTCGAAGCCGGCGCCCGCGACGTTGTACGCGTACCGGTCGCCGGGCCCGTCGGCGGGGTCGTCGTGGGCCGGGAAGATGAGGCGGGTGCGAATCGCGTAGCCGGGGTCGTCCACGGCGAGGACGGGCGAGCGGGTGGTGGTGGAGTACCGCACGTCGGCGGTGGTGGCCTCCTCCAGGGCGGTGCCCAGCCGCAGCGGCGCGTACATCAGCTCTTCGAAGCCGAGGACGAGCACCCTGCGGGCGTCGCCCAGCGCGTCGGCGATCCGGGCTGCCATGTCCGGCAGGGCTGCCTCCAGGGCCGCACGGTGCACGGGGGTGAATCCGTGGCGCCCGCCGTCGGGGAGTCCGTCAGGCCAGCCCAGCTCGACCCGTACGGGAGCGGGACGGGCACCGCGCGGGGCGGCCGCCCCGCCCGAGGGGGTCTCCTCGTGGGCGGCGACGGTGCCCGGGGCCTCCTCGTGGGCGGCGACGAGTGCGCGGCCCTTCTCCAGGACGCCTTCGGGCAGCCGTACGGTGCCGCGGGCGCGGGCGACCAGGTCGACCCGGGCGCCGATCTCCTCGGCGAATTCGGCGAGCCGCCCCTGGTCGGCCTCGGACCGCATGTCCACGAGGGTCACGACGACGTACCGCTCCCGGGGGTAGCGCGCGTGGAGGTCGCGGATGGTGTTGAGCACGGTGTTGCCGGTGGAGAACTCGTCGTCGACCAGGACGAGCGGTGTACTCGGGGAGTCCGCGGTCGCCGCGCCCGTCAGCAGGTCCGGGTCCTCGGGGAGCAGCAGATGGGACGTCGCGTGCGAGTGCGCCTCCTCGAAGCCGCCCGCCGGTGCGACGCCCGCGACGGGGCGCCGGGTCGAGTGGAGGTACGTGGCCACCCCGAGCCCGTCGGCGACGGCGTGGCCGAGGCCGGTCGCCGTTTCCGCGTACCCGAGGACGACGGCCCGCCGGGCCTCTGCCTCGCCCAGCAGGTCCCGCACCCGTTCCCCGAGCTCGAACCCCGCCCCGTACACGAGCGAGGGCCGCTGCGGCACATGCTTGCCCAGCACGTTCGACACGAGCAGGTGGGCCCGCTTCGGGTTGCGGCGCAGGGCGAGGCCCAGCAGCTCCCGGAGCTCACCGTCGCCGACGAGCTCGACCCCGAGCCGCTCGGCGACCCAGTCACCCGACCACTTCACGTCCACTGCCTCTTCTTCCGTTGCGTGCCCGCCCATGACCACTCAGTCCGCCAGACCCGCGGCCAGGAGCTCGACGAAGCCGACGTCCTCCTTGGCCACTCCGAAGACCTCGGCCCGCTGCAGGGTCCGCTCGGCCCAGGCGCGGTGGGGTTTCACTTCGTTCATCTTGTTCGTGTACGCCGAGCGCAGCACCCCGCCGCCGCCCCGTTCCGGCCGCAGGATGTCCTGCGCGTCACTGAACTCCTCGTGGCTCACGACCGACAGTGCGTGCACCGGCAGGACGTGGGAGGGGTGGATACAGGTCTTGCCGAGCAGTCCGTTGGCCCGGTCGAGCTCGATCTCGCGCAGCAGTCCGTCGAGGTCGTGCTCGATGAGGGCGGTGCGCAGCTCCTCGGCACGCCCCATGAAGGGGCTGCGGCGCAGCTGCGGTTTGAACATGCGCTCCTGGAGGCGGAAGTACTCCCACACCGGCCCGGTGATGGTGAAGCCGGTGCCGTCGGCCCGGCCCAGCACGTTGACGACGTCACCGATGACCGCGCCGACGATCTGGACGTCGTAGGCCGTCATGTCGGGGGCGCGGCGCAGACCGTAGGCGGAGCAGAAGTCCGTGACGCCGAGGCGCAGCGCGAGGACCCGGTCCCGGTACTTGTCGACGGTGCGGGCGATTCCGCGGAGGGTGTCGCTCCTGGTCTCCAGGTGCAGCAGCTCGGGCGACTCGAGGACCGGCATCGCGAACAGCCGGCACCCGCCGGCGGCTTCCGCCGCGGTGAGGGCCTCGAGGAACAGCTCTCCCCGCTCCTCCGTGAATTTCGGAAGTACAAAACCGGACAACAATCGGACCGAGTCGCCGAGGCGTTCCACGAGGTCGGAAATCTGTTCCGGCTCCCGGACCCTGATGAAGAGCAGCGGCAGTTCGACGCCCCGTGAATCAAGATCGGCAAACTGTCTGACGAGGTTCGCCTCGGCGCCGACGACTTCGGCGTCGTCGATCGAATCCTCCAGGCAGAGCACCATCGACACGACACCGCGCCTGCCCTGCTTGATCACGTCCTCGGCCAGTTGTGGCCGGGTCGCCGGGCTGTAGAGGGTGGCGCCGAGGGCCACCGACAGCATGCGGGCGGAGGACTCAGCGTTGAATTCGCATGGCTCCCGGAAGAACAGGCCCTCTCGGGCAGTGGGCGAGATGTGCCCGAAATGACGCATGTGATTCCCCCGTACTGCCTGACAGGCCGGACAACGTATGGCCGGTAATAGTACGTACGGACAGGTGTCGACAGTTCCCCAAGAGTATGAACTTCGGGTAACCCGGCCATTTCTCACACTCTTCGCGGAGTGTCCCCGCTCCGCCTGCTGACACCTCCCACCCGCGTGTTCGGCCCCCCGCGTTGTCCGGGAGGCCCACGAGCAGGCAGGATGACCGCCATGACGCACGCGATGCTGAAGGGCTCGAACGTCCCTCTCGACGCCATGGCTGTAAGGGCTGTGCTGCGCTGGACCCCGGGTGCCGGGGTCCCGGACGTGGACGCCTCCGCGCTGCTGCTCGGCGCGTCGGGCCGTGTGCGTTCGGATGAGGACTTCGTCTTCTACAACCAGCCCCGGCATCCCTCGGGCCTGGTGCGACGGCTGCCCAAGCGCAGTGCCGCCGGAGGACTGACGGACACGATCGAGGCGGATCTCTCCGCGCTCGACCCGTCCGTGGACCAGGTGGTCATCGCGGCGTCCTGCGACGAAGCGGCCTTCGAGCAGGTCCGTGACCTGCGGATATCGCTGTACGACTCCGCGTCCGCGGACGGCGATCCGCTCGCCGTCTTCGATGTGCGCGCGGAGACCGGCGAGGAGACCGCCATCATCTGCGGCGAGCTCTACCGGCGCGGCGACGGCTGGAAGTTCCGCGCGGTGGGCCAGGGGTACCCGACCGGCCTGGTCGGACTTGCCACCGCGTTCGGGATCTCGGTCGACGAGGCGGAGGCGGCCGCGGAGCCCGACCCGACCCCGCCCGTACCCGAAACCACCACGTCCGCGCCCTCGGCCGGGGTGTCCGGCTCCGACTCGCAGGCCACGGTCCAGCACCAGCAGCCCGCCTACGGGTACCCGCAGCCCGCTGCGCAGCCCCAGCCGGCCTACGGCTACCCGCAGCCCACCTCCGCGCCTGCCTACGGCTACCCTCAGCCAGCCTCCGCACCGCCCGCCTACGGCTATCCGCAGCCCGCGGCCGCGGCGGCGCACGCTCCCGATCCGGCGTTCGTGCTTCCTCCGCAGGGCCCGCAGTTCATCCGGTCCTGAGCCGGCGGCGCGGTCGCCCTTCACGGTGCTCACTCAGGCCCGCGTCTTGTAGCCGCGTCCCCATTGCATGCCGAAGCCGTACAGCCGGTCCAGTTCCGACTGGAAGCCGTACACGAATTTCACCTCGCGGCGCACGATCAGCTCGCCCTTGACGTTCTCCACCGTGAAGACGGCGCAGGAGCGGGCCTGCGGTGCCCGTTCGTCCAGCTCGATCTCGATCCGCGGGCCGTTGCCCGGATAGAGGGTCACCTTGGCGTGCGTGCGGTCGAAGGCCGGGGTCTGGTCGTAGATGTACACGAAGAACAGCAGCCGCTTGATCTCGTCCCGCTTGTCCAGGTTCACGAAGACCGTCTCGCCCGACGGTGCGCCGAAGCGGTCGTCGCCGCTGAGCCGGATGTACGGCGGGGCGTTCAGGTCGCCGATCAGGTTGCCCAGCGGCTGCACGACACCCTTGCTGCCGTCCGTCAGCTCGTACATGCAGCCCAGGTCCAGGTCGACGTTGACCACGCCCTGGGTGTGCGCCTGGACCACATCGGGGGTGAAGAGCTTCAGTGGGCGGAGCAGTCTGCCGCTCTGCCGCGACCTGCCCTCGATGTCCGAGGTGCGCATACGCCAGGAGAGGTTGACGCGCAGGTTCCCCGACAGGGCGCCCTGCTTGTTCAGTGAGACTGTGGCGTGCCGTTTGGAGAGCACGATGGAGTTCGTCGCGGCGTTGCCCGACTCGAACTGGTTTTCCCGCCCCGGCCACAGGCTGTCCCAGAAGGCCATCCCAACCCCCACATGTATCGGTAGAGCCCGACCCCGCACACGCCCCGAACGTCACTGCGGGGCGGCCACCGGGCCGGGTCCGGGTGTTCCCGGAGACCCGCCGCCGTGGGCCGCCCCGCAGAGAGAGCGTTCCTCAATCCCTACCGGGTCACACCCCGGAGGAGACTTCCGCCTTGGAATCGGAGCCGCCGCCGTCGCCGCCGGCCGCCTCGAGCGCCTTGTTGCGCCGCACCGAGGACCAGAAGGACCAGCCGATCAGCACGACGCCGACGAGCCCGGTGATGAGCTCGTTGATCTCGTACTGGATGGTGACGAGCAGGATGACGGACAGCGCGCCGATCGCGTAGTGCGCGCCGTGCTCCAGGTAGACGTAGTCGTCCAGGGTGCCCTGGCGGACCAGGTACACGGTGAGCGAACGGACGTACATGGCACCGATACCGAGGCCGAGGGCCATGAGCACGATCTCGTTGGTGATGGCGAAGGCGCCGATGACACCGTCGAACGAGAAGGACGCGTCGAGCACCTCGAGGTAGAGGAACATGAAGAACGCGGCCTTGCCGGCGAGGACGACCGCGGAGACCGGCTTGCCGGCCTTCCTGGCCTCTTCCTCGGCCTCGTGCTCACGCTCCTCCTCCTCCTCGAGCTTGTTCTCGAAGAATCCGGAGAGACCGCCGACGACGAGGTAGGTGATCAGACCGGCGATGCCGGAGAGCATGACGGTCTCCGCCTTGTCCGCGTGGCCACCACCGTGCTGGTGCGCGTGGGTCGCGAACGTCATGGCGGAGATCATCAGGATGATCAGCGCGACACAGACCGACAGCATGTCGACCTTGCCGAGCTTGGCGAGCGGACGCTCGATCCAGCGCAGCCACTGGATGTCCCGGTCCTCGAAAATGAAGTCGAGGAAGATCATCAGCAGGAACATGCCACCGAAGGCGGCAATGGACGGATGCGCGTCCGTCACCAGTTCCTTGTACCGGTCGGGGTCATTGAAGGAAAGATCAATGGCCTCGATGGGCCCGAGATTTGCACTGATGGCAACGATCACGACGGGGAAGACCAGCCGCATACCGAAGACCGCGATGAGCACGCCGATCGTGAGGAAGATCTTCTGCCAGAAGGCACTCATCTTCTTCAGGATTCCGGCGTTGATCACCGCGTTGTCGAAGGACAGCGAGATCTCCAGGACCGACAGGATCGCGACGATTCCGAAGGCCTGCCACCCCCCGTAGATCACCGCTGCGACCAAGCCGAGCGCGGTGACCGCGAACGACCAGCCGAAGGTTTTCAGGACCACTGGCTACCCCATCATGTATGTACGGGTCTCCCCCGACTGAGTACGGGGCTCCCCCGCGCCGTGCGCGGCTTTACGAAACGTTGACCCCGAAGTCTAGAGCGATGCCCCGGAGCCCCGACGCGTACCCCTGCCCCACTGCACGGAACTTCCACTCCCCGCCGTACCGGTAGAGCTCACCGAAGATCATCGCCGTCTCGGTGGAGGCGTCCTCGCTCAGGTCGTAGCGCGCCAGCTCCTGACCGTCCGCCTGATTCACCACGCGGATGAAGGCATTGCTGACCTGCCCGAACGTCTGGCCTCGATTGTCCGCTTCATGAATCGAGACCGGGAAGAGAATCTTGTCGCAGTGGGCGGGAACCTGGGTGAGGTTCACGATGACCGACTCGTCGTCGCCCTCGCCCTCACCCGTGAGGTTGTCGCCCGTGTGCTCGACGGAGCCGTCGGGGCTGGTGAGATTGTTGTAGAACACGAACCACTCGTCACCGAGGACCCGGCCCGACTGGCACAGCAGCGCGCTGGCGTCGAGGTCGAAGTCGGCTCCGGTCGTGGATCGTGCGTCCCAGCCGAGCCCGATCAGCACCTGGGTGAGATTGGGTGCGGCCTTGGAGAGGGAGACATTGCCTCCCTTGGCAAGCGTGACGCCCATGCTGTGTCCTCCCCGAGTCGATGGACGGTCATTCGAACGCACGACGCCCGTGGGAGGGGCGCGGCGCTCTGCCGAGCTGCGTCCGGCGCCGCACATCGTGCGGCGCCGGACGTGGTGGAGCCGAGTCGGCTCAGACGTTGACGCCGAAGTCCTGCGCGATACCGCGCAGACCCGAGGCATACCCCTGGCCGATGGCACGGAACTTCCACTCCGCGCCGTTGCGGTAGAGCTCGCCGAAGACCATGGCGGTCTCCGTCGACGCGTCCTCGCTCAGGTCGTAGCGCGCGAGCTCGCTGTTGTCCGCCTGGTTGACCACGCGGATGTACGCGTTGCGCACCTGGCCGAAGCTCTGCTGGCGGCTCTCGGCCTCGTAGATGGAGACCGGGAAGACGATCTTGTCGACGTCCGCCGGGACACCGGCGAGGTTCACCTTGATGACCTCGTCGTCGCCCTCGCCCTCACCGGTGAGGTTGTCACCGGTGTGCTCGACCGAGCCGTCGGGGCTCTTGAGGTTGTTGAAGAAGACGAAATTTCCGTCGTTGCCGACCTTGCCCTCGGTGTTCGTCAGCAGAGCGCTGGCGTCGAGGTCGAAGTCACCACCGGTGGTGGTACGGGCATCCCAGCCCAGACCGACGATGACCGCGGTCAGGTTCGGCGCGGCCTTGGTCAGCGAGACGTTGCCGCCCTTGCTGAGGCTGACTCCCACGAGTCCTCCAAAAGTGTTGAGAGGGCCGGCAGACACCAGCGCCCCCGTCGTGCGTTGGCATCGGATCAACGATTGGATCCTAGTGACCGGTTCCCTGCCAAAACAGGCTTTTGGCCGGGCGCCGCCAGGAGATCCGGGATCAGAGCGAGTCCAGCGCCTTGATGTAGTCGTTCAGGTCACGTGCGTCGGGCAGGCCGTTGACGACGGTCCAGCGGACCACGCCTTCCTTGTCGATGATGAAGGTGCCGCGCACAGCGCAGCCCTTCTCCTCGTCGAAGACGCCGTATGCCCGGGATGTCTCACCGTGCGGCCAGAAGTCGGAGAGCAGCGGGTACTCCAGACCTTCCTGCTCGGCGAAGACACGCAGGGTGTGGATCGAGTCGTTGGAGACGGCGAGCAGCTGGACGTCGTCGTTCTCGAAATTCGGCAGCTCGTCGCGGAGCGCGCAGAGCTCGCCCGTGCAGACCCCGGTGAACGCGAACGGGTAGAAGAGGAGCACCACGTTCTTCTCACCGCGGAAGTCGGAGAGCTTCACGGTCCGCCCGTGGTTGTCCTTCAGTTCGAAATCCGGAGCAGGCGTGCCGATCTCGATCGCCATGAAACGCATCCCTTCGCAACGTCACCACTGACCCGGACTGGCCCGTCCGGGTGATTCCCACCCTACGCAGGGCTCCCCGGCGGACCCGCGCAGGCCCGGACGGGCGCGTACGAAGGCCCCCGGCGGCGCAGTGCCGTCGGGGGCCTCGATGATGGAAAGAACGCTCAGCGCTGCTTGGCCTTGGCCCCCTTGGGGGTGACCAGACGGCTGCCCGTCCAGTCCTTGCCCGCGCTGATGCTCTTGGTCTGGGCGAGACCAGCTGTCTGGGCAGCCTCGTTGATGTCGCTCGGTTCGACGTAGCCGTCGCGGCCGGTCTTGGGCGTCAGCAGCCAGACCGCCCCACCGTCCTCGATCAGACCAATGGCATCCACCAGCGCGTCCGTAAGGTCGCCGTCCTCGTCGCGGAACCACAGCAGGACGACGTCAGCGACGTCGTCGTAGTCCTCGTCGACGAGTTCCTGGCCGATTGTGGCCTCAATGCCCTCACGGAGCTCCTGCTCGACGTCGTCGTCGTAGCCGATCTCCTGGACCACCTGTCCGGGCTCGAACCCAAGCCTCGCGGCCGTGTTGGTCCGTTCCTCCGCGTGGTCCGCGGTCGCGCTCACGGGTTGCCTCCTGATCATGTTTCGGAAAATGCTTCAGCCACGCGCGTGCGCGGGGCATTGGCCGTAGTCCACACGGGCTCGGCGAATCGCGCAAGTACCCGGCGTCCGAGACCGCCTAAACGGTGACGTTCCCTGCCACGTCGCCGCAACTTCCGGCATGTCTCCTGCGGGGCCGGCGATGGTGTCCGGACCCTTTACGTCCTTACTCAGCTTATGCCGTTTCGGTCCGCCATTCGGAGTCGAACAGCCTTTGGGAACACATGGCCGGGTTGGGCGTATGGTTGCGGTTTGGGCCGGAGCGCCCTCGTGCCGCCGATACTCGTGCCCGGACCCGGCGTCCGGGAACCCTGTGTTACCCCACAGTAGAGATGACGTTTACGCCCTCGCGGTACACGATGGAGTCGGCGTACAGCAGACGCCCCGGGGGTACGTTCCCCCGCAACCAGGCCCCGAAGAGCACCACCGAACAGCGAAGGAACAGCGTGGCTTCCGGATCCGATCGCAATCCGATCATCATTGGCGGCCTTCCGAGCCAGGTCCCGGACTTCGATCCAGAAGAGACCCAGGAATGGCTCGACTCCCTCGACGCCGCCGTCGACGAGCGAGGCCGTGAGCGGGCCCGTTACCTGATGCTCCGGCTCATCGAGCGCGCGCGGGAGAAGCGCGTGGCCGTGCCGGAGATGCGCAGCACGGACTACGTGAACACGATCGCCACGAAGGACGAGCCGTTCTTCCCCGGCGACGAGGAGATCGAGCGCAAGGTACTCAACGCGACCCGGTGGAACGCCGCGGTGATGGTCTCCCGCGCCCAGCGCCCCGGGATCGGTGTCGGCGGCCACATCGCCACCTTCGCCTCCTCCGCCTCGCTCTACGACGTGGGCTTCAACCACTTCTTCCGCGGCAAGGAACAGGGCGACGGCGGCGACCAGATCTTCTTCCAGGGGCACGCCTCCCCCGGCATCTACGCCCGCGCCTTCCTGCTCGACCGGCTGAGCGAGACGCAGCTCGACGCTTTCCGCCAGGAGAAGTCGAAGGCGCCGTACGGGCTGTCCAGCTATCCGCACCCGCGGCTGATGCCGGACTTCTGGGAGTTCCCGACCGTCTCGATGGGCCTCGGCCCGCTCGGCGCGATCTACCAGGCCCGGATGAACCGCTACATGGAGGCGCGCGGCATCGCCGACACCTCCAAGTCGCATGTGTGGGCCTATCTCGGTGACGGCGAGATGGACGAGCCCGAGTCGCTCGGCCAGCTCTCCATCGCCGCCCGCGAGGGTCTGGACAACCTCACCTTCGTGGTCAACTGCAACCTGCAGCGCCTCGACGGCCCGGTGCGCGGCAACGGGAAGATCATCCAGGAGCTGGAGTCGCAGTTCCGCGGCGCCGGCTGGAACGTCATCAAGCTGGTCTGGGACCGCACCTGGGACCCGCTGCTCGCGCAGGACCGCACGGGCATCCTGGTCAACAAGCTGAACACCACGCCGGACGGCCAGTTCCAGACGTACGCCACCGAGACGGGCGCGTACATCCGTGATCACTTCTTCGGTGACGACCCGCGGCTGCGCGACATGGTCAAGGACATGTCCGACCACCAGATCCTGCACCTGGGGCGCGGCGGCCACGACCACCGGAAGGTCTACGCGGCGTACGCGGCGGCCAAGGCCCACAAGGGCCAGCCGACGGTGATCCTGGCGCAGACGGTCAAGGGCTGGACGCTCGGACCGAACTTCGAGGGCCGCAACGCGACCCACCAGATGAAGAAGCTCACGGTCGAGGACCTCAAGCGTTTCCGCGACCGGCTGCACATCCCGATCACGGACAAGCAGCTGGACGAGGGCTACCCGCCCTACTACCACCCGGGCCGCGACTCGGAAGAGATCCAGTACATGCACGACCGCCGCCAGGGTCTGGGCGGCTACGTCCCGACCCGCGTGGTGCGTGCCAAGCCGCTCCCCCTGCCGGACGACAAGGCCTACGCGACTGCGAAGAAGGGTTCGGGTCAGCAGTCGATCGCCACCACCATGGCGTTCGTCCGCGTCCTGAAGGACCTCATGCGGGACAAGGAGATCGGCAAGCGCTTCGTGCTGATCGCGCCCGACGAGTACCGCACCTTCGGCATGGACGCCTTCTTCCCGAGTGCGAAGATCTACAACCCGCTCGGCCAGCAGTACGAGGCGGTGGACCGTGACCTCCTCCTCGCCTACAAGGAGTCGCCGACAGGCCAGATGCTGCACGACGGCATCTCCGAGGCGGGCTGCACGGCCTCGCTGATCGCCGCAGGTTCCGCGTACGCCACACACGGCGAGCCGCTGATCCCGGTGTACGTCTTCTACTCGATGTTCGGCTTCCAGCGGACCGGCGACCAGTTCTGGCAGATGGCCGACCAGCTCGCGCGCGGCTTCGTGCTGGGTGCGACCGCCGGCCGGACGACGCTGACCGGTGAGGGGCTCCAGCACGCGGACGGACACTCGCAGCTGCTCGCCTCGACGAACCCGGGCTGTGTCGCGTACGACCCGGCGTTCGGGTACGAGATCGCGCACATCGTCCAGGACGGTCTGCGCAGGATGTACGGCGGGACCCCCGAGGAGAACGAGGACGTCTTCTACTACCTCACCGTCTACAACGAGCCGATCCAGCACCCGGCCGAGCCCGCCGATGTGGACGTCGAGGGCATCCTCAAGGGCGTGTACCGCTACCGGAGCGGCGAGAAGGGCCAGATCCCGGCCCAGATCATGGCGTCCGGCGTAGCGGTCCCGTGGGCGGTCGAGGCGCAGCAGATCCTCGCCGACGAGTGGAACGTGAAGGCGGACGTCTGGTCGGCGACCTCCTGGAACGAGCTGCGCCGCGAGGCCGTGGACGTGGAGCGGTACAACCTGCTCCACCCGGAGGAGGAGCAGCGCGTCCCGTACGTGACGCAGAAGCTCTCCGGTTCCGAGGGGCCGTTCGTGGCCGTCTCGGACTGGATGCGTTCGGTGCCGGACCAGATCTCGCGCTGGGTGCCCGGTGCGTACCAGTCGCTGGGCGCCGACGGCTTCGGCTTCGCGGACACCCGTGGGGCGGCGCGCCGCTTCTTCCACATCGACGCGCAGTCGATCGTGCTCGCGGTGCTCACGGAGCTGGCGAAGGAGGGCAGGATCGACCGTTCGGCGCTGAAGACGGCGGTCGACCGGTACGCGCTCCTGGATGTGGCGGCGGCCGACCCGGGCCCCGCCGGCGGCGACGCGTAACGGCGCGGAGCATTGCGTGAAGGGCGGCGGGACCTCACGGTCCCGCCGCCCTTCGGCGTTCAGTTCTCCCAGATCTTGAAGGCCCTCACCGTGTACGGGGAGCGGGGCACCCAGGTGCCGCCGCCCGGGTAGGTCTCGAACTCCCCGGTCTCCTCGCACTCGGCCGACTGGTAGGTGGTGACGGGCCGCCCGGTGCGGTTGACGAGGGCCTGCGCGCTGTCGGCGGGCGGCAGCGGGACGCAGCTCTCGATGTCGACCGTGGACAGTTCGTGGGTCTGCCTGGCCCCGGTGAAGTCAGGTTTCGCCCAGAGGCAGAGCTGGCCCGCCCCGCAAGGTGCGAGCCCCGCCGGTGAGGCCTGCGGGGCGCTGCGTGAGCGCCCCTGGTCGGCCGGCCCGTGGTGGGCGGCGGGTACGGCGCCGGCAGGAGCCGTGGCCGGGACGAGCGCGGTGGCCGCCAGGGCGGCGGCGAGAACGGTCGTACGCATGGTGGATCAACCCCCGTGGTCGAGCGAGCCGGAGTGGCTCGGTGTCCGCACTCTGACCTGCGGGGCAGTGCGCCGGGAAGGGGTGGGACGCCGGACCACCCTGATAGGCGACAGCCCCGCCGGAAGGGTCCGGCGGGGCTGTCGGGTGCGCTGTGTTGACGCCTCGGCGCAGGGGGCGCGCCGGGGCCGTGCGGGATCAGATGTGGCCGGCTCCCGCGCCCGCCCCTGCATTCGCACCGCGCTTGGTGAGCATGGCGACGAGGCCGGCGAGCACGGCGACGATGCCGGCGACCATGAACGCGGAGCTCATGCCCGACACGAACGTGTCATGGGCGACGCCCGCGATCTTCGCGGCGATCTCCGGCGGGGTGCCGGGTGCCACCGGCGGCATACCGACCTTGACGGCCGAGGACGCCTGCTCCAGCTGGGCGGAGTTCACCGGCGGGAGTTCCGCGGCCTTCCAGTTGTCACCGAGCTTCGCGTCGACCTGGGAGGCCATGACGGCACCCAGGACCGCCGTACCGAGGCTGCCTCCGACCTGCATCGCGGCCTGCTGCAGTCCGCCCGCGACACCGGAGAGCTCCAGCGGGGCGTTGCCCACGATGACCTCGGTGGCGCCGACCATGACCGGTGCGAGGCCGAAGCCGAGCAGCGCGAACCAGAGCGACATGGTCAGGGTGCCGGTGCCGATCGTCAGCTGCGACATGCCGAACATGGCGATCGCGACGGACGCCATGCCGCCGACGAGCGGCACGCGCGGGCCGAACCGGGTGATGGCCGCGCCGGCGAGCGGCGAGCCGACGATCATCATTCCGGTCAGCGGCAGCAGGTGCAGACCGCTGTCGACCGGGCTCATGCCGTGGACGTTCTGCAGGTAGAAGGTGACGAAGAACAGCCCGCCCATGAAGGCGAAGGCCATCAGCACCATCAGGATCACACCGGCCGAGAGCGGCACGGAGCGGAACATGGCCAGCGGGATGAGCGGCTCGCGGACGTTCTTCTGGGAGAGCGCGAACACGATGAACAGGACCACGGCGGCGCCGAGGAAGCCGAGGGTCTTGGGGTCGCCCCAGCCCCACTCGGAACCCTTGATGAGCGACCAGATCAAGCAGAACATCGCCTGCGACAGCAGCACGATGCCGCCGATGTCGAAGGACTTGGGCGCGTTCTCGGCGCGGTGGTCCTTGAGGATCACCAGACCGAAGACCAGCGCGAGCACGCCGACCGGCACGTTGATGAAGAAGACGGACTGCCAGCTGACGTGCTCCACGAGCACACCGCCGAGGATGGGACCGCCCGCGGTCGAGGCGCCGATCACCATGCCCCAGATGCCGATCGCCATGTTCAGCTTCTCGGCGGGGAAGGTGGCGCGCAGCAGGCCGAGCGCCGCGGGCATCAGCAGGGCGCCGAAGAGGCCCTGCAGCACGCGGAAGACGATCACCAGCGTGACGCTGTCGGCGAGGCCGATGGCCGCCGAGGCCGCGGCGAAGCCGGCGATTCCTATCAGGAAGGTCTGGCGGTGGCCGAAGCGGTCACCGAGCTTGCCCGCGGTGATCAGGGAGACCGCGAGTGCGAGCATGTAGCCGTTGGTGATCCACTGGACGTCGGCGAGCGAGGCGCCGAGGTCCTGCTGGATGGCGGGGTTGGCGATCGCGACGATCGTGCCGTCGAGCGCAACCATCATCACGCCGATGGCGACGGCGAAGAGCGTCAGCCAGGGATGGCCGCGCAGTCCTTTCGCCGGTGCGGGAACGAGGGTGTCTTCGGGCTCCCGCGGCGCCTTCTCGACTGTGGTCTGACTAGTCATGCCGGGAGATTATGTCAGCGGCTGACAGTTGACAAACCAATTCACAAGTCAGTATCTGTCACGTAGCTCACAGGTAGGCTGATCAGGTCAAAGCGATAGAAAGAGGACTCCTACGTGACACGCAGGCAGACATCCGGGGCCCCCGCATTCGCGGCTCCGGTCGGGTTGCGCGAGCGCAAGAAACAGCGCACCCGCGAGGCTCTGCTGCACGCCGCTCTGGAACTCTTCACCACCCAGGGGTACGACCGGACCACCGTCGACGAGATCGTCGACGCCGTCGAGGTCTCCCAGCGCACCTTCTTCCGCTACTTCGCGAACAAGGAGGCGGTGGCCTTCGCCGTCCAGGAGATGGGGGAGTCGCACTTCCTCGCGGAGCTTCGTCAACGTCCCGCCGCGGAGGCCCCTTTCGAGGCAATGCGCCGGGCCACCCTGAACGCCTGGGACAGCATCGCCGACGCCCTCGAGGACGACGTCACCGTCGAACTCCACATGCGCACCTACCGGATGATCGAATCGACCCCCGTACTGCTCGCCGCCCTCATGCGGCGCAGCGTCGATCTGGAGCACCAGGTGGCGCTGCTGATCGCGGAGCGTGAGGGGCTGGACCCGGAGACGGACCCACGGCCCCGGGTGGCCGTCGCCGCGTTCTCCGGGGTGATGCGGATGACCGGACAGCTGTGGGGACAACGGCAGGACGCGAGTGCGGACGCGCTCCGGGCACTGACCGAGATGCACCTGGACCGCCTCGGACCAGCACTTGCCGAAGACTGGCGCACCGCTTAGGCGCACCGAACATCTGTGCCGCACGCCTCACCATCGCGGCATGTCCCAACTCACAATGCCCCGGCCTCATGACGTTTTCGGGGTGCCGAACGGGCTTCCGGCGCGCCGGAGCGTGGGCTCCGCACACACGGAGGGTGAGGTCGCGCCCCCGAATTCCTCGCAGCCGGGTGATGTGCGTCACCCCCCTCACGACGGCCTGTACGCGTCTCCTAGGGTGGGGCTCAGTGACTTCCTTCGACTCCTCCCCCACGCTCACCGCCTGGCGTGCTCTGCTCGCCGTCGCGGTGGTGTTCGTGATGCTGGCGACCACCGGGTGGACCGCCGTGCGTCATCAACACTCCCAAGCACCACGCGAGATCGCGCTCGCTTCCTGGGCCCGTGACCGGATAGCCGGTCACGCCCTCCCGGACACCGACGCGCCGCCGTACCGGCTGGCCCACTTCTTCGCCACGCTCACCGCGGGCCAGCAGGTCGCTCTCGCCGACAAGTACCCGCTCGTGGTGGGGAATCTGAACGGCGCCCCGGTCACCCTTCGCTACCGCGCCAACCGGCATGCGCTGGCCCTGGCCGAGACCGTGGAACAGCAGCGGACGCAGGACACCAGACTCTCGCCCGACGGCCGCCACCAGGCGGTGCTCCGGCTTGCCCGCTTCCGGTCGATGCTCGCCGGGGACCGGCAGATCCTCGCCTTCGACCCGTCTGGCAGGGGCCACGCCGCCGAGGTGTTCGGCGACCTCGACCGGGCGAAGCGGATCTCCGTGATCGTTCCGGGCGTCGACACGAACCTGCTGACCCTGGAACGCACCGGCCGCAAGAAGAACGCCGCCCCCGTCGGCATGGCGCAGCAGCTGTACGGTGCCGAGCGCGCGGCCCGTCCCGGGACCCGTACGGCCGTCATCGCGTGGGCGGACTACACCGCGCCCGCCGGTATCGGCATGGACGCCGCCCTGGGCGGACTCGCTCGCGACGGGGCGGTGCGGCTGAACGCGCTCGTGGAGGCACTGCCGGGCACCTCGGCCGTGTCGCTGTTCTGCCACAGCTACGGCTCGGTGCTGTGCGGGGTCGCCGCGAAGGGCGAGCTGCCCTCCAGGGTGTCCGACATTGCGGTCGCCGGCAGTCCGGGCATGCGCGCGGACAGTGCCGAGGCGCTGGACACCGGCGCCAGGGTGTGGGCGATGCGGGACGGCGACGACTGGATCCAGGACGTGCCGAACATGGCCGTGGGCGGGCTCGGTCACGGTGCCGACCCGGTCGACCCGGAGTTCGGCGCGCGCATCGTGTCGGCGAACGGCGCGGTCGGGCACAGCGGCTATTTCGAGCCGGGCACGGACAGCCTCAGCAACTTCGCCGCCATCGGCGTCGGGGCGTACGACTCGGTCAGCTGCGCGAGCACCGACCAGGCGTGCCACCGCGAGATTTCCGGTGATCCGGACGCCTGACGCGCGTAGAGAACGGTGAAAGGCCTTGCGGGGATTGCCTGTACCGAGGGGGGACGTGCGCGCCTGTGCCGCATACGATGAGGCACATGGGTGATGTGCTGGCCGGAATTCATGCCACCTGGGAGTTCGACACCGACTCCCTGCTCATCCGCTTCGAACGGGGGATCCGCACGCCGAGGCTCTTCCAGAGCCTGCGTGAACGCCGCATTCCGTACGCGGCGTTGTCGTCGGTGACGTTGACCCCGGGCAGGCGGGGGACGGTGGTCCTGCACGCGGTGCCGAGACCCGGCGCCGATCCGCTGCTGGAGGCTGCGGCGGGGCAGCTGAAGGACAGCTGCGACCCCTACCGGCTGGTGCTGCCCGCGGAACGCGAAACGCTCGCGGAGTACTACGCGGACGAGCTGCGGGCCCTGCTCGGACCGGACGCGGCGAAGCATGCCGACCGGTTCCTGGTCGCGGCTCCCGAGGCGCCGATGAACTTCAAGGCGTACGACGGGCGGGCCGGCTTCGACGGGGTCCGTGTCTCCTTCCGGTGGTCCTGGACGGGTGCGTCCAGCGCCAAGTGGAAGGCGGGCGACCAGACCTTCCCGGTGGCGGATCTCAGCGGCGTGCAATGGCGGTCGCCCGAGGCTCTCGAGGGCTACCTGCGGCTGGTGAAGCGCGGCACGGCCGGCGACGCGGACGAGGGCGGTCCGGTGCACGCCCTCGGGCCGGACACGGCGCAGGGCGCCCCGCATCCGGCCGTACCGCACATACCGGTGGACCAGGATCCGGCCGCCGTCGTCTTCGGCCTCGGCTACGGGCCGGTGCACGAGTCGCTGCCCTTCGCCGCGGCCGTGCTGGAATCCGTGCGCAGGACCCAGTCGGTGCCCGTCGCGGCGGCGGCCCCCGCCCCGGTGGGCGGCGTGCGGCGTGATCCGGCGGACATCGCCGAGCGGATCCGGCACCTCGGGGAGCTGCACCAGGCCGGTCTGGTGACGGACGACGAGTACAGCGTGAAGAAGGCGCAGCTGCTCGCGGAGCTGTAGGGACGAGCCGAGCGGCACGGAGCTGTGGGGGCGAGCCGAGCGGCACATGAGCGGGCGGAACTGTTGCGGGCGAGCCGGTCCCGGCCTTCGGGCGGAGCCCACCCCCTACCCCCGTACGGGGAACCCCGCCCCGCAACAGCACCAGGGTATGACGCCACGCACCGGCCCGCTGCCTAGGCTGAACGGGCGATGTCCACCTCCCCCGGTCACCCCGAGCCCGCCGACGGCCTGCTGAGCGCCGCCGGCCGTCATCTGCGCGGGTTCGCCCACGCGCTGTCCCACCCCTCCCACCCGCCGGTCCCGCTCCTCGCGGACGCCCCGAGGCGTCGGCAGCGGCTCGTGCCGTACGTGGCCGTCGCTCTCCTCACCCTCCTGTTCGTCCCCGTCACGTACAACGTCCTGGTCTCGGAATACGGCTTGGGGGGCGGTACGGCGGGGGTGCTCGCCGTCGCTCAGGCGGCACCGCTGCTGATGCTGGCGCACCGGCCGTTGCAGGCCTGGTGGATCGTCTTCGGCGCGGACGTCTTCGGCGCCCTGGTCCTGTTGCGGCCCACGGCCGTGGAGTTCGGCGTCCGACCGCTGCCGGCAGCGGTCATGGACCGGGCGGACACCATCTGGCCCTGGACGCCCCCGGTGATCATCGGCTACCTCTTCGTGCTGTTCGCGGTGGGCCTGCGCGAGCCCCGGAGGACCCTGGTGGCCGTCTGGCTGATGACGGGCGCGGCGGGCCTGCTGCTGCACGTGATCGCGCCCGACCGCAGCAACGGCAGTGCCGTGCTGCTGATCGTCCTCGGCGCGGTGGTGCTGGTCGTCGCGGCGGCGCTGCGGGAACGGGGCGACGCGCAGCGCAGGCTCGTCGAGCAGGAGACGATCAGTGAGGCCGAGCGTGCCGGGCGGACGCTCCTGGAGGAACGGACCCGGATCGCCCGGGAGCTCCACGACGTGGTCGCCCACCACATGTCCGTGATCACGGTGCAGGCCGACTCGGCCCCGTACCGGATCGGCGGGCTGCCCGAGGAGGCGCGCGCGGAGTTCGAGGCGATCGCATCGAGTGCGCGTGAGTCACTGACGGAGATGCGGCGGCTGCTCTCGGTGCTGCGCAGCGACGGTACGGACGGGGAACGGGCACCCCAGCCGGGGATCGCCCGGATACAGCAGCTGGTGGAGGCCACGGTGCGGTCGGGGCTTCCCGTGGAGCTCTCGATGGGTGGCCGGGTACCGAAGGCGGTGGGGGACGGCCTGTCCCAGGCCGTCGACCTGTCCACGTACCGCATCGTGCAGGAGGCCCTGGCCAATGCGGTCCGGCACGCGCCCGGGGCGCGCACCCGGGTCTCGGTCACGACAGCCGACGGGTACGTGACGGTCCTGGTCGTCAACGACCGTGCGCAGCGCCCCGGTTCGCCGCTGGAAACGGCCGGGACGGGGCATGGGCTGGTCGGGATGCGTGAACGCGTGCGGTTGACCGGCGGCACGCTGGACACCGGCCCGCTGCCCGACGGGGGCTTCCGGGTCGCCGCGCGGCTTCCGCTGTCCGGCCGTCCGGTCCCGTCGAATTCCCCGGCCTCGGAGGACTCTTGAGCATCCGCGTGATCATCGTTGACGACCAGGCCATGGTCAGGGCGGGGTTCGCCGCGCTTCTGTCGGCCCAGAGCGACATCGATGTGGTGGGAGAGGCGCCGGACGGTCTGCGGGGCATCGAGGTCAGCCGCAGTCTGCGCCCGGACGTGGTCCTGATGGACGTCCGGATGCCGGAGATGGACGGGCTCGCCGCGGCGCGCGAGCTGCTGTCCCCGTCCGCCGGGGAGTCCCACCGGCCGAAGGTGCTGATGCTGACCACCTTCGACGTGGACGACTACGTGTACGAGGCGCTGCGCGTCGGGGCCTCCGGCTTCCTGCTGAAGGACGCGCCGCCGGCCGACCTGATCTCCGCGGTACGCGTCGTGGCCGCCGGGGACGCGCTGCTCGCACCGTCCGTGACCCGTCGGCTGATCGCGGACTTCGCACGCCAGCGGCCGTCCGGAGCCTTCCGGAGCGGCCCCGCACTGCGGTTGCGGGGGCTGACGCCGCGCGAGACGGAGGTGCTCGAACTGGTGGCCCGCGGCCTGTCCAACCAGGAGATAGCGGGCCGGCTGGTGGTCGCGGAGCAGACGGTGAAGACACACGTCTCACGGATTCTCGCCAAGGCCGATCTGCGGGACCGGGCACAGGCGGTGATCTTCGCCTACGAGTCCGGACTGGTGACGCCGGGAGCCGCGGAGGCGTGACCGGGACACGTGCGTGCCGCGCCCCGGGCGCGCCCCCGCGCGGCGGCTACTCGCGTGCGGTCGAGGTGCTGCTCATGTCCGGGTAGCGGTCCCCCGCGACCTGCCCCGCGATGGGCTCCAACCGCGCCAGTTCCTGCCCGGTCAGGGTCAGCCGGGTCGCCCCGGTGTTCTCCAGCAGACGGCTGCGCCTACGCGTTCCGGGAATCGGCACCACGGTCAGTCCGTGTACCTCGGCGCGCTGCTGCACCCACGCGAGGGCGACCTGCGCGGCCGTCGCGCCGTGCGCCGCCGCGATCTTGTGGACGGGCTCCAGCAGGGCCGCGTTCGTCCTGGCGTTCTCGCCGGTGAAGCGTGGCTGGTGCTTGCGGAAGTCGCCCTGTGACAGGTCCTTGCCCGCGTCGGCGAACGCCCCGGTCAGGAAGCCGCGGCCGAGCGGCGAGTACGGCACGAAGGTCACTCCGAGCTCCACGGCCGCCCCCACGGCGCTGCGCTCCACGTCCCGGCTGAAGAGCGACCACTCGGACTGCAGGGCGGCGATCGGGTGCACGGCGTGCGCCTCACGGAGCTCCGCCCCGGTCACCTCGCTCAGCCCGAGCTGCTTGACCTTGCCCTGACGCACCAGTTCGGCCATGGCGCCGACCGATTCGGCGAGCGGGACGAGCGGGTCGCGGCGGTGCATGTAGTACAGGTCGATGACGTCGGTTCCGAGCCGGCGCAGGCTGTCCTCGACGGCCTGCCGGATGTACGCGGGATCGTTGCGCACCCCGCGGTAGTGCGGGTCGTCGGTCCGCTCGATGGCGAACTTCGTGGCCAGCGTGATCTCGTCGCGGTGCGCGGCGACGAAGGGGGCGAGGAACGTCTCGTTGGCGCCGCGCCCGTAGACGTCCGCGGTGTCGAAGAGGGTGACGCCCGCCTCCAGCGCCGCTTCCAGGGTGTCCCGGGCGGCTGCCTCGTCGGTGTCGCCGTAGAACTCGCTGATCCCCATGCACCCGAGCCCCTGGACGCCGACCCGGGGGCCGCCGCCGAGCTCCACGGTCGCGATCCGGCCGGTGCTGTTGTCGCTCATGTCCTCAGGGCCTTTCCGACGCCGCACGGGCGCCCGCATAAAAGTCGATCTTGAAGTCGAGCACGGCGAGGGTGTCCTGGAGCTCCGCGATCCGCGTCTTCACGTCGCGTCGGGTCGCCTCCAGGAGCTCCTGCCGCTCTTCGAACGTGTGCTCGCCCTCGCGCAGCAGTTCCGCGTACCTGACCATGTCCGCGACCGGCATTCCGGTCAGCCGGAGCTTGCCGACGAACGCCAGCCAGTCCAGGTCGCGGTTGCTGAAGCGGCGCTGGCCCGTGTTCGAACGGTCGACGTGCGGCATCAGCCCGATCCGCTCGTACCAGCGCAGGGTGTGCGCGGTGAGTCCCGTGAAGGCGACGACCTCACTGATGGTGTAGCGGTCCCGGCCCTCGGGGCGCGGATGCGCCTGGGGGGCCGAGGCGCAGGTCTCGGTCCGTGCGGATGTGCTTGCCATCACCGTCATACCCTCCACGCTAGAACCTTGGAGTGCACTCCAAGCAAGCGGATTCGGTGACGTTCTTCGGTTCGGGCCGACCGGGGCATGCGGAGGCCGGCCTTAGGCTCATATGCATGCAGAGCCTGGCGATGATCGAGAACTGGCCCGTCCCCACCGCGGCGGCGGCTGTCGTACGAGCGGACGGCACCCTCTCCGGTGCGCACGGCCCGACCGCGCACCGTTTCCCGCTCGCGTCCGTCACCAAGCCGCTCACGGCGTACGCGGCGCTGGTGGCGTACGAGGAGGGCGCGGTCGAGCTGGACGAGTCGGCCGGCCCCGAGGGGTCCACCGTCCGCCACCTCCTCGCGCACACCAGCGGCCTCGCGTTCGACGAGCACCGTGTCACCGCCCCTCCCGGCAACCGCCGGCTGTACTCCAACGCGGGTTTCGAGGTGCTCGGCGACCACATCGCCAAGACCACCGGGATCCCCTTCCCCGAGTACGTACGCCAGGCGGTCCTGGAACCGCTGGGCATGACGGCCACCACGCTGGACGGCTCACCCGCCAAGGACGGCGTCTCCACCGTCGACGACCTGGTCCGCTTCGTCACCGAGGTGCAGGCGCCCCGGCTCCTGGACCCGCGTACGGTGCTGGAGGCGCAGACCGTCGTGCACCCGGGCCTCAAGGGCGTACTTCCGGGCTACGGCCACCAGAACCCCAACGACTGGGGGCTCGGCTTCGAGATCCGCGACTCCAAGTCCCCGCACTGGACGGGCCTTTCCTCCTCCCCCGCGACCTTCGGCCACTTCGGCCAGTCCGGCACGTTCCTGTGGATCGACCCGGCGGCGGGCGCGGCCTGTGTCGCCCTGACCGACCGTGCCTTCGGCCCGTGGGCCGCCGAGGTCTGGACCCCGTTCACCGACGCGGTGCTCCAGGAGCTGGGGGCCGGTAACTAGTGCCGTACCGGGCGATGTCCACCCTGTTGTCGTCCTGCGCGAAGGACAGCGGCGGGAACGAGACGCCGCTGTACGGCTGTTAGAGTCCCCGACCGACGAAGGGGGGCCGCTCGTGGCCAAGGTCAGCATCAGTCTCGATGCCGAACTCGTGGTGGAGGTGATGGTCCTGGCCGGGGTCGGCTCGCCCCAGGACGCGGTCGAAGCGGTCGTGCGTGACTACATCGCCCGGGGGCACCGCACCGAGTCACGCACCGAGCTCAGGGACCAGAACCTGCGTGAGGTCCAGGTCAAACCGCAGGACCCTCAGGGCTGACCACCGCGATTCAAGGGGAGAGAAATCTCGGCATGGCCGTCATCCACCGCACCGCCCTCGCACCGACGAAGCTGGAGCTGCTCACCTCCTGGCTCCCCTCCCGCCCGTGGTACCGGGGCGGCGCGGGCGAACCGGAGCTGGCCAGGTCCGGCGGCTTCCGGCTGGACGACCCGCGGGGCGAGGTGGGGATCGAGTTCCTCGTGGTCACCGACACCTGCGGCCCTCACCCCACCGCCTACCTGGTACCGCTCGCCTATCGCGGCGCCCCGCTCGACGGGGCGGAGCACGCTCTCGTCGGCACCATGGAGCACGGGGTGCTGGGACGGCGCTGGGCCTACGACGGCTGCCACGACCCGGTGCTGGTCGCCCAGTTCGTCGCCCTGGTCGAGGGCCGGGTACAGGCCCAGGACCAGAACACCAGCCACACCCCCGACCGGGACGTGACCTGCTCCTTCACCGGTGAGGGACCGGCCTCCACGGACTTCACCGCCACCACGGCCACGGACGACCGGGAAGGCACCACCTTGGTGGGCCGGCCCGGCGCGGCCATCCGTCTGCACCGGGTCCTGCGGCCCGCCGAGGACGGTTCACCCTCGCTCCTGCGGGAAGCGGCGGGTCACGTCTCCGGTTCCTGGAGCACGGTGGACGGCACCCGCGCCCGGGGGCTGTTCGCCGTCCTGCACACGGACGACAGGGCGCGGCGGGATGCGCGAAGGGGCCGTGCCTCGTAGGAGACCGGCATCCCTTCGGCAGCGGGAACGCCGCTGGAGCGCGCCCTGGGTGCGCTACCGCGATGTTCCCGGCCTGTCGGGGGCCGCGAACGCAGCCGTCCGCGTGCTCGAACGGGAGCGGCTGACTCCGGGCCTCGTGTCGGTCGCACTGAGCGTGTGGTCCGCCCATGTCCACGGAACCGAACGCCGGTGGAGACCGTGGGAGGCCGAGTTCACCTGCCCGTGCTGCGGCGGGGGCTGGGCCCGGGACACGCTGCAGGAAGCTCTGTCCCTGTTGCCGTCGAGAGCCTCGTCACAACTCCGGTCGCGGGTCGAGCGCCTGGACGAGGTGCTGCTCGGCCGGACGCACCACGATCCCGCGGCGGACGCGGAGTCGGCCTGGTGGCATCGCCGGTGCTGACCGCGGCGACCACCACCCGGGGCCCTTCCCGCCGGTCGGCAGCCACCGCGGCGGACCTTCCCGGACGGGCTCCGCTAGATTCGGCGGCTATGCGATCACGATCACGCGAGTACGACCTGGATTTCCGCGACCGGGCGACCCGAATACGCACGTGGGGCTTGGGCCTGCTGTCCCTGGCCGCGCTGCTGTGGGTGTGGTGTGCCGTGCTGCTGCTCACCCCGTACACGGTCGACGAGGAGCCCGACGACCAGTATCCGCAGGAATGCGAGTCGCGGCTCTTCACCGACCGCGGCACCGCCAACCAGGGCTTGTTCCACGGGGATTACTGCGCGGACGAACGCGACTGGCCGGAGGCCGTGGCCCTGCTCGCCCTGTCCCTGCCGGTGTCGGTCGTCGGCTCGGCGCTCTTCACCACCGGCACGGTCACGCGCCGGATGAGCGCCCACGGCGAGGCGATGCGTGAGCTGGACAGGCCCAGCGACACCAAGGCTTAGGTTCCCTGCGGGCAGGGGTGGCCCCAGCCCCTTGTCCACCGACCGGTGGACAAGAGGTTCAACCGGCAGGACGTGCCGGGCGCGGTACCCCTGCGGCCAGGATTTCCGGCATGAGACAACTACCTGTACGCATGGCCCGATGGAGCGCCCGGCACGCATGGCGGGCGATCGCCGGCTGGTTCGCGTTCGTCGTCCTGTGCCTCGGAGCCGGCATCGCGGTCGGCAGCAACGCAGCCACCACCGAGGACTTCTGGGTCGGTGAGGCGGGACGCGCCGAGGCGATGGCGACCGAAGGCGGCCTGGAGCGCTCGCCCACCGAGCGGATCATGATCCGGGCCAGGTCCGGACCGCTGGACATGGCCGCGGCCGGTTCGGCGGCCCAGGACGTGACCGAGCGGATGCGGGACCTGCCCGAGGTGGAGAGCGTGGCGGCTCCCGTCCGCTCGAAGGACGGCAAGGTCCTGCTGGTCTCGGTGGTCCTGAACGGCCCCGAGCTGGAGGGCAGGAAGAAGGTCGTGCCGCTCCTGGAGCAGACGGCGGCGGTCGGCGCGAGCCACCCGGACCTGGTCGTGGAGGAGACCGGGTCCCCCGCCATCAGCAAGGGCGTCAACGACCAGCGCGGGGAGGATCTCGCCCTCTCCGAACGCATCAGCCTGCCCGTCACCGTCATCACACTGCTGGCCGTGTTCGGCTCGGTGATCATGGCTGGTGTGCCGCTTCTGCTGGCTCTCTCCTCGATCGCCGCGGCCATCGGGCTGTCGATGGTCGCCTCGCACCTTCTCCCCGACGCCGGGGTCGGAATGAACCTCATCCTGCTCATCGGCCTGGCGGTGGGCGTCGATTACACGCTCTTCTACCTCAAGCGTGAACGTGAGGAACGGGCACGCGCAGGCGGCCGGCTGAGTTCGGAAGCCCTCGTGGAGCTGGCGGCGGCGACCGCGGGCCGGGCCATCGCGATCTCGGGCCTCGCCGTGATCGTCTCCACGGCCACCCTGTATCTGGCCACCGACGTCATCTTCTCCTCGTTGGCGACCGGCACCATCCTCGTCGTGGCGGTCGCCGTGGCCAGCTCGCTCACGGTGCTCCCCGCACTGCTGGTCAAGATCGGCCACCGGACCGAACGCCTCGCCTCCCGCAAGGCCGCCCGCCGGGCGAAGCGCGGGAAGCCGGCCCCTGCGGCGAAGCCGGAGACCGGGAGGATGTTCGGCGCCCTCCTGCGGCCCGCCCGGACCCGCCCCGCCCTCACCCTGTGCCTGTCGGTCCTCGTCATGCTCGGCCTGGCCGCGCCGGCACTCGGACTGAAGCTCATCGACCCGGGCAAGGACACCTTCTCCCGCGACATCCCGGCCATGCAGGTCTACGACCGGCTGACCGGGAGTTTCCCCGAACTCTTCGTCAAGCACGAGGTGGTCGTTCGCTCGGCCCCCGAGCGGGCCGCACAGGTCAAGCAGGCTCTGGCGGACCTCGGCCGCCGCGCCCAGGCCGACCCGCTGTTCGCCGGGGACACCGAGCCGACGGTGCGGACGTCGGCCGACGGCAGGATCAGTGTGCTGGAACTCGCGGTCCCGTTCCCCGCGCCCTCCGCCGAGGCGATCGAGTCACTCGTCCACCTCCGCCAGGACCACATCCCCGCGACGGTCGGCCAACTGCCCGACGTGGAGACGGGGGTGAGCGGCGACGTGGCCCGGGGCCGCGACTACGTGGCGCACGAGAGTGCCAAACTGCCGCTGGTCATCGGGTTCCTGCTGCTGATGACCTTCCTGATGACGGTATGGGCGTTCCGCTCGGTGGTCATCGGCCTCGTCGGCGTCGTGCTCAACATGCTGTCCGCCGGTGCCTCGCTCGGCATGCTGGTCCTGTTCTTCCAGGGGACGTGGGCGGAGGGTCTTCTGGCCTTCGACTCGCTCGGCGCTATCGCGTCCAGGGTGCCGCTGTTCCTCGTCGTGATCCTCTTCGGCCTGTCGATGGACTACCAGGTGTTCGTGGTCAGCCGGATCCAGGAGGCCAGGCAGAACGGCATGTCCGCCCGCGAGGCGGTGCTGGAGGGCATCGAGCGCTCGGCCAAGGTGGTGACGAGCGCGGCGATCGTGATGGTGACGGTGTTCGGTGCGTTCGTGGCCCTGCACCTGACCGAGATGAAGCAGATGGGATTCTGTCTGGCCGTGGCCGTCCTCCTGGACGCCGTGGTCATCCGCCTCATGGTCCTGCCGTCGGTCCTGCTGCTCCTCGGCGAGCGCGCCTGGTGGCCGGCCCGCCCCGCGCGCGGTGCACGGGACGGGTTCCCCGACGCCGCGCCGCTGGAAAAAGTAGGCTGACGCGATGGATCAACGGCCGGAGCCCGAGGACGAGTTGCCCGTACCGTCGCTGCACCGGTGGAACGCCGTCCTGTGGGTGCTGCTGGGTGTGGTGCCTCCGGCCATCGCGGTCGCGGACGCACCCGGGACGACGAGGTACCCGACGCTGGCGCTGCTGGCCGTGCTCGCGCTGTGTTACGGAGCGGTGGGGCTGTTCCCGGGCAACCCCGTCCTGCGCCCGCTTCCTTACCTGTACGTACTCGTCGTGGGCCTCGGCGCGATGTCGTACCTGCTCGACGGTGGCGCGGCGCTCTTCGTCGTGACGTTGCCGCACTTCTGGATCTACGCCACGAGCACGCGGGCCGCGATCGCCGTCAGTGGCCTCGCGTGCGCGGGAGTGGTGGCCGGCAACGTCGTACGGCAGGGCTGGGACGGGGAGTTCTTCACCGGGAACGTCGTCTTCACGCTGATCGGCTACGCGGCGGGCGTGCTGATCGGGCTGGGGCTGCGCCGTATCGCCGAGGACGGTGACGCGCGTGCCCGCCGGCTGAGCGCCGAGCTGGAGGGCGCCCGGCTCCGGCTGGTCGAGGCACACAAGCGCCAGGGTGCGGCGGACGAGCGCGAACGGCTCGCCCGGGAGATCCACGACACCCTCGCCCAGGGCTTCGCTTCCATCGTCGTGCTCGCGGAGGCGGCCCGGTCCGGCCTGGAGACCGATCCCGCCAGGAGCGCGCGGCAGCTGCTCGCGATCGAGAACACCGCACGCGAGAACCTCGCCGAGGCACGCGTCCTCGTCAGTGCGGCGCCGCAGAGCGGTGTCGCCGCAGGCTCCGTGGCGGACACCCTTCGCCGGACCCTTGACCGGTTCACGGAGGACACCGGGATCGGCCTCGCCTCGGAACTGCCGGACGTCGCATGCGACCAGCAGACCCGGATCGCCCTCCTGCGCTGCACGCAGGAGTCCCTCGCCAACATCCGCAAGCACGCGGCGGCCTCCACCGTGGAGGTGGTGCTCACGGCGCAGCCGTACGGCGTGGAGCTGGAGATCACCGACGACGGCCGCGGCTTCGTGACCGAGAACTCCCACGGCTTCGGGCTCAACGGGATGCGCAAACGACTGGCCGAACTGGGCGGTGAGCTCACCGTCACCAGCTCGGTCGGCGACGGCACCCGCGTCCTCGCCATGATTCCCACGAACGGGCAGGTCTGACATGACAACAAGCGCAGTGCCCGGGAGCAGGCTCCGCGTCGTGGTGGTGGACGACCACACGGTGATGCGGGCCGGGGTGGTGGCCCTGCTGGCCGACGAGCCCACCATCGACATCGTCGGCGAGGCCGACGACGGCCGGGCTGCCGTAGAACTCGTCCAGCGGCTGGAGCCGGATGTCGCGCTGGTCGATCTGCGGATGCCCGTCCTCGACGGGACGAGTGCCACCGCCGAGATCGTCGCCGGCCGCTTCCGGACCCGGGTGCTGATCCTGACCACGTACGACACCGACGCGGAGATCGAACGGGCGGTCGAGGCCGGCGCGGTCGGCTACCTGCTGAAGGACACCACGCGTGAGCAGCTGGTGGACGCCATCCATTCCGCGTCCCGGGGCGAGACCGTCCTGGCCCCGCGGGTCGCGGCGCGCCTGGTCGCCCGTATGCGCAGGCCCGCCCCGGTGACGCTGACCAGGCGGGAGGTGGATGTGCTGGGCGCGGTCGCCGACGGACTGTCCAATGTGGAGATCGGCCGGCGGCTCGTCATCTCGGAGGCGACGGTGAAGACGCATCTGCTGCGGGTCTTCGCCAAGCTCGACGTCAGCGACCGTACACACGCGGTGGTCAAAGCCCTTGAGCATGGGCTGCTGGACGGACGCCGGTGAATCCGCCGCGCCCTCACACCTGCCCGAGCTCCCACATCAGCACCTCGGCGGCCGTCAGAGCCAGCAGTTCCAGCCCCCGGGACTCCGTGATCCGCGCCGAGTCGCCGGCCGCCAGCTCCTCGCCGTCGAGGCGCACCTCGCCCCGCACGACGTGGACGTAGACGCCCGCCGCGTCGGGCACGGCGGTGCGCTCGCCCTCGGCCTGCCTGCGGACATGGAGCATCGCGCGCGCCTCCGGGAGGGCGTACGGGGTGGAGTCGGCGATCCCGGCGACATGCGTGTACGAGGGCTCCCCGCCGGGTGACAGCGGGGACAGCCACATCTGAACGAACGTCAGCGGGTTTTCCCCGTCATTGCGTTCGACATGCCGCACTCCGCCGGCCGAGCTCAGGTGCTGGACGTCACCCGCCCGTACGACGGTGGCGTGGCCGGCCGAGTCACGGTGGGTGAGCTCGCCCTCGACCACCCAGGTGACGATCTCGGTGTGGCTGTGCGGATGCTCGTCGAAGCCGGCCCCCGGGGCGAGACGCTCCTCGTTGCAGGCGAGGACCGGCCCGAAGCGCAGGTTGTCGGGGTCGTAGAAGCGCCCGAAGGAGAATGCGTGCAGCGTCTCGATGCCCACGGAGACACCCGGGGCCGGGTCCCCACCGCGGAAGCGGTCGCCGGAGCGGCGTACGTCCATCACGGCTCCACGGTAGCCCTGCGGAGCGACCCGCGGCCCCGCCCCTCCGCACCGCTGCCCCGATAAGGCAGTCTTGTGTCCGTGCCCCGACCCGATCCTGAGCAGCCCGCCGCGAACGCCGCCCATCTGCACGCCGCGACCCTGAAGCGGCTCGAGCAGGCCTCCGGCCGGCTTTCCGCCAACGCCATCGCCCGCATGGACGAGACGCTGCCGTGGTACCGGGCGATGCCACCGGAGAACCGCTCCTGGATCGGTCTGGTCGCCCAGGCCGGAATCGCCGCGTTCACCGAGTGGTTCCGGCACCCGGAGGCGCCGCAGGCCATCTCCACCGATGTGTTCGGTACGGCTCCGCGCGAGCTGACCCGGGCGATCACGCTGCGGCAGACCGTCGAGATGGTGCGCACGACGATCGAGGTGATGGAGACCGCGATCGAGGAGGTGGCGGCTCCCGGCGACGAGTCGGTGCTGCGCGAGGCGCTTCTCGTCTACGCCCGGGAGATCGCCTTCGCGACCGCCCAGGTGTACGCCCAGGCCGCCGAGGCGCGCGGCGCGTGGGACGCCCGCCTGGAGTCGCTCGTGGTGAACGCGGTGCTGTCCGGCGAGGCCGACGAGGGCGCCGTGTCACGGGCCGCGGCTCTCGGCTGGAACTCCCCCGAACACGTCTGCGTCCTCCTCGGCACCGCTCCGGACGGGGACAGCGAGCTCACCGTGGAGGCGATCCGGCGGGCGGCCCGGCATGCCAAGCTGCAGGTCCTGACGGGGGTGCTGGGCAACCGCCTGGTCGTCATCGCGGGCGGCAGCGACAACCCGCTGAACGTCGCGAAGTCCCTGATCGGCCCGTATGCGGCCGGTCCCGTCGTCGCCGGCCCGGTGGTGCCCGACCTGCTCGCCGCCACCCGGTCCGCGCAGGCCGCCGCCGCCGGACTCAAGGCGTGCTCGGCGTGGCAGGACGCGCCGCGGCCGGTACTGTCCGACGATCTCCTTCCGGAGCGCGCGATGGCGGGAGACCCCGCCGCGCGGGATCAGTTGGTGGAGGAGATCTACAGACCGCTCGAAGAGGCCGGTTCGGCGCTACTGGAGACGCTGAGTGTCTATCTGGAGCAGGCGAGCAGCCTCGAGGGCGCTGCCAGAATGCTGTTCGTGCACCCCAATACCGTGCGCTACCGGCTACGACGTGTGACCGACGTCACCGGCTGGTCCCCCTCCGACGTCCGCTCCGCGTTCACTCTGCGGATCGCCCTCATCCTGGGGCGCTTGGCCGCCGGAGATCCTCAGTCCTAGACTTTTGTCGGACTTCAACAATTCCCCCGACGGTTCTTCGTCCCTGTCCCCACGGGCGTGAGGAGCCGTCCACAAGAGAGAGTGTGAGTGTGCTCGTACTCGTCGCTCCCGGCCAAGGCGCTCAGACGCCCGGCTTCCTGACTCCCTGGCTCGAACTCCCCGGTGCCACCGACCGCATCGCGGCCTGGTCCGACGCCATCGGGCTCGACCTTGCCCACTACGGCACGAAGGCCGATGCGGACGAGATCCGCGACACGGCGGTGGCACAGCCGCTGCTCGTCGCCGCGGGTCTCCTGTCGGCGGCTGCCCTCGACGCCTCGCCCGGCGTCGTCGCCGGCCACAGCGTCGGTGAGATCACCGCCGCGGTGCTCGCCGGCGTCATCGACGACGAGGCCGCGCTCCGTTTCGTACGGACCCGGGGGCTCGGCATGGCCGAGGCCGCCGCGGTCACCGAGACGGGCATGGCCGCGCTGCTCGGCGGCGACCCTGACGTAACGGTCCCTCATCTGGAGAAGCTGGGGCTCACCCCGGCCAACGTCAACGGTGGCGGACAGATCGTCGCCGCGGGCACGGTGGCACAGATCGCCGCCCTGACCGAGGACATGCCCGAGGGTGTGCGCCGCGTGGTCGCGCTCAAGGTGGCCGGCGCCTTCCACACGCACCACATGGCTCCGGCCGTGGAGAAGCTGCGTGCCGCCGCCGGTGCCCTGACGGTCGCCGACCCGAAGGTCACGTACGTGTCGAACGCCGACGGGAAGACGGTCGCCGACGGCGCCGAGGTCATCTCGCGGCTCGTCGGCCAGGTCGCCAACCCGGTCCGCTGGGACCTGTGCATGGAGACCTTCAAGGAGCTCGGGGTGACGGCCATCATCGAGGCCGCCCCCGGAGGCACCCTCGTCGGCCTCGCCAAGCGCGCGCTGCCCGGCGTGAAGACCCTCGCGCTCAAGACCCCCGACGACCTCGACGCGGCCCGCGCGCTCATCTCCGAGCACGCAGGCGCCTAAGGAGCCCGAGAGCATGTCGAAGATCAAGCCCAGCAAGGGCGCCCCGTACGCACGGATCATGGGTGTCGGCGGCTACCGCCCGACCCGTGTCGTGCCGAACGAGGTGATCCTCGAGACGATCGACTCGTCCGACGAGTGGATCCGCTCCCGCTCCGGTATCGCCACCCGTCACTGGGCCTCCCCCGAGGAGACCGTGTCGGCCATGTCCGTGGAGGCCGCCGGCAAGGCGATCGCCGACGCCGGGATCGATCCCGAGCAGATCGGCGCCGTGGTCGTCTCCACCGTCTCGCACTTCCAGCAGACCCCGGCGATCGCGACCGACATCGCCCACAAGATCGGCGCGGGCAAGCCTGCCGCCTTCGACATCTCGGCCGGCTGCGCGGGCTTCGGCTACGGCCTCACCCTCGCCAAGGGCATGATCGTCGAGGGTTCCGCGGAGTACGTCCTCGTCATCGGTGTCGAGCGCCTCAGCGACCTCACCGACCTGGAGGACCGCGCGACGGCCTTCCTGTTCGGCGACGGTGCGGGTGCGGTCGTCGTCGGCCCCGCCAAGGAGCCGGCCATAGGCCCCACGGTCTGGGGCTCCGAGGGCGACAAATCCGGAACGATCAAGCAGACGGTGGCGTGGGACGTCTTCCACGCCGACCGTCCCGAGAAGTTCCCGGCGATCACGCAGGAGGGTCAGGCGGTCTTCCGCTGGGCCGTCTTCGAGATGGCCAAGGTCGCCCAGCAGGCGCTGGAGGCGGCCGGGATCACCCCGGAAGACCTGGACGTCTTCATCCCGCACCAGGCCAACATGCGGATCATCGACTCGATGGTGAAGACTCTCAAGCTGCCGGAGCACGTCACGGTCGCGCGTGACGTGGAAACCACCGGCAATACGTCGGCCGCCTCGATTCCGCTCGCAATGGAGCGGCTTCTGGCGACCGGTCAGGCCAAGAGCGGCGACACGGCGCTCGTCATCGGCTTCGGGGCGGGTCTCGTCTACGCCGCGACGGTCGTTACCCTCCCCTAGGCACACCGGACCTTTCGGTCCGTACGCCCTAACCCCGTAGAAACACATCGAAGGAGCGCCAACATGGCCGCCACTCAGGAAGAGATCGTCACCGGTCTCGCCGAGATCGTCAACGAGATCGCCGGTATCCCGGTCGAGGACGTCCAGCTGGACAAGTCCTTCACCGACGACCTGGACGTCGACTCGCTGTCCATGGTCGAGGTCGTCGTCGCCGCCGAGGAGCGCTTCGACGTCAAGATCCCCGACGAGGACGTCAAGAACCTCAAGACGGTCGGCGACGCTGCCGACTACATCCTGAAGCACCAGGGCTGATCCCAGCCCGTCCCGTGTGTCGCCACCCGGCGGTGGCGCCGCTGATTCACGACCCTCTACACGTGGAGAAGATTTTCCAGTGAGCCCGACCAATCGCACCGTGGTCGTCACCGGTATCGGCGCAACCACTCCGCTGGGTGGCGACTCCGCATCGACCTGGGAAGGTCTGATGGCCGGTCGTTCCGGCGTCAAGCCCCTCGAGGGCGAACGTTTCGCCGAACTGCCCGTCCGGATCGCCGCCCTCGCGGCTGTCGACCCGGGCGACGTCCTGCCCCGCCCCCTCGCCCGCAAGCTGGACCGCTCGGCGCAGTTCGCGCTGATCGCGGCCCGTGAGGCCTGGGCGGACGCCGGTTTCACCGGCAAGGCCGGTGAGGACGAGAAGATCCAGCCCGAGCGTCTGGGCTCGGTCATCGCCTCCGGCATCGGCGGCGTGATCACCCTGCTCGACCAGTACGACGTGCTGAAGGAGAAGGGCGTACGCCGCGTCTCCCCGCACACCGTTCCCATGCTCATGCCCAACGGCCCGGCGGCCAACGTCGGCCTCGAGGTCAACGCCCAGGCCGGTGTCCATACCCCGGTCTCCGCCTGCGCGTCGGGTGCCGAGGCCATCGGGTACGCCGTCGAGATGATCCGCACCGGCCGTGCCGATGTGGTCGTCGCCGGTGGCACCGAGGCGGCGATCCACCCGCTGCCGATCGCCGCGTTCGCCAACATGATGGCGATGTCCAAGAGCAACGACGAGCCCGAGAAGGCCTCGCGTCCGTACGACACGGGCCGTGACGGCTTCGTCCTCGGCGAGGGTGCCGGCGTCGTGATCCTGGAGTCCGCGGAGCACGCCGCCGCCCGAGGCGCCAAGGTCTACTGCGAGGTGCTGGGCCAGGGCCTGTCCGCGGACGCCCACCACATCGCGCAGCCCGAGCCGACCGGCAGGGGCATCGCCGCCGCGATGCAGAACCTGCTGGACGCCACGGACCTGAAGCCGTCGGAGGTCGTGCACCTGAACGCGCACGCCACGTCCACGCCGCAGGGTGACATCGCCGAGATCAAGGCACTGCGTGCGGTGCTGGGCGACGACCTGGACCATGTGGCGATCTCCGCCACGAAGTCGATGACCGGTCACCTGCTGGGTGGCGCGGGCGGCATCGAGACCGTGGCGACGGTGCTGGCGCTGCGCCACCGGCTGGCGCCGCCGACCATCAACGTCGACAACCTCGACGAGGCGATCGAGGCGGACGTCGTGCGCGGCGAGCCGAGGGCACTGCCCGAGGGACCGATCGCCGCGATCAACAACTCGTTCGGCTTCGGCGGCCACAACGTCGTCCTGGCGTTCCGCTCGGTCTGACCGGTCACTGCCGCGAGGCCCGCTTCCCACCCCGGGAGGCGGTCCTCCCGCATTGCGGGCAGCACGTTCGGGACGCGCGGCGTGCACGCGGACGTCGCGTCCATGCCGACCCTCAAGCGTTCGACGCTCCGAGTGGGTGACGCGCCGGTGCGCATGCGTCGGATCCGGTGGGCGCCCACGCACCGGGGGCGCAGGGCCCGGCCCCGAGAGGACAAACGTTTCAGCCGGGCCTGTCCCTGGGCAGGCCCGGCCGGGACGGCGCGGTCACACCACCTGGTGGAGCCAGCGGACGGGCGCGCCCTCTCCGGCGTGACGGAAGGACTCCAGCTCGTCGTCCCAGGGCTTGCCCAGGAGCTTGGCGACCTCCGCCTCCAGGTCCGTCTCGCCGCTCACGGACCGGGCCAGCGCGGCCCGCAGCCGGTCCTCGGGGATCAGGATGTCGCCGTGCATGCCGGTGACCGCGTGGAAGATGCCGAGGCCGGGCGTGGAGCTGTAGCGCTCGCCCTCCGCCGTGGGGCACGGCTCCGCCGTCACCTCGAAGCGGAGCAGGTCCCAGCCACGGAGTGCCGAGGCGAGCTCGGACGCGGTTCCGGCTCTGCCTTTCCAGGAGAATTCGGACCGCCACGTACCGGGGGCGGCCGGCTGTCTGATCCAGTCGAGCTGGACCCGCACACCGAGTACGCCCGCCACTGCCCATTCGATGTGCGGGCACAGCGCGCGCGGTGCGGAGTGAACGTACAGGACTCCACGTGTCGTCACCGGGACCTCCAGTGTGGGACGAGGTTCGCCTTCCCCAGCGGCCTCGCGCCCGTACCGCCTCTTCCCGGCCGGCTCCCGAGGTTGTCAACAGTAAACAGCATCGGGAGTGAATCTCCTGAAAAGGGACAGTATGTGACGTGAGATAACTTACCGGAGCTGCCCGTTTCGTATGCGGGCCGGCAAGGCGTCACTGGTTCGACGGGGAAAAGCTACCGTGCGCCGGGGCCGGGCGTGTGACGTACCGTCGGTCCCGGGCCCATGATTCCCCCAGCATTCACCCGCGAGGGCGCGCGGGCCCACCACCTGGGGCTGTCGGTTGTGCCAGAGGCACAATCACCCGTGTGGCCGGAGGGGAGACTGGGATGCCTGAGTGTTCGTCACGTCGCCGTGTCCGCGGTGCCGCCGCCGTGCTGACGGCCCTTTCGTTCCTCGGTGCCGCACTGACGGGCTGCACCGGTGGTTCGTCCGCGACCACGAAGGGCGCGGCCAGGCCGCAGAGCCCGTCCCCCTCGCCGGTACGGGTGTGGGATGTGAGCCCGGCGTCCGTCGCCGCCGTGGGGGACTCCATCACCCGGGGCTTCGACGCCTGCGCGGTGTTCGCCGACTGCCCGGAGGTGTCGTGGGCGACCGGCACGGACGTCGGGGTCAACAGCCTCGCGGTACGGCTGCTCGGCGCGGCGAAGGCGCCCTCGCACAGCTGGAACCATGCCGTGTCGGGAGCCCGGATGGCCCAGCTGCCGGAGCAGATGGCGCTGGCCTCGAAGGAGAGGCCGGATCTGGTGACGGTGATGATCGGCGCCAATGACGCCTGCCGGGACTCGGTACGGCTGATGACTCCGGTGGCGGACTTCCGGGCCTCGTTCGAGGCGTCGATGCGGCAGTTGCGCGGTGCGGCGCCGAAGTCCCAGGTCTACGTGTCGAGCGTGCCGGACCTCAAACGGCTCTGGTCGACCGGGCGGGGCAACGCGCTGGGCAAGCAGATCTGGAAGCTCGGGATCTGCCGGTCGATGCTGGGCGACGCGGACGACATGGGCACGGCGGCCGTCGCTCGGCGCGACGCGGTGCAGGAGCGGGTCGTCGCGTACAACGAGGTCCTGAGGGACGTCTGCGCGAAGGACCTGCGCTGCCGGTACGACGGCGGGGCGGTGTTCGACTACCGGTTCACCGGCAAGCAGCTCAGCCAATGGGACTGGTTCCACCCGGGCCGTGACGGCCAGGCCAGGCTGGCCGAGATCGCTTACCGCAATGTCACCGCGGCCGGACCCCCCGCGTAAAGTCCGTGATCATGACGACGGGTACAGCGGCACACGGCGAAGACTTCTCCACCCTCGCGGACGGCACCGCCGTACGGCGCTGGACCCTGGAGCGGGACGGCACCCGGGTGCGTGTGCTGACGTACGGCGCCGTCGTGCAGTCGGTGGAGGTGCCCGGCCGGGACGGCACCCGGGCCGACGTGGCGCTCGGGCTGCCGGACGTCGCCGACTACGAGAAGTACACCGGTCCCTACTTCGGCGCCCTGGTCGGGCGGTACGCCAACCGGATCGGGGGCGCCGCCTTCGTCCTCGACGGGCAGACGCACCGGGTGACGCCGAACGAGGGCCGCAACCACGTCCACGGTGGGACGCGCGGCTTCGACAAGCGGGTGTGGGACGCCGAGGAGGTACCGGACGGCGTGCGGCTCTCCCTGGTCGCCGAGGACGGCGAGGAGGGCTTCCCGGGCCGGCTGGCGGTTTCGGTGACGTACACCCTGGACGAGGGCGGGGCGCTGCGGATCGCCTACCGGGCGACGACCGACGCGCCGACCGTGGTGAACCTGACGAATCACACGTACTGGAACCTGGCCGGCGCGGACAGCGGGAGCGCGCTCGGGCACGAACTGCGGCTCGCGGCCGGGCGGATCACACCGTCGGACGCCGAGTCCATTCCGACGGGCGAGTTCGCTCCGGTGGACGGGACCCGGTTCGACTTCCGGGAGCCGAAGCCGGTGGGCCCGGGGTACGACACCAACTACGTGCTCGACGAGACCGGCGAGGAGCCGGTCGCCGAGCTGTACGACGCCGGCTCGGGGAGACTGCTGACGGTCCGTACGACGGAGCCGGGTCTGCAGCTGTACACCGCCGACCACTTCGAGGGGCGGCCGTTCGTGGCGTGCGCCGGGATCGCGCTGGAGACGCAGCACTTCCCCGACTCCCCCAACCGTCCGGAGTTCCCGAGCACGGTTCTGCGGCCGGGCGAGGAGTTCGTGTCCACGACGGTGTACGGCTTCTCGGTGCGCTGACGCCGCCGTGGGCGGCTCAGCGGGCCAGGCCCAGGGTGACGCCGAGGCCGACCAGGACCGAGCCGATCGTGCGGTTGAGGGCCTTCTGGCGGCGCAGCATCGCGGTGCGCAGGTGTGAGTGGGAGAAGAACAGGGCCACCAGGCCGAACCACCCGAAGTGGGCGAGCGACATGAACAGCCCGTAGCCCGCCTGCTGCCACAGGGCCGTGTCCGGGCCGACGACCTGGGTGAAGGTGGACACGACGAAGAGCGTGGTCTTGGGGTTCAGCACATTGGTGAGGAAGCCGGCGCGCAGGGCCCCGGGTCCGCTCAGGCTTCGCTTCTCGCCCAGGTCGACGGTGAGGTCGCCGCGGTCGAGGAAGGTGCGTACGCCGATGTAGACGAGGTAGGCCGCGCCCGCCAGCTTGATCGCGGTGAACAGGACGGTGGACGAGGCGATCAGCAGGCCGACGCCGAGCATGGTGTACGTGACGTGGACCAGGACGCCCGCCGCGACTCCGGTGGCCGCGAGCAGGCCGGTCGGACGGCCGTAGAGGTAGCTGTTGCGGACGACCATCGCGAAGTCCGCGCCCGGGCTGATGACCGCGAGCACGGTGATGAGGGCGACGGCGAGAATCTCGGTCATGACCGGTTGCTCCTCAGTCCTTGTGGAGGGTGTACGGCGACGGGGCGGGGCGCTGGGCGGGGGGCGCCGTGAGGTCGCGGGCCAGCAGCGTGGCCCCGGCGACGGCTCCGGGCATCAGGAGGACGGCGACGAACGGGACCAGGAAGGACAGGGCGAGCGGGACACCGAAGCCGAGCACCAGCATGCGGCGCCCGCGCAGCATCACGAGCCGGTCCTTCAGGACCATGCCGCGGCGCTGGAGTGCCACGGCGGTGAGCTCCTGGGCGAGGAAGTAGCCGGTGACGCAGAACCCCAGGGCGGGGACCACCGTCTGCCCGATGACCGGAACGAATCCGAGGGCGAAGAGCAGTACCCCGTACAGCGCGACGCGCAGCAGGATGCGGACGGAGTCGCCGGCGGAGATCCACAGCTCGCGCCAGAGCGGCAGCCCCGACTCGGGCACCTCGCCGCCCTCGCTGCGGTCGACCTCCTCGGAGAGCGACTCGTAGAACGGCTGGCCGACCAGGAGGGTCACCGCGGTGAAGGTGATGACCGCCAGGAACAGTCCGAGGACGAAGACCAGGACGACCAGGGTGTTGCGCAGCAGCCCCAGCCACGGCGAGGACCAGTCGTCGGCGAAGGGGGTGGCCCAGGCGACGAAGTCGTCGGCGCCGTAACCGAGTCCGATGAGTGCGCCCGCGTACACGACGAGGGTGACGAGGCCGGGCAGCAGACCGAATCCGAACCACCGGCCGTGCCCGAAGGCCCAGCGCTGTCCCTTTATCAAGTAGCCGAAACCCGCCCCGAGATCACTCATACGCGTCAGCGTACTTGTGCGAACCATTGACACTGGCCCGGGCCCGTCATTACCGTCACGCCAGCATTTCGAACGAGTGACGAAATACCGAACAGTCGAGAGGTAACAGCCGTGCGTATCACCGGAATCAGCACGCATGTCGTCGGCACGCCCTGGCGCAACCTCACCTATGTCCAGGTGCACACCGATGAGGGGCTCACCGGTGTCGGCGAGACGCGGATGCTGGGGCGCACGGACGCGCTGCTCGGATATCTGCGCGAGGCCTCGGCCAATCACATCACAGGGTCCGATCCGTTCGCGGTGGAGGACCTCGTGCGCCGCATGAAGTACGGCGACTTCGGGCGGGCCGGGGAGATCGTGATGTCCGGCATCGCGGTCATCGAGATGGCGTGCTGGGACATCAAGGGCAAGGCCCTCGGGGTCCCGGTCTGGCAGCTGCTCGGCGGGAAGGTAACCGACCGGGTCAAGGCGTACGCGAACGGCTGGTACACCACCGAGCGCACCCCCGAGGCGTACCACAAGGCGGCCCAGGCGGTCGTGGAGCGCGGCTACCGCGCCCTGAAGATCGACCCCTTCGGTACGGGGCACTTCGAGCTCGGCCAGGAGGAGACCCGGTACGCGGTGTCCCTGATCGAGGCCGTACGGGACGCCATCGGGCCCGACACCGAGCTGATGCTGGAGATGCACGGGAGGTTCAGCCCGTCGACGGCGGTGCGGATCGCCCATGAGATGGCACCCTTCAAGCCCGCCTGGCTGGAGGAGCCGGTACCGCCGGAGAACCTCAAGGCGCTGAGCAAGGTGGCGGAGAAGGTCGATCTGCCGATCGCGACCGGTGAGCGCATCCACGACCGGACCGAGTTCCGTGAGCTCTTCGAGTCGCAGGCCGTCGACATCATCCAGCCCGACGTGGGCCACGTCGGCGGCATCCTGGAGGCACGCAAGCTCGCCGCGACCGCCGAGACCCATTACACGCTGATCGCCCCGCACAACGTGGGCGGCTCCGTGCTGACGGCGGCCAGCCTCCAACTGGCGGGCTGCACACCCAACTTCAAGATCCTTGAGCACTTCAACGACTTCGCGGACGCCGACATCAAGAAGGTCGTCAAGGGCGCACCGCACGTCGATCCCGCCACGGGCTGTTTCGAACTCTCCCACGCCCCCGGGCTCGGCGTGGAGCTGGACGTGGACGCCGCTGCCGAATTCCCCCAGCAGCAGGCGCGGTTCGACCTGTGGGCGGACGGCTGGGAGAAGAGGCAGCCGAAGTGACCCCGCTCTCGCGTTCGTTGATCATCGAGCGGCCCGGCAGCCACCGGCTCTCCGAGGGGCCCCTCCTGGAGCCGGGCCCCGGCGAGGTCCGGGTGCGGGTCGCCGCGGCCGGGATCTGCATGAGCGACCGCGAGGTGTACGACGGCCACCGGGACCCGGCCTATGTCCGCTATCCGCTCGTGCCCGGTCACGAGTGGTCGGGGACCGTCGACGCGGTGGGCGAGGGTGTCGATCCCGCGCTGCTCGAGCGGCGCACGGTCGCCGAGGGCTTCCGGTCCTGCGGGCGCTGCGAGCGGTGCCGGTACGGGGAGACCTCCCTGTGCACGGAGGGGTACGACGAGACGGGGTTCACCCGGCCCGGCGCGTTCGCCGACCATGTGGTGGTCCCGGCCCGGCTGCTGCACCTGCTCTCCGACGACGCCGACCTTCGGGCCGCGGCTCTGCTGGAGCCCGCCGCGGTGATCGCGGCGGCGGTGCGGGCCGGGGATCCCGAGCCCGGTGAGCGGATCGCGGTACTGGGGGCGGGGACGCTGGGGCTGCTCGCGGTCCAGCTGCTGGCGGCGGTGTCGCCCTCGGAGCTGACCGTGATCGACCTGCGGGAGGAACGGGCTTTCCTGGCGCTGGACTTCGGGGCGGGCGAGGCCCGCACCCCGAAGGAGGCCGAGGAGGTGCGGGGCCGCTACGACCTGGTCGTGGAGACCGCCGGCGCCCCGTCCACCGCGGCCGACGCGTGTCTGCTCGCACGGCGCGGCGGGCGGGTGGTGCTCACCGGGATGTTCACACCGGGGGCCGTGGGCATCGATCCTGTGCACCTCTCGCTGAGCCAGCTCACCGTGCGCAGTGTCTTCGGGGCACCGTCGGCCGCCTGGTCGTACGCGGTGCGGGCGTTCACGGCCGGGCTGCTCGATCCGGCGCCGCTGATCACCCATGAGTTCCCGCTGGAGCGGTTCGCCGAGGCGGTGGCGCTGGTCGGCGCCGGGGGTCCGGAGACCGGGAAGGTGCTGCTGCGCCCGTGACGGTTCCGCCCTTAGCCGCTCCGGTCCCGCGCGTACCGGCGCACACTCCATGATCCGAACTTCGTCCGAAATACCGAACATGAAGGACCAGTCGTGAACGACGTCTCAGTCTCTTCCCCTGGTGCCATCGGCCCGCGCCGTCCCGGCGACGCCGTACTCACCGCGCTCGGACTCGGCGCCGCGCCCCTGTCCCCCGCCGACGCCTCTCCCCACTCCTTCCCCGACGGCGGGAGCTGGCGCACCGAGGTGCCGTCCGTGGAGGGGCCGGAGGCTCTCGGTGTCGTCCTGAAGGAGTCCGCCCGTCTCGGCGTCCCCGTGCACCGCGTCAGCCAGGGCAGCGGCATCTGGATGCTGACGGACGCGGAGATCACCGAGATGGTGGAGGGCTGCGCCGAACGCGACATCGAGCTCTGCCTGTTCACCGGTCCGCGAGGCACCTGGGACACCGGCGCCTCGGTCCGTACCGACTCCGGCGGCGCGGGGCTGCGCTCCCGGGGCCACGACGCCCTGGCCGGCTGTGTCGAGGACGCCCTGCGCGCCACCGGGCTGGGCGTCACCTGCCTGCTCGTGGCCGACGAGGGGGTGCTGTGGACCCTGCACCGGATGCGTGAGCAGGGCCTCCTGCCGGCCGACACCACGTTCAAGGTGTCCGCACTGATCGGACCGGTGAATCCCGCCTCGTACGCCGTGTTCGAGCAGCTCGGAGCGGACTCGATCAACATCCCGTCCGACCTGTCGCTCGCCCAGTTCACCGAGATCCGCCGGGTCTCCCGGGCCCCGATGGACCTCTACATCGAGGCACCGGACGACCTCGGCGGCTACGTGCGGATGTACGAGGCGGCCGAGCTGGTACGCCGCGGCGCCCCCATCTACCTGAAGTTCGGCCTCTCCAGGACCCCCGGCATCTACCCCTACGGCCATCAGCTGCGCGACGTCGCACTGAACTCCGCCCGCGAGCGCGTCCGGCGCGGCCGCCTCGCCCTCGATCTGCTGGCCCGGCACGGTGCCGACGGCGACATGTCGCCGCTCGGCTCCCGCCTTCCCGGCCGGCTCAACCGGTTCCCCCTCACCCCGAAGGACTGACCCATGCGCACCACACGAGTCGCAGCTGCAGCAACCGTCGTCGCACTCTCCCTCGCTCTCGCCGCCTGCGGGCAGAGCGGCGAGGGCGGCAGCAAGGAGGAGAAGAAGGGCGGCGAGGGATCCACCGTCGGCATCGCGATGCCGACCAAGTCCTCCGAGCGCTGGATAGCCGACGGAAAGAACATGGCCGCCGAGTTCAAGAAGCTCGGCTACAAGACCGATCTGCAGTACGGCGAGGACGACGTCGACCAGCAGGTCTCACAGATCGAGAACATGATCACCAAGGGTGTGGACGTCCTGGTGGTCGCGGCCATCGACGGCCGCGCGCTGGGTGACGTGCTGCGCCAGGCGGGCGAACAGGGCGTCAAGGTCATCTCCTACGACCGGCTGATCCTCGGCACCGAGGACATCGCGTACTACGCCTCCTTCGACAACGAGAAGGTCGGCGAGCTGCAGGCCGGGTACATCATCGAGAAGCTCGGACTGAAGGACGGCAGCGCGAAGGGCCCCTTCAACGTCGAGCTGTTCGCCGGGTCTCCGGACGACAACAACACCCGGTACTTCTTCCAGGGCGCCTGGAAGACCCTCAAGCCGTACATCGACAAGAAGCAGATCGTCGTCCGCTCCAAGCAGACGAAGCTCGACCAGGTCACCACCCTGCGCTGGGACGGCGGCACCGCCCAGAAGCGCATGGACGACCTGCTCACCAGCGCGTACTCCTCGGCCCAGGTGGACGCGGTGCTCTCGCCGTACGACGGCATCTCGATCGGCATCATCTCCGCGCTCAAGTCGGACGGTTACGGCACGAAGGCCAAGCCCTACCCGGTGGTCACCGGACAGGACGCCGAGGTCGCCTCGGTGAAGTCGATCATCGCCGGCCAGCAGACGCAGACCGTCTACAAGGACACCCGGGCGCTCGCCAAGCAGGCCGTGCAGATGGCGGACGCCGTGCTGAACGACAGGAAGCCCGAGGTCAACGACACCACCACGTACAACAACGAGAAGAAGGTCGTGCCGTCCTTCCTGCTCGACCCGGTGAGCGTCGACAAGACCAACTACCAGGCCGAGCTGGTGGACTCGGGCTACATCAAGGAGAGCGACCTCAAGTGAGCGGGCCAACGGGCGGCAGCGGACCCGTCCTTCAGATGCGGTCCATCGTCAAGACCTTCCCCGGGGTCAGGGCGCTCTCCGATGTCTCGCTGACCGTCGCCGAGGGCGAGGTGCACGCGATCTGCGGGGAGAACGGGGCCGGCAAGTCGACCCTGATGAAGGTCCTCAGCGGCGTGCACCCGCACGGCAGTTACGAGGGGGACATCCTCTTCCGCGGCGAGCCCTGCGCCTTCAAGGACATCCGGGCCAGCGAGGCGCGCGGCATCGTGATCATCCATCAGGAGCTCGCCCTGGTGCCGTACCTCTCCATCGCCGAGAACCTCTTCCTCGGCAACGAGCACGCGCGCCGCGGCGTCATCGACTGGAACGAGACGCTCCGGCACGCGGCGGCGCTGCTGAAGCGGGTCGGTCTGGACGAGCACCCGCAGACGCGGGTCGCCGACCTCGGGGTCGGTAAGCAGCAGCTCGTGGAGATCGCGAAGGCGCTGGCCAAGGAGGTGCGGCTGCTGATCCTGGACGAGCCGACCGCCGCGCTCAACGACTCGGACAGCGAACGGCTCATCCGGCTGATCAAGGAGCTGAAGGGCCAGGGCATCACCTCGATCATCATCTCGCACAAACTGGGCGAGATCGCCGCCGTGGCCGACTCGGTGACCGTCATCCGGGACGGCCGCACGGTCGAGACCCTGGACGTGGCGGCGGAGTCGACCACCGAGGACCGGATCATCCGCGGCATGGTCGGGCGCGATCTCGACCACCGCTTCCCGCCACGTTCTCCCTACGAGGGCGAGTCCGGGGCACACCCCGCCCTGGAGATACGCGACTGGACGGTGCACCACCCCATCGACCAGCACCGCAAGGTCGTCGACGGTGTCTCCGTGGAGGTCCGGCGCGGTGAGATCGTCGGGATCGCCGGACTGATGGGCGCGGGCCGGACCGAGCTCGCGATGAGCGTCTTCGGGCGGTCCTACGGCCGCGGCATCAGCGGCCGGGTCCTGAAGGACGGCCGGGAGATCCGCACCCGTACGGTCCCCGAGGCCATCAAGCACGGCATCGCGTACGTCACCGAGGACCGCAAGCAGTACGGCCTCAACCTCATCGACACCATCGGCCGCAATATCAGCCTCAGCGCCCTGGGGAAGGTGGGGCGGCGCGGCATCGTCGACGAGCACGAGGAGACCCGGGTCGCCGAGTCGTACCGCACCTCGATGAACATCAAGGCGCCGACCGTCTTCGAGCAGGTGGGCCGGCTCTCCGGCGGCAACCAGCAGAAGGTCGTCCTCAGCAAGTGGATCTTCGCGGGTCCCGACGTGCTGATCCTGGACGAGCCGACCCGGGGCATCGACGTCGGCGCGAAGTTCGAGATCTACACCGTCATCGACAAGCTCGCCGCCGAAGGGCGGGCGGTCGTCCTCATCTCCTCGGAGCTGCCTGAGCTGCTCGGCATGTGCGACCGCATCTACACGATGTCCGCAGGCCGGCTCACCGGGGAGGTCCCGCGCGCGGAGGCCACCCAGGAGGTTCTGATGCGCCACATGACCAGCGACAAGAGGTAACGGAACATGTCCACGGCCACCACCGAAACACCGAAGAGCCCGGGGCCGTCCCGGCCCGGGTCCGGTTCCGCGTCGTCCACGCGCGCACTGCTCCTGGACGCCGCCCGGCGCAACATGCGCCAGTACGGCATGCTCATCGCGCTCGGCCTGATCGTCGCGCTGTTCGGGATATGGACCGACGGCGTCCTGCTCAGGCCGAACAACGTCACCAACCTGGTCCTCCAGAACAGCTACATCCTGGTCCTGGCCATCGGCATGATGATCGTGATCATCGCCGGCCACATCGACCTGTCCGTCGGCTCACTGGCCGCCTTCGTCTCGGCGGCCTGCGCCGTGATGATGGTCGAGCACGATGTGCCGTGGGTCCTCGCCCTGGTCCTCGCCCTCCTCCTCGGAGCGGTCGCGGGCGCGTGGCAGGGCTTCTGGATCGCGTACGTGGGCATCCCGTCGTTCATCGTGACGCTCGCCGGGATGCTGCTCTTCCGCGGCGGCACCCAGATCCTGCTCGGCAGCCGCTCCATCGGGCCCTTTCCCGAAGGCTTCCAGAAGATATCCACCGGATACCTGCCGGAGCTCGGCCCGGAGACCAACTACCACAACCTGACGCTGGTCCTGGGGTTCATCGTGCTGGCCGTGGCGCTGCTCCAGGAGGTCCGCGACCGCAACCGGCAGAAGGAGTACGCGCTCGAGGTCCTGCCCCGCAACATCTTCCTGGCCAAGTGCGTGGCCATCGCGGCGGCCGTCCTGGCGTTCACCATGACGCTGGCCAGCTACCGCGGTGTCCCGGTCGTCCTGCTGCTGCTCGCCGTACTGCTCATCGGCTTCGGGTACCTCATGCGCAACGCGGTCATCGGCCGCCATGTGTACGCGCTCGGCGGCAACCAGGCGGCGGCGAAGCTCTCCGGGGTCAAGGACAAGCGGGTCATCTTCCTGGTCTTCGTCAACATGGGCGTCCTGGCCGCGCTGGCCGGAGTCGTGTACGCGGCCCGGCTGAACGCGGGCGTCCCGCAGGCGGGCACCAACTTCGAACTGGAGGCCATCGCCGCCGCGTTCATCGGCGGCGCCTCGATGAGCGGTGGCGTCGGCACGGTCTTCGGCGCGGTCATCGGCGGCCTGGTCCTCGGCGTACTGAACAACGGAATGTCCCTGGTGGGCATCGGCACCGACTACCAGCAGGTGATCAAGGGCTTCGTCCTGCTGGCCGCGGTCGGCTTCGACGTCTGGAACAAGCGCAAGGTCGGGTCCTAGCACCCTCCTTGGAGAAGGAGTTGTCTCGTGAACCGCGCCGGTGCCGCGTCCCGGTGACACGTACCGCCGCACCTGGAGCGGCGCCCCCGCGGGGCGCCGCTCCTTGCTGTCAGGCCAGCCGGATCATGTTCCAGGACATCGGTTCCAGGGTGGCCCGGAGCGTGCCGTCGGCGAGCACGGTGCCTTCGGCGGCGTGCGGGGCGACCCGCTCGGGCTCGGAGAGGGTGTTGCGGGCCTCCGGGTCCGCGTCGGCGACGACCAGGTGCTCGGCGACCCGCTCCAGGTCCAGTCCCGCCAGGGCCACTTCGAGCGGCAGGGCGGTGTCCTGGCTGCGGTTGACCGCGAAGACGGTGACCGCCCCGGAGCCGGGGTCGCGCACGGCGGTGGCGTGCAGCAGATCCGCCTCGCCGTACTTCGCCGTCGCGTACGTGGGTGAGTCCACCCGTACGTCCAGGACCTGGCCACGTCCGTACCGCGCGGCCTGGGCGAAGGGGAAGAAGGTCGTCTGGCGCCAGGCGGGACCGCCGGGCTCGGTCATGATCGGAGCGATCACGTTGACCAGCTGGGCGAGGCAGGCGACGGTGACCCGGTCGGCGTGCCGCAGCAGCGCGATGAGGAGACTTCCGAAGACGACGGCGTCCGTGACGCTGTAGTTGTCCTCCAGCAGCCGCGGGGCCTCGGGCCAGTCGAGCGGGTTCTCCGCCGCGTCCTGCTGGAAGCGGGCCATGTACCAGACGTTCCACTCGTCGAAGGAGAGGTTGATCCTCTTCGTCGACTTGAGGCGGGCGCCGACGTGGTCACACGTGGCGACGACGCTCTCGATGAAGGACTCCATGTCCACGGCCGAGGCGAGGAAGGAGCCGCGGTCGCCGTCGGTCTCCTCGTAGTAGGCGTGCAGGGAGACGTAGTCGACGAGGTCGTACGTCTCGGCGAGCACCGTCGCCTCCCACGCGGCGAACGTCGGCATGGAGCGGCTGGAGGAGCCGCAGGCGACGAGTTCGACGGACGGGTCGATCTGGCGCATCGCGCGGGCCGTCTCCGCCGCGAGGCGCCCGTACTCCTCCGCGGTCTTGTGGCCGGTCTGCCAGGGTCCGTCCATCTCGTTGCCCAGGCACCACAGCCTGATCCCGAAGGGGTCCTTGTCGCCGTGCGCGATACGCCGGTCGGACAGTTCGGTGCCGGCCGGGTGGTTGGCGTACTCCTGGAGCTGGATGGCTTCCTGGACGCCGCGGGTGCCGAGGTTGACGGCGAGCATCGGCTCGGCCTGCGAGCCTATCTTGCGGAGGAAGCCGATGAACTCGGAGAGTCCGAAGCGGTTCGTCTCGGTGGAGCGCCAGGCCAGGTCGAGGCGGCGGGGGCGCTCGTCGACGGGGCCGACGCTGTCCTCCCAGAGGTAGCCGGACACGAAGTTGCCGCCCGGGTACCGGATGGCGGTGACGCCGAGCTCACGGACGAGGTCCAGGACGTCGGTGCGCAGCCCGGCCTCGTCCGCGGACGGGTGGCCCGGTTCGTGGATGCCGTCGTAGACGCAGCGGCCGAGGTGTTCGACGAAGGATCCGAAGAGCCGGGGGTCGACCTCGCCTACGGTGAAGGCGGGGTCGAGGGTGAAGCGCGCGGTGCGGGTCATGACTTCCTCACGGGTCGACCGGTCGTGTTCGATATATCGAATACTGCTCGTAACCTCGAACGGACCGTAGGGTCCAAGCTCCGTACAGGTCAATGCTCTTGCGCGTTTTCACGGCCGGACCCGGCCGGGGGTCGACCCCCGCCAACGGCCGAGGGCCGCACCCCCTTCACGGGATGCGGCCCTCGGTCGTACGTGTGGTGCCCGGTCAGGCGACGGACAGCTCGACCTTGATGTTGCCTCGGGTGGCGTTCGAGTACGGGCACACCTGGTGCGCCTTCTCGACGAGCGACTGGGCGGTGGCCCGGTCGACGTTCGGGATGGAGGCGGTGATCGCCACCTCCAGGCCGAATCCGCCGGCTTCGGTCTTGCCGATGGAGACCGACGCGGTCACCGTCGAGCCGGTGATGTCCGCCTTCTCCTTGCGGGCGACCACGCCGAGCGCGCCCTGGAAGCAGGCGCTGTAGCCGGCCGCGAAGAGCTGCTCGGGGTTGGTGCCCGCGCCGCTGCCGCCCATCACCTTCGGCGGGTTGACGACGACGTCGAGGTTGCCGTCGTCGGAGGAGACTCGGCCGTCACGGCCGCCCTCCGCGGTGGCGACAGCGGTGTAGGCCACGTCTATGTGCTCAATGGTCATGCCGGGAAATCCTTTTGTCGATGCGCCGCGACTCGCGCCCACGGACCGCGGCGGCCTGCACCGAGCCTAACGGGTGGTGTCGAGCGAGACGATCATCTTGCCGGTGTTCTCGCCGCGCAGGAGGCCCAGGAACGCGTCGAAGCCGTTCTCGATGCCCTCGACCTTCGTCTCGTTGTACTTGAGCTCACCGGAGGCGAGCCAGCCGGCGACCTCCTGGACGAACTGCGGCTGGAGCGCGGCGTGATCACCGACGAGGATGCCCTGCAGGCGCAGCCGCTTGCCGATGACGAGCGCGAGGTTGCGCGGGGCGGGGGTGGGCTCGGTGGCGTTGTACTGCGCGATCATTCCGCAGATGGTGGCGCGGCCGTGCACGTTGAACGAGGAGAGCGCGGCCTCCAGGTGCTCGCCGCCCACGTTGTCGAAGTAGACGTCGATGCCGTCCGGGGCCGCCTCGCGGAGCTGGTCCTTGACCGGGCCGTTCTTGTAGTTGAAGGCCGCGTCGAAGCCGTACTCCTCGACGAGGAGCTTGACCTTCTCGTCGGAGCCGGCCGAACCGATGACCCGGGAGGCGCCCTTGATCTTCGCCATCTGGCCGACCTGGCTGCCGACCGCACCGGCGGCGCCGGAGACGAACACGGCGTCGCCCTCCTTGAAGGAGGCGACCTCGAACAGGCCCGCGTAGGCGGTGAGGCCGGGCATGCCGAGCACGCCGAGGTAGGCGGAGAGCGGAGCGAGCGAGGCGTCGACCTTCACCGCGTGCTTGGCCGGGACCGAGGCGTACTCGCGCCAGCCGAGGCCGTGCAGGACGTGGTCGCCGACCGCGAATCCCTCGGCCTCGGAGGCGATGACCTCGCCGACCGCGCCGCCGTCCATCGGGTGGTCGAGCTTGAAGGGCGGGGTGTACGACTTCACGTCGTTCATCCGGCCCCGCATGTAGGGGTCGACCGAGAAGTGCAGGTTGCGGACGAGGACGCGGCCCTCACCGGGAGCAGTCACCGGCGCCTCACGCAGCGCGAAGTCCTTGGCCTCGGGCCAGCCGTGCGGGCGGGCGACAAGGTGCCATTCACGGCTGGACGTGGGAAGTGCTGCAGACATGGCTCGGGTTCTCCTCGGCGCTCACGGGACGGGAAGCAGAAAATGCTTCATGACATGAAACAACCATGCGCCCAGATATTTCACCTTGTCAAGTAATTGAGTACCCTGGACGTCATGGCCACCTCACGTACGGATCCTCTGACGCTCGAAGTCATCGAACTCATCGGTGGCGTCGTGGCGCGCTACCACGAGGAGTACGACAGGGCCGCGGCGACACACACGCTGACCGGTGCGCAGGCCAGGGTCCTGGGGCTCCTCTCCCTCCAGCCGATGCCCATGCGCAGGATCGCCCAGAAACTCAAGTGCGAACCGTCGAACATCACGGGCATCGTCGACCGTCTGGAGCTCCGCGGCCTGGTGGAGCGCCGCCCCGACCCGTCCGACCGGCGCGTGAAGCTGGCTGCCCCGACGGAGGACGGCATCCGGACGGCGAGGCAGCTGCGGGACGCGCTCGACTTCGCCAGGGAACCGCTCGCCGAGCTGTCGGACGCGGAGCGGTCGGTGCTGCGGGACCTGCTGCGCCGGATGCTCGGGACAGACGCGGACACGGACACGGACGCGACCGGGGACTCCGGGACTGCGGCCTAGAGCCTGACCCGGGGCCTGCGGGGCCCCAGGTACCTCAGGTGCCTCAGGTGCCTCAGGTGCAGAACCACAGCCATCGGGTGCACGTCTCGGACGGTGACGGGGTGGGGTCGGGGTCCTTCGTGGGTTCCGGCTGCGCCGGGCCGGATGTCGGCTCCCCGGGACTCGACGGATCGGCCGGCGCCTCGGTGTCGTCGGGATCCGAGGGCGACGGGGAGGCCGGGGTGTCCGCCGGAGCGGAGGCCGACGCGGACTTCTCCGGCGAGGGGGAGCCGCTCGGGTCCTCACCGGATCCGTCGCTGTGGGAGTCACTGGCCGGGATCACGGGGGCGCTGTCCACCGGCGCCGGGTCGCCGGGCACCTCGCTCGCCTGCAGTTCCGGGACGGGGTCGACCGCGGCGGTCGTCGACTCGCTCACGTAGTCGGCGGCGCCGTCGTCGCCGTCCGGTTCGATGGCCAGCTCGGCCAGGCTCAGCGCGCCGACGGCGAGCACGACGCCGATCCCCGTCAGCAGGATCCCGCGGCCGCGCCGGCGGCGGGCACGACGGCCACGCCCACGCCCTTGGGCGGCGGCGACGCGGGCACGGCGGCGGTGCCCTCCGGACCCGTAGGTCTCGAGGGTTTCGCCCGGCTGTTCCGGCTCGTGACCGGAGTGGAGCGGGTCGGCGTAGGGGGCCAGCGCGTCGGCGGGTGTTCCGCAACCGGCGCAGGCCAGGGCGCCGTTGAGGTGCCGTCGGCACGGGTGGCAGTAATCCATGGCGCCCGCAGACTAGACGCGCGAGGAACGACGGAGGAAGCCGATCAGGTGAGGATCCTGTGTGGAAGCTCCGATTCCGACGCGCGCCGCCCGATACGCGTGAGACGCGGCAGGATGGGCGCCATGACCGCTCCCGCCCCGTTCGGGCCGCTCCAGTTCCAGCTCGTCCTGCTGCGCCGGATGGCCGATCACCAGCCGGATCTGGTGGAGGACGCCCGCCATGAGCTGAGCGCCTCGCTCGCCGAGATGCGGGAGGCGAACCGGCGCTGGCAGGCCATGCTCCGTGCCCCTCGTGGCCGGGGCGCGCTGCGCCGCTACCGCTCGGTGCTCGGCGAGCCCGAGAGCTCGGTACGCCGCAAGGTCGGCGACCTGGAGTGCGACGCGCTGTTCTGGCCGCTGCCCCTCTGGCCCGATCTGCGGTTCGAGGTGATGGCCGGTCCCGGCGGGGCCGTATGGAACGAATGGCTGGTCCGGGCCCCCGGGGCGGCCGGACCCGAGCTGCGTACGACCGGGGACCTGCGCCCCTGGTCGTGCACCGTGGACGAGGTGGCCCGCGCCTTCGCTCCGGTCCGTCCGATGGAGGGCAGCGCACCGACCCGGTGGGCGCTGGCCGTCACCGACCCCGTCGACCACCGGCCGTACGTCGCCGAGTTCACCTGGGGCCTGTTCCAGCGGCTGCTCCCCGGTCTCGCCTGAGATCTGGCGCCCCGTCAGCACCGGGTCCCTCCTACGGCTCACCCAGCGCGCGCGGCGCCCTCCCCGGCGCGACGATGCCAGGAGAGCCGGCTGCCGCCGGTACCCCCCGTCAGCGCTCTCGGGAGAACCTGCCGTGACCGTCAGTCTCGATCAGTTGCGCCGTTGCCATGTCGCCGTCGACCTCGGGGCCGCGAGGACCCGCGTGTACATCAAGGGAGTGGGTCTCGTCGTCGACGAGCCCAGTGTCGCCGCCGTGAACACCCGTACCGGATCCCTCATCGCCGTCGGCGCCCTCGCCGAACAGATGACCGGCCGTACGCCCGCGTACATCCGGGTGGTCCGCCCGGTCTCCGGCGGAACCGTCGTCGACATCGAGATGGCCCAGCGCATGCTGCGCCACCTCCTCGGCGAGAAGCTCCGCCGCCAGCTGCGCCGCAAGCCCCGGCTGCGTGCCGCCGCCTGCACGCCGCACGACGCCGACCCACTGGCCCAGCGGGCGACCGTCGAGACCCTCGTCGGGCTCGGTGCGCGCCGGGTGGAACTGGTCGACACGCTGATCGCGGCGGCCGTCGGCTGCGGACTGCCGGTGGAGCAGCCGACCGCCACCATGATCATGGTGTGCGGGGCGGCGACGACCCAGATCGCGGTGCTCTCGCTCGGCTCGATCGTGACGGCCGTACGCATCCCGATCGGCGGCGAGGCCATCGACCACGCGGTGATCCAGCACCTGCGCCAGTACCACGAGCTGATGCTGCCCAGCCAGTCCGTGCGCCCCCTGCAGCTGGCGCTCAGCGGCAACGGTCTGACCCTGAACGGCCCGGAGACGACGGAGATCCACGGCCGTGACGTGGCCACGGGCCTGGCCCGTTCGGTGCAGGTCGACACCGCCGCCGTACGCAAGGCGATCCACGCCCCGCTCACCGCCGTGCTCGACGGCCTGGGCAAGGTGCTGCGCGACTGCCCGCCCGATCTCGTGGCGGACATCGCGGACTCCGGGATCATGATGGTCGGCGGCAGCGCCCTGCTTCCCGGGCTCGACCACATGCTGCGCGACGCCACCGGGGTGCCCGTACACATCGCCGAGCGGCCCGATGTGTGCTCCGTGCTCGGCCTGGGCGCCATGCTGGACGGCAAGGTCCAGCCGCTGATCCTCAGCCCGCTCGTCGGCTGAGCCCCGGCGGGGTTCCCTGTGGCCGAGGCAGAACTCGAACTGCGCACCACGCTCCAGCACATCGTGGACACCGCCACGGCACTGACCGGGGCACGGTACGGCGCCCTGAGCATCCTCGACCCGGAACACCGCCGGGTCACCGACCTGTTCACCACCGGACTGACCGACGCCGAGCGCCTGGGGATCGGCCCTCTTCCCGACGGTCACACGGGAATCCTGGGTGTACTCGTCGACGACCCGCAGCCACTGCGCCTGGACGATCTGACGGCCGATCCGCGCTTCTCGGGCATGCCGCCCGGACACCCTCCGATGCGCTCCCTCCTCGGGGCCCCCGTCCAGGTGCACTCCGATGTGCTCGGCAGTCTCGTCGTCGCCGAGCGGGGTTCGGGTCTCTTCACCGACACGGATCTGGCGCTGCTGAGGCTGCTCGCCTCCCAGGCCGGTGCGGCGATCGACGGTGCCCATCTGTACGAGTCGGCGCGGCAGCGGGAGCGGTGGATCGAAGGGTCCGCCGCGGTCACCCGGGCTCTGCTGACCGGAACCGTCACGACGGACGCCCTGACGACGGTCGCCGAACGGGCCAGGATGCTGGCGGGGGCATCGGCCGGGGTGATCCTCCAGCCGACCGGGGACGGCGGGATGGAGATCGTCGCCGCCTCCACGCTCGATGATCCGGCCGGTCTCGTCGGCACGGTCATCGAGCCCGGCTCCCCCGTCCTCGTCCAGTTGCTGGGCGGTGAGGAGGTCTTCATCGAGGATTCGGCCACCGACCCGCGGATGACGACGCACGTGCGCTCCCGCTTCGGACCCAGCATGATGCTGCCGCTGCAGAGCGGCGGCCGGCTGATCGGCACACTCGCCCTCCCCCGGCGGCGCGGCGACCGCCCGTACACGGCGGTGGACCGGCTGCTGGCGTCGCAGTTCGCCTCACAGGCGGCCCTGGCCCTCGTGATGGCGGACGCCCAGCACTACCGGGAGCAGCTCGCCGTCTACGAGGACCGTGACCGGATCGCACGCGATCTCCACGACCTCGTCGTGCAACGGCTGTTCGCCACGGAGATGATGCTGGAGTCGACCCGCCGCAAGGACGTGTCGGGGGACAGCGAGACCGATGAACTGCTCGGCAGGGCCGTCGACGAACTGGACTCCACCATCCAGGAGGTCAGGACGGCGATCTTCGCGCTCCAGCAGCCGCCCGCCGACGCCCCCACCACCTTCCGCGGCAAGGTGCTGCGCGAGACCGGCGGTGCGGCAGCGGTGCTGAGCTTCCAGCCGTCGGTGCACTTCGCGGGGGCGGTGGACACCCTGGTGCCGGAACCGGTGGAGGAGCAGCTGCTCACCGTGCTGCGCGGGGCACTGGCCACCGCGCACCGGCGCACGGGGGTGTCGGCCATCGAGGTCGAGGTGGACGCGACGGCGCGGGAGCCCGACGGGCGCGCGGCGGTCCGCCTCGTGGTGGCCGACGACGGGCGTGCCGAGGACGGCACGCGGTCGCCGACCGTCATTTGGCAGGCGCCGCTCTGAGGGCGATCCGGGTGTTGGAGTGGGCGACACCCGCGTCCCGTTTGAGCCGGCGCAGCAGCGCGTCCAGGGAGCCCGGGTCGGCGGCGGTGGCCCGTACGAGGTAGTCGTGGCTGCCCGTCACGTGCACCACCTCGGTGATGCCGGGCAGCATGAGGACGGAGCGTTCGAACTCCTCGTTCGTCGTGTCGAGGCGCAGGGTGACGTCGATGAAGACGACGAGGCCCGAACGGGTGTCGGCGGCCGGGTCGACGATGACGGTGAAGCCGCGGATCACCCCGTCACGGCGCATGTGGCGTACGCGGTCGCCCGCGGCGTTGGCGCTGAGCCCGACGCGTACGCCCAGATCGCGGTACGAGATCCGGGCGTCCTCCTGGAGAATGCCGAGGATCTCTCTGTCCAGCCGGTCCATACCAGCGATTGTCGCAGCCCCGGCCCGGAAGCGGCGGGCGAGCGGTGCCCGGCGGCGGCCCGGGAGCGCCGTTGCGCCAAGGGGCGCCTACGGGGAGGAGCCTTCCCCGTATGGAGCAGTCCCACGGGCCCTGCCCGCCGGTGACCACTTGACTTGCCGTGTGGATACAGCTGCCAAGCAGGCCCCCGCCCCGGACCGCGAACAGTCCGGGGCCGCGTACCGCAACCTGATCGTGGCCACCGTCGGCTTCACCCTGACCTTCTGGGCGTGGAACCTGATCGCCCCGATGTCCGGGGACTACAAGGAACGGCTCGGGCTCGACTCGTTCCAGCAGTCGCTCCTCGTCGCGGTGCCGGTGCTCGTCGGTTCGCTGGGCCGGATCCCGGTGGGGGCGCTGACCGACAAGTTCGGCGCCCGGCTGATGTTCCCCGTGGTGTCGGCGCTGACGATCGTCCCCGTGCTGCTGCTGATCCCGGCGAAGGACTCCTACGGGGCGATGCTCGCCGTCGGCTTCCTGCTCGGTCTGGGCGGTACGACGTTCGCGATCGGCATCCCGCTGGTCAACTCGTGGTTCCCGCCCGCGAAGCGGGGGCTCGCCCTGGGTGTGTTCGGGATGGGCATGGGCGGCGTCGCCCTGTCCGGCTACTTCACCCCACGCATCGCGAAGCACGGTGACAACCTGCCCTTCCTGATCGTCGCCGGGGCGCTGGTGGTGTACTCGCTGCTCGCCGCCGTCCTGATCACGGACCGCCCGGGCCGGCAGGTGCCGACCGACTCGCTCGGGCACCGGCTGGGGCAGGCGGGCCGGCTGCGGGTCACCTGGGAGCTGTCCGCCCTGTACGCGATCGGCTTCGGCGGCATCGTCGCGTTCGGCGTCTACCTGCCGACGTACCTGAAGACCTGGTACGACATGTCGCCGACCGAGGCCGGCACCAAGGCGGCCGGGTTCGCCCTGGTCACGGTGATCTTCCGGCCGGCGGGCGGCTGGCTCTCCGACCGGATCCACCCGGCCCTGGTCACGGCGGCGGCGCTGCTGGTCGCGGCGCTCATGGCGATCGTCCAGGCCTTCGACCCCGGTCTGGATCCGGTCGGCACGATCGCGCTGCTCTGCATGGCGGCGGGGCTCGGCACGGCGAGCGGCAGTGTCTTCGCGCTCGTCTCGCAGGTGACACCGCAGGCCAAGGTGGGCAGCGTGACGGGCATCGTCGGCGCGATGGGCGGTCTCGGCGGCTTCGTGCCCCCGCTGGTGATGGGCGCGATCTACAGCGCCAAGGACTCGTACTCGATCGGTTTCATGCTGCTGTCCGACCTGGCGCTGGCCGGCTGTGTGTACGCGTACGGGCGGATGCGGACCCTGCGGCCTTCGAGCTGAGCGCACGGGGAAGGCGGCGGCGTCCCCGCCGGGAGGCCGCCGTCCCGCCCGCTCGATGTGCCCCGTACGGCCATCTCCAGCCCGATTCCCCCGGCACCGGAGGCGGTTGGCCCTAGGCTCGGAACGTGATCTCTCTTCTGCCTGCGCTGCACGAGACATCCGGCCCCACGGCTTCCCGGGAAGCCGTCCGGTTCGGCGAACACGTCCTGACCTACGCACAGCTGGCCGACGCGTCCACCTCCCTCGCGGGCCGGATCGCGGGCGCCGGGCGGGTCGCCGTCTGGGCCACGTCCACCCCGGAGACGGTGGTGGCGGTGGTGGCCGCGTTGCTGGCGGGCGTGCCCGCCGTACCGCTCAACCCGAAGACGGGCGAGCGGGAACTGGCGCACATCGTCGCCGACAGCGCGCCCTCGGTGGTGCTCGCCGGGGCGGGCGACGCTCTTCCGCCCTCGCTGGGCGGCCTGGAGCGGCTGGACGTCGACATCACCGCGGCGGCCACGAACCCGCCGCCGCCCGAGCCCTCCCCCGAATCGCCCGCTCTGATCGTCTACACCTCCGGCACGACGGGCCCGCCCAAGGGTGCGGTCCTGCCCCGCAGGGCGATCGCCGCGTCGCTGGACGCGCTGGAGGACGCCTGGCAGTGGACCGCCGACGACGTCCTCGTCCACGCCCTGCCGCTGTTCCATGTGCACGGACTGATCCTGGGTGTCCTCGGCCCGCTGCGCCGGGGCGGTTCGGTGCGCCACCTCGGCCGCTTCACCACCGAAGGCGTGACCAGGGAGCTCGCGTCGGGGGGCACGATGCTGTTCGGCGTCCCCACCATGTACCACCGGCTGGCCGGGGCTCTGGACGATCCCGCGGGCTCCGGGGGCCTGACGAAGGCCCTCGCGGGCGCCCGTCTGCTGGTTTCGGGCTCGGCGGCGCTGCCGGTCCACGACCACGAGCGGATCGCCGCCGCCACCGGCCGCCGGGTGATCGAGCGGTACGGAATGACGGAGACCCTGATGAACACGGGGGTGCGGGCCGACGGTGAGCCACGCCCCGGAACGGTCGGGCCGCCGCTGTCCGGCGTGGATCTCAGGCTCGTCGAGGAGGACGGGACCGTGCTCGACGACACCGTCTCGATCGGCGAGATCCAGGTACGCGGGCCGAACCTCTTCACCGGCTATCTGAACCGGCCCGAGGCGACGGCCGGCGCCTTCACCGAGGACGGCTGGTTCCGTACGGGTGACATGGCCACGATCGACGCCGACGGCTATGTGCGGATCGTCGGACGCAAGGCCACCGACCTGATCAAGAGCGGCGGCTACAAGATCGGCGCGGGCGAGATCGAGAACGCCCTGCTGGACCACCCGGGTGTGCGCGAGGCGGCCGTCACCGGCGAGCCGGACGACGACCTCGGCGAGCGGATCGTCGCCTGGGTCGTGCCGGCCGACCCGGAGTCACCGCCCGGCGCGAAGGAGCTGGCCGACCATGTGGCGGACCTGCTCGCCCCGCACAAGCGCCCGCGCGTCGTCCGCTACCTGGACGTCCTGCCCCGCAACGAGCTGGGCAAGATCATGAAGAGGTCGCTCGGTGCCTAGCGCACAGGGCGGCGGCCGCATGTCGGCGCGGGAGGCCATCGCCGCCGTCACCGCGAGCTTCACCGAACACCACCTGCCGATGGACCAGGCCCCGTCCGACGGCCCGCTCGACTGGACGGGTTACGCGGACTCCAGGGCCCGCGCCACGGACCGCACGGGCGAGGAGGAATCGGTGCTCCACGGGGTGGCCGTCGTCGACGGCCACTCCTGTGTCCTGATCTCCTTCGAATTCGGTTTCCTGGGCGGCTCCTTGGGCTCACGCACCGGTGACCGGCTGGAGGCCGCGTACGCGCTGGCCCGTGAACAGCGGCTGCCCCTCGTATCGCTCGTCGCGACCGGCGGCAGCCGGATGCAGGAGGGCATGATCGCCCTCGTCCAGCTCCAGCGGGTGGCCGCCGCCTCGGCACTGCTGCGGGCGGCGGGACTGCCGCAGATCGCGGTCCTGCGTGATCCGACGACCGGGGGCGGCTGGGCGACGGTGGGGGCGGGCGCCGATGTGGTGCTGGCGCTGCCCGGCGCGCAGATCGGTTTCGCCGGGTCCCGGGTACGGCCCCCCGACGCCGATCCGTACGCGTACAGCGCCGAGGGGCAGCTGGCAGCGGGCCAGATCGACGCGATCGTGCCCGCCGGGGAACTGCCCCGGACCCTGAGCCGCTGGCTGCGGGCCCTGACGGTCCCCGGTCCGGCGCAGGCGGCTCCGGTACCGGCCGCGCTCTCGGCCACGGGGCTTCCGGAGACCGGCTGGGACGCGGTGGAGCAGGCCCGCTCGGCGGCGCGGCCGCGGGCCGAGGCGTACCTGGACGCGTACTTCGACCACCGGCTGCCGCTGAACGGCGACCGCTGCGGCGGTACGGATCCGGGGCTGCTCGGTGGCGTGGGACTCCGCGGCGGGCAACCCGTGGCGTACGTCGCCCAGTGCGGCACCGCGACCCATCCGGCCGGCTACCGCACAGCGGCGCGGGTGATCCGGCTCGCGGACCGGCTCGGCCTTCCCGTGCTGACCCTGATCGACACCCCTGGCGCGGCCAACGACGCGGAGGCGGAACGGACGGGCGCGGGCGCGGCCATCGCCGACACGTTCGCGGCGATCGCCTCCGCCCGGGTCCCGGTGACGACTCTGGTGATCGGCGAGGGCGGCTCGGGCGGCGCGCTCGCGCTGGCCGCCCCGGACAACACCCATGTCACTGCGGACAGCTACTTCTCGGTGATCGCACCGGAGTTGGCGGCGGCGATCCTGAAACGCGGCCCCGACCAGGTGCGTTCCACGGCCGACCAGCTGCGGCTGCGCCCGCAGGACCTGGTGGACCTGGGGATCGCCCGCTCGGTTGTGGGACCGGCCGGACAGGCGGGGAACTGACCTGCGTCCAGGCGGACTTGGGCATCCGTGCCATGCACCGAGCGTGACAAAACGTAAAAGATTTCGATCAAGTTCGGTCATACGATTGCCATTTCTGTGCAAACTCTGTGAGTGATCTTCCCTTCCTCGCCCGCATGAGGCATCAAATACCCTAAATATTCTCCCTGGTTGGACCATGATCACGGCGCTAATGTCATCCGCGGACGCCGGGGGGATCACGGGCGTCCGCCGCCCCTGGGGCGGTTCACGGGGGGAAGGCAACGTGCGTCGCAACGCCGCACGGCGGGTCGGCCTGCCCCCGCGAAGGCTGGTCCGCTCACCGCCGGTCCGATGGCTTCGCTGTCGCGGGCACGGGCCGGCTCGTCCTTCAGGAGAAGTACGTGAAGACCGCAGTAACCCGTTTCGCCACCGTCTCCGCCGCCACCGTGGCGCTGGGCCTCATCCCGCTGGCCGGTACCTCGTACGCGGCCGGCTGCAGCGGCGCCGGCTGTGACAACCAGGGGCCCAGAGCGACGGCGTGCGAGACGGCCGACGTGGCTACCCAGCGCACCATCACCAACAACAGCCGCAAGGCCGAGCTGCGCTGGTCGTTCGGCTGTCAGGCCGCCTGGGTCCGGGTGACCGACAACTCCAGCAACTCCATCTACAACTCGTTCGGCTACATCGAGAAGTACGACTCGGCCGGCAAGCTGATCCGCTCGCTGAACGTCGAGATCCCGCACGGCGGCAGCGACTGGTCCAACATGCTCGGCGGTTCCAGCTACTACTACCGGGTCTGCGTCAAGTTCCAGGGCAACGAGTACCCGATGACCTGCAGCACCAAGTTCTGACCGGCACCCCGGTCCGCCGGAGCCCTTAGCCAGGGCCGGGCCGGACCAGGGAGCGGGGTCCGGTGCCCACCGGACCCCGCGAGCCCGGCACGAGCCGGACGAAAGACCCTGGCTCTCCGGGGCCCGCCGCACGCCGGGGGCCCCGGTCCTGCTTTCCCACACTTCCCCTCCTTATCCGCGCGAGCGGCTTCACACCCGTGTGCCCGGCACACGGGTGCCTGCGGCCTGCCCTCGCCCGGCGGGCCCCGCCCCGCCCAGACCTTGGAGCACCCTTGCGTCATCGCCTTCCCAGACCCCGCGCATCATGGGCGGCCCTCACGGCCGCCGTGATGCTGAGCGGAGTCCTGACGACATCCGCGGGGGCGGCCGAACCGTCGCCCCCACCCGCCTCGCCCGCACCACCCGCGTCCTCGCACCCCACGTCCGTCCCGGCGGCCGAGCGTTCCGCTCTCCTCGGGAAGCGGTGGCAGTCCTCGCAGGACATCGCCTGGACGACCAGCGGAGATGCCGAGGGCTTCCACCTGCTGACCGCGGCCGGCTCCTCCGGCTACGCGTGGAAGAACCTGGCCACGCTCACCGAGCCCGGCTTCGACGCGGACTCGTGGATCGGCAACGCCTGCGTGCCCGGCTCCGGCCGCTACGCCGTCGTCGTCTACGCCCCGCGCACCTTCACCAACAAGCCGGAGCTGATGGCCCGCGGCGGCTTCACCGCCGTGGTCGACCTGACCTCCGGAGCGGTGCGCAAGCTGCCCGTCCTCTCCTCGCTCTCGTACTACAACCCCGGCTGCGGCAACGGCGACACCGCGGTGCTCACCCAGTCCGGCAGCGAGGAGCGGCCCGGGACCCGGCTGCTGCGCCTGAACGCCCGCAACGGACGGACCGCCGCGCCCACCACGGTCAAGGGCCAGGTCACCTCGGCCGTCCCCGGCCCGGGCAGCACCACCCTGGCCGCCCGTGGTGCCCAGGTCGTCTCGCTCGACGCGACCGGCCGCGCCACCACCGTCGCGCGCACCGACAGCGTCCCCTTCCGCCTCACCCCTGACACCCACGGTGGTCTGCTCTACCTCGACCACCGCGGCAGCACCGCCACCGCCCGCCACCTGGGCTCCCAGGCGCTGAAGCGCCCCGACGCCGCGAAGGCCCGCCCGGTCACCGTGGCCGACGGCCCGCTCACCCGGCTCGGCGTGACCCGCAGCCGCACCACCGTCTACGTGACGGGCCCCAGCGCCCCTCGGACGGCCGCCCCGGCCGGGGTGGGCCGCATCCCGAAGGCCGGCAAGGACACCCAGGTGTCCACGCTCGGCACGGCGCTCGTCTCCCGCCAGCGGTGGGCCGACGGCAAGGGCACCCTGCTGCAGCCCGGTGAGAGCAACACGGCCCGGCCCGTCGACCTCGACCTGACGGTCCGGGACTCCGGCCGGAAACGCACCCTGAGGGCCATCACCTCGACGGTCTCCTCCCCCCACGCCTCCGAGGGCCGCGCCCTCTCCCCGGGACTGCGGACCTCCTCCGCACCCCGGACCGGCAAGGCCGCCCCGAGCGGCGCGGCCGTGCGGGCGGCGACCGCCGCCACGGCGGCGAGCTCCCCGAGCGACCCGGTGGAGGACGAGCGGACCTGCTCGGTGCCGCGCAACGACCCGGGCAACCAGGCCATGCAGCCCAAGCCGCGCCAGGTGGAATGGGCTGTCGACCAGGCTGTCCAGGGCTATCTGAACACCCACATCTCCCGGCCTGCCAACTGGCAGAACCTGGGAATGCCCGCCTACAGTCCGCAGAGCCTCTTCCTCAACCCCGCCCTGGAGGGCGGCGGACGGGCCATGGCGCAGGTCATGCTGGGTGTGACCACGCAGGAGTCCAACATGTGGCAGGCCGGCCGCGAGGCCGTGCCCGGGGTCACCGCGAGCCCGCTGATCGGCAACTACTACGGCATCGACCTCTACGACGGCGACAGCTCCAACGACTGGGACGTCAACTTCGCCGAGGCTGACTGCGGTTACGGGATCACCCAGGTCACCGACCACATGCGTATGGCCGGCCGCGAGGACGGTCACGGCGGCGCCGCCTGGGACTACCAGAAGCAGCGGGCAGCCGCGCTCGACTACACCGCCAACATCGCCGCGGGCCTGCAGATCCTGGTCTCCAAGTGGAACGAGACCAGGGCCGCCGGCATGGTCGCCAACCACGGCACCACGGGCCGTCCCGAAAACTGGTACTTCGCCCTGTGGGCGTACAACTCGGGCTTCCACCCCGACCAGGGCAACGGCGCCCCCTGGGGCCTGGGCTGGGCCAACAATCCGGCCAACCCCGAATGGGACGCCGGCCGGCTGCCGTTCATGGAGAACGCCGCCGGCGGCGAGGACGCGAGCGCGGCCGCCCGCCCGCAGAACTGGCCCTACCAGGAGAAGGTGCTGGGCTTCGCCGCCCACCCGCCGTCCTTCCTGGAGTCCCCCGGTGTGATGGTGCCCGCGTTCCGTCCCGCGACCTGGAACGGAACCAACGAGAGCGTCTCCACGAAGGGCAGCGCCACCTACAACCGCGCCCATCTCAAGGCGCCCGAGGACGCGTTCTGCGAACCGACGTCCAACGACTGCTTCCCCGGCCGCATCTCCGACAGCGCCGCCAACGACAACGGGTCCTCGGGCCCGTGCGGGCGCGAGGACTTCATGTGCTGGTGGCACAAGCCGGTCACGTGGAAGACGGACTGCGTCGACACCTGCGGCTACGAGTTCATCCGGTTCTCCACCAGCATGGGTGAGGAACCCAACGGCAACGCCTACCCGCCTGTCTGCACCACCACCGGCCTGCCGGCCGGAGCGCTGATCGTCGACGACGTGCCCCAGGGCACGGCCGTCCACAGACCGGGCTGCGACAACAGCGGCTGGACCAACAGCGGTTCCTTCTCGTTCGACTTCGGCAACAACGGCAGCGAGACCGTCTATCCGTCCAAGGTCGACCTTCACCAGCTCGGCGCCGGCTTCGGCAGCCACTTCTGGTTCGGCCACACCCGTCCGGACGACGCCAAGGGCAACCGCCTGAAGATCACCGGCAACTGGAAGCTCAACCAGACGCTCGACAAGGACGCCAAGGTGTGGGTGCACATGCCCGACCACGGCGCCCAGACGAAGCAGGCGAAGTACGAGATCCTCACGGCCCACGGCTGGACGAGCCGAACGGTGTCGCAGCCCGGATCGGGAAACCGGTGGGTCTCCCTCGGTGCGTTCCGGTTCAAGGGGGTCAAGCCCGAGGTCAAGCTGTCCACGATCACTGCCGACGGTACGGGTGACGAGGATGTCGCCTACGACGCGGTGGCCTTCGAACCAGGGGATTTCAACACCTTCGGGGGTGTCTCCTTCCCTGACGCCGACCCGGACGCCCCGGATCCCGAGGTTCCTGACGAGCCCAAGGCGATCTCGGGGAGCATGCCCTTCTTCGCCCCCGCACCCGCGGAGCAGAAGTGCCGTCCGGTCAAGGGTGACGGGTACGACGAGGTGTGCACCGAGCTGAGGATGAGCGCCGGAGCGCGGAAGAGGGCCCTCTCCACGTTCGCGGACGACGGCGCCGAGTGCAGTATCGCTGTGTCGGCGAAGAGCTACACCCGCTTCAGTGCGTGTCTCAACGGCGAGTACAACATCGGCATCCGTCTCAACGGCCAGGTGGTGGCGTCAGCGGCCATCGCGTATCACCACGAGATCAAGCTGGCGGTCAACAGCAAGGCCATCACTCAGACCGTGAGGCTCAAGCCCGTCGCGGTCACTCCTTTGATGATGGAGTCGCCGTACAGCGTCAACCTCCAGTTCTACTGCTCGCCGGACTGCGACTCGGCGCTGCCGAACTGGAACGGACAACCCGGCTGGCTGGGCGCGGACTATCACGAGGCGACCGCGACGGCGACCACCAACTGGACGCAGGACGCCGGATACAGCGTCAACTTCCTGCACTGGACGATCTCGTCCATGATCGACGGCTCGCCCACGGACCGGACGATCGACTACGACGAACCGGAGCTGAGGATCCGCTGCGACAACATGTTCGCCGGCCGGAAGGCGGGATGCGTGTTCCCCAACTACGCCCCGACCTACACGGTGAACACCAAGGCCTATCCGGCGGCGGCAGCCCTGTACTGGGCCATCATGGAGAAGCTGCCCAACCATCCGGGCAGCAAGAAGCACAACACGCCTCTGCACAGACTCGAGGACACGGCTCTGCAGCAGGCGAACCGGGACGTCATGTGCGAGAAGGCGATAGCCCGGTTCCGGCCCAACGCCCTCACTCCCACCGCGAGCTGCGACGAGTACCCGTTCGCCGCATCGAGGGAGAGCGGGGGCCTGCAGCCAGGCATCACCTCCGGTGAGGAGTGCGCCCAGTTCTTCGCCGCTCCGGGCACCACGGTCGGCGGCTGGGACCTCTTCCTCGACGACAACTACCCCTCACTGTCTACCTGGAAGGAGCCGTGCGGGCGGGGCAGCATCCCGAGGGGACAGAACACGAGCGCCGGCGGGGGCCTCGGCCGGTTCGTCGGCAAGGTACGTCTCTTCGACGGGGAGGCGTACTACGTGGACACACCCGGCTTCGAAGGGTGCATCAACGTGGAGGACCTCTGCCAGGTCCGCCCGTGACCGGCACGTACTGAGAAGGACGGGGCCGCGTGTGGATCACGCGCGGCCCCGTCCGCCGTGTCACGGCAGTGGTGCCGAGAGCAGGACGCCCTCGAGCACCTCGTCCTTGGGCAGATTCAGACCGAAGACCTCCTCGGCCACGGTGAGGGCGTCCCGTTCGGATCCGATGGCGGTGTCCGCCGCCGTACCGGGGAGGCCGAGGCTCGCGGCACTGACCGAATCCGGCGAGAAACCCCCGGTCGGCAGCGGGTGAACCTGACCGGGCTCGCACCGGAAGACTTCCTCACCGTTGCGGGCGTACGCGAACATCTTGTCCTGGTTGACCGTGCGCCAGAACTCCACCGCCTCGCTCCCGGCGGAGGCGGACGACAGGGCCTGCGAGGAATTCGTCCCGCCAGGTCCGCCCTCGGCCACGGCGAACGCCCAGCCACAGCTCTCACCCGCGCGCAGCACCGCGGTGTCGAGCTCGTCCATCAGGTCACCGGCGTCGAACCGGTCAAGCCTTCGCACGGAGCCGGCCTCCACCCCCATCCGGTCCAGCAGTTCCTCCGGGCCGATGCCCCTGGCGAAGACGACCCAGTACCCGAGGTCGAAATGACTCTCGGCCGAGAGCCACCGGATCCCGTCCATGTACGTCCTTTCGTCTGCCGTCCGGCGAGCTCGCCGACGGCGGAGGATTCTAGGGCTGCGGGTCCCGTGCGTCGTACCTCGCGAACCCGCGCCACCGCAGCCCCAGCAGGCAGACCACGAGCATGCACGCGATCCCGCCGCCGGTCACCGCGAGGCCCGGTGAGGTCAGGTCGGCGACGGAGCCGGCCATCAGGTCGCCGAGCCGCGGCCCGCCCGCCACGACCACGATGAACACGCCCTGCAGACGTCCCCGCATCTCGTCCGGCACCGCCGCCTGGAGCATGGTGTTGCGGAAGACCATCGAGATGGAGTCGGCGCACCCGGCGAGCGCCAGGAGGATCAGTCCGGGCCAGAGCTGCCGGGTCAGCCCGAACACGGCGATGGCACCGCCCCAGCAGGCCACGGCGACGAGCACCGCGAGCCCGTGCCGGCGGATCTTTCCCAGCCACCCGGAGAACACGCTCGCCAGGAGCGCCCCCAGCGCCGGGGCGGCGACCAGCAGGCCGGTGGTCTTCGCGTCGCCGCCGAACCAGACCACGGCGACCACCGGGAACAGGGCGCGCGGCTGGGCGAGCACCATGGCGCTCAGGTCGGTGAAGAAGGTCATCCGCAGATTGGGCCGGGTACCGAGGAAGCGGAGCCCGTCCGCGACGGACGCCCGCTTGGCGCCCTTGTCGCCCTCCGCCCGGTCGGGAAGCATCGAGGGCAGGCGCCACATCGCGTACAGCGAGGCCGTGAAAGTGACCGCGTCGACGGTGTACGCGGCGCGGTAGCCCCACCAGCCGACGATGAGGCCGCCGAGCATCGGCCCGACCAGGCCGCCCGTGGTGGAGGTCATGGCGTTGAGGGCGTTGGCGGACGGCAGCTGCTCGGCCGGCAGCAGCCGGGCGATCATGGAGCTGCGGGCCGGGGAGTTGAGCGCGAAGCAGACGGACTGGAGGGCGACCACCGCGTAGAGCAGCCCGACGTGTTCCACTCCGGCGAAGGTCACGGCGGCCAGTCCGACGGAGAGCACGAACGACCCGGCCGCGCTGAAGAGGCCCAGCTTGCGCCGGTCGACGGTGTCCGCGACGGCCCCGCTGTACAGCCCGAGGAGCACCAGCGGGACGAGTGAGCAGAGGCCGATGAGTCCGACGGAGAACGCGGACCCGGTGATGTCGTAGACCTGGAGCGAGACAGCCAGCGCCGTCATGCCCTGCCCGATCCAGGAGACGGTGTTCCCGAACCACAGCCGCCGGTAGTCCGGCGAGCTCCGCAGGGGGGTCAGGTCGGCGAGTATGCGTGTGCGTGTGCGGGGTACAGGTTGTTCGGCCGTTTCGGTCACAAGGGATGGTAACGACCGCCCCGTTTCGGCGTGTCCCGGGCAGGCTCCCGGCCGGCCGGGGCGCGGTGCGGGCCACGGGCGCGACGAAGTGTCAGGGCGTCCCACGGAAAACGCCACACCTTGTCATCCCTGCGCGCCGTGCGCCCCGGCTAGCGTCACCGCATGACTCACAGCCTTGTCGTCCACGTGCCCGACGCCGAGCTCGAACCCGAGCCGCTCTCCCCCGCGCAGATACTCTCCGGCACACCGGAGGTGACCGGCAAGGTGGTCTGGGAGTCGGCGGACGGCCGCCGGTTGCGGGGCGTCTGGCAGATCACTCCGGGGATCGTCACCGATACCGAGGAGGACGAGATGTTCGTCGTACTCAGCGGCTCGGCCACCATCGAGGTGGAGGGCGGGCGGACACTGGCGGTCGGCCCGGGAGACCTCGCCGTGCTGAGCAGGGGCGACCGTACGACTTGGACGGTGCACGAGACGCTGCGCAAGGCGTACGCGATCGACCTCGGGGAGGACGGGACCCCGTCGCCCTGAGGACTGTCCGTGAACAGGGCCCCGCCGTGGAGCCGCCGTGGAGCCGCCGTGCCGCCGGCCGGGCGTGGCCCTCGCCCGGTCGGCCTCCGTCGGTCAGCCCTCCGTCGGTCAGCCTTCCTCGCGCAGGCCCCACGGGGAGCCGTACTCGGTGAGCAGGTCGAGGAACGGCCGGGGCGGCAGGGCTTCGGGGCCGAGGACGCCGCTGCCCGACCAGGCTCCGCTCGCGACGAGTTCGAGGGCGACGACGGGGTTGACGGCCGTTTGCCACACCACGGCCTGGGATCCGTACTCGCGCATCGACCACTGGTTGTCGACGACGTGGTAGAGGTAGACCTCGCGCGGCGAACCGTCCTTGGTTCCCTTGACCCAGGTGCCCGCGCAGGTCCTGCCCGTCATGCGGTCGCCCAGGGTGGCCGGATCGGGCAGGCAGGCCGCGACCACGTCACGCGGGGAGACCTCCACGGGCCCGGCCGCGGAGGGGACGGTGACTTTCTCGGTGGAGTCCAGGCCCAGCTCGTGCAGGGTCTTCAGTTTGGCGATGAAGTCGTCGCCGAGACCGTACTTGAACGTGACCCGGCGGGCGTCGATCCAGCGCGGGATGAGCAGGACCTCCTCGTGCTCGACGTTGACGCACTCCACCGGGCCGATGCCCTCGGGGAAGTCGAACACCTCCGGTTCGCTGAAGGGGGCGGTGGTGAACCAGCCGCGGTCCTTCTCGTAGACCACCGGGGGATTGAGGCACTCCTCGATGGTCGTCCAGATGCTGAAGGACGGGGCGAAGTCGTAGCCCTCGACCGTCAGGTCGGCTCCGTCGCGGACGCCGATCTCCTCGATCTCGTCGAAGAGTTCGTCGGCCGCGTAGCGGGCGAAGACGTCGGAGAGACCCGGCTCCACGCCCATGCCGACCAGGGCAAGCCGTCCGGAACGCTCCCAGGAGTCGGCCTGCTCGAACTGCGCGTCGCCGAGCTTCACACCGCACCGCTCGTGCGGATGGGTCGCGTGCGGCGCCGACAGGGACATCGCCATGTCGAGATAGTGCGTGCCCGCCGCACGCGCCGCGTTGAACAGCGGCATCACGAACCTCGGATCGGTCGCGTTGAGCAGGGCGTCGCACTTCTCCTCGGCGAGCACCTGACGTACCGCGTCCTCGTCGGAGGCGTCCAGGCGCCTCGCGCTGAACCGGTCGCCGTGTTCCCGGAGCGCGCCGACGGCCGCCTCCGCGCGTGCGAGGTCGTAGTCCGCGACGACCATGTGGGTCAGGAAGCCGCGGCGGGCCGCGATCCGGGTGACGGCCGTGCCCACGCCGCCCGCACCCACGAGAAGTACTCGCATCTCACACACCTTTCGGTTGCCGGGGACAGATGTCCCCGGCGCTGGGCACGATGCAACGGGACAGCCGGGGTTAAGGTCAACGGTGTTGGCATAAGGGTCCCGAGGTGCGGCGAGCAGGGAGAGTCGGCATGGCGAAGCACGTGGTGCCGGAGGCGGAACGACGCAGGCGCAGACCCACGCGGCAGGGCACGGTGCTGTCCGAGGAGGTCATCGTGCAGACCGCGCTGCGGATGCTGCGCGAACACGGAAGCACCGGACTGACGGCACGCAGGCTGGGCACGGCCCTGGGCGCCGACCCCAGCACCCTCTACCGGTACTTCGCCGGCCTGGACGATCTCACCAGGGCCATCGGCGAGGAGCTGATGGGACAGGCGCTGGACACCTGGACGGCCACCGGGGAGTGGCAGTCCGACCTGCGGTCCCTCGGCCGGGCCATCCACGCCTCCTACCTCGCCCACCCCCAGGCCGCCGTGCTGACCGCCAGCCGCGTCACCGGCCGTCCGCGGGAGATCGCCGTGGACGAGACGATCCTCGGGATCCTGCGCGACGCGGGCTTCCCGGACGCGGACGCGGTCGTCGTCTACCACGCGTTCATCGACCTGAGTCTGGCGTTCGCCGCCCTGGACGCCGGGTCACTGGCGCTGACCGACGAGGCCCGCGCGGCGGACGAGGAGATGTGGGATTCCACTTACGCCGAACTGTCCGCCGACACCCACCCGCACATCGCCGCCACCGCGCGGCTCCTGGCCGGACGGATGACACGGAGCGCCTACCCCGTGGTCCTGGAGACGCTGCTGAACGGTGCGGCGGGTCAGCTCACCCGGGCACGCAACCGGGCGAACCCCCGCGCCGCGGACGAACCGCGCCACTGACGGAGTCGGAGCGCGGTCCGCCGGCACACGACAGGACCGCACGGCGTCCGCCTGGCGCACATGGCCTGGCGCCGGCGTCTCGTCACCTTCCGCTTCCTGCGTCCTGCGCCGCTTGCGCGAGCGCCCGGACAAGGTACGTCTCCCAGGCCGTGGGCCAGATGAGGACCCACGTTCCCATCGGGGCGTCGTACGGATGCAGGTACCGGAGACCGGGCCACTGGTAGCACTGGGCGGCGTCGCCGTGGACGAGGCAGATCGCCTCACCTGCCGCGACGACGGCGGCGACTTCCTGGATCGTGGAGACCTTGGGCCCGCGCCGGATCGGTCGGCCGCCGGGGGTGTGGGTGGGCACGAGCGTCTGCTGCCAGTACTCGGGGATGGGTGCTGCGGAGTACGGCAGGGGCCAGTCCGCCACGTCCTCCATGCTGACCTTGCTGCGGGAGGTAAGAGGATGATCGGCGGCCACCATGAGGACCAGGGGCTTGGTCGCGATCACCGGACCAACGGTGAGATCCGGCTCACGGACCGGCAGCCAGGAGGTCGCCACCTGGACCGAGCCGTTCCGGAGGGGGCCGAAGGGGTCCGAGAAGTTGATCTCCTGGACGCGGAGCCGGACCTCGGGGTGCCGGGCCTGGAAGAGGCCGATGACGTGCGGGTAGTAGTGCACCTGGGGCCCGTGCAGACCGATGGTCAGCGTGCTCGTGGTGCCGCGGGCAGCAGCGGTGGCCGCGCGGGTGCCGTCGAGTATCCGCTGGTAGCCCGCACCGAGGTCTTGCCGCAGCTGAGCTCCGATGGCGGTGAGCTCGACCCTACGGCTGCTCCGGGCGAAGAGTCGCGCGCCGATCCGTCTCTCCTGCTTGGCGATCGACTGGCTCACTCGCGCCTGTGACACGTGCAGTCGGTCCGCGGTCCGGCCGAAGTGCAGCTCCTCGGCCAGCGTCAGGAAGATCTCGATGTCTCGTAGTTCCATCACGTGCCCCCCAGCCTCCACCGATAACTCCGGGGTTATCAGACCATGTGCAGGCGGGGGTTGTTCGCCTGTATACCGCGCCGCATCGTGGGTCACGTCCTCCCCGAGGATGCCCATCGGTACTCAGCGCAGGCGTGCAGGGAGATGACGTGCTCACACCGCTCGCATACGGAGAAAGGGGCTCGTGGACAGTCACACGCTGACCGATTTCATGTCCTGGACGTCCGTCGGCCGATGAGTGTCGAAATCTGGAGGCACTGTCCGGACCGATGTCCCTGGCGTCACAGGTGTCACGGTCAAAAAGCCTGACGGGCCGGTACCGGCCAGGCGTGCATGGCTGGTCAAAGGTCCGCCACAGGGACTCCACCGCGGCGCTCATCGGGTTCCCTGCGATGCCCCAGGCCCTGCTGCAGGGACGTTACGCCATCACCGGCCGCCTTCAACCGGCACACCGGGTCCGCCTCCGAACTGACCGGCCGCCTCGTCGCCGCCGCCTCCACACCCTCACCACCCGCCCACCGCGGACCAGTCACCGGGTGAGCGCAATCAACGTAAGGATCACCGCAATGAAGAAGCGCATGGCGCTTTCCAGCGCCGCCTGTGCGGCAGTTCTGACCGTACTCCCACTGGCCGGCACCGCCTCCGCGGCCGAGTACACCGTGACGTACACGTCCGGGCCGCACACCGGCGACACGTGCACCTGGCGCACCAGCTGTGCCGGCTCGGCGTCGTTCGTCCATGACGGCGACCACCTGCTGGTCTGGGACAACACCGGCGACGGACACTCCGTGGTGGTGGAGTACGAGCGCTCCGATGTGGGCGGCAGCGACTACATACGCGACTGGAACCACTACAGCAAGAACTCCAGGCTCGACGTCGACATGAACATCCCCGAGGACGGATGGATCAACTACCGGGTCTGCCTGGGCGAGTACGGCAGTCGCAGCGTTCTGAGGGACACCTGCTCCTCCTTCTACTGGGAATCCGCCGGTTGATCACCGCGCCGTGACCGTCGTGCCTCGGGCGAAGGGGATCACCGAATCGCTGCGGGCGCGCGCCGAGCGCCCCGTACCCGTACGTCTCGGGCGGATGCGGACGCGCCTTCCTCGGACTCGGGCGCCCGGCTGTCACGGCGGACGGCAGCCGGGCTGATGCCGCCTGAGAACACCTCGGGCCCGGACTCTTCCCGCTCGCGGCGGTGAACGGGTCCGGGCCCGTTCACGTTGATGAGCAGCTTGCCCTCATAGGCGAACCAACTCCCGGGCGCGGTGACGACCCAGCGCCGTGCGCTCTTGGGAAACGCGCCGCGCCCCGTCCGGAAGAGGTGCCGCAGGGCGACCGTGTCGAGGAGGTACGCGATCACTCGAAGGCTGCCTGCCGAGCGCGCTCGGCAGCCGTATCGCCTCGGCCACGAGGCAGACCACATGCGGAGGGGTGTGACGTCTCGCCGAGCAGTGGGGTTGAGTGGAGTGCGACATCTCCCTCGGCGACCGTGGGACCGTTCCACGACACTTCCACGGAGACGGGAACTTGCAGGTCACAGCCACGCACGTGTCTTCCGGGACGCACCCGAAGCAGGATTCGCTGCACGGCGCGCAGCGTTCGCTGCACGCCGTACATCCTCGAGGAAGCACGTTTCCGCAGTTCAGAACGTTTCTGCGGCTGCGCAGGAGGTGGGGCGGGTGGGACTCGAACCCACGGCCGACGGATTATGAGTCCGCTGCTCTAACCGGCTGAGCTACCGCCCCGTTTCGGCGTGGCGCGTACATGTGTGCGCACCGTCTGCCGCAGCATAGCCGGTCATACGATCTCCTGCTGCGGATGGTCGGCTTCGCATGACCATGAAGACCGCGCTGCGTGCTGCCCGGTTCCGGCCGGTGCGAAAACGCCCCGAAAGAGTCGTCAGCAGGGCTTCGCCGGGCATGCGAAAGAGGACCCCGAAGGGTCCTCTTTCTTGCCGCTCCCCCGACTGGACTCGAACCAGTAACCCTCCGGTTAACAGCCGAATGCTCTGCCAATTGAGCTACAGGGGATCGCGCTCCCCCGACTGGACTCGAACCAGTAACCTGCCGGTTAACAGCCGGCTGCTCTGCCAATTGAGCTACAGGGGATTGCTGCGTTGCATCGAATCGTACCTACCTGGCGGCTGCCGAGCGGCGCGCGTTCGCTGCGACACATACATTAGCGCAAGCAGGGGGGTGCTCCGCCAATCGGTATCGCCCGGGGTGATCTCGGGTGCGCGCGGGTAGGCGGCCAGCACACGTCCCACAGAGCGAAGGAAGGGTGGCAGCCATGCGGTACCGGCTCACGTTCATCGCCGGAGTGGCCCTCGGTTACGTGCTCGGCACGCGAGCCGGCCGCGAGCGCTACGAGCAGCTGAAGAAGTCCGCGCAGCGGTTCGCCGAGAATCCGGCCGTGCGCAACGCGGCGGAGTCCGCCGCGACCGGCGGCCGCGAGTTCGCGGGCAAGGCGTACCACTCGGTGAGCGAGAAGGTGGGGGACAAGGTGCCGGTCTCCGTCTCCGACCGGGTGCGTTCGCTGCGCGAGCGCAGTGGTCACAACGGTCACAGCAGCGACGACTGGGGCACGACGAACACCTGACCCGGCCCGCTACCGGGTGCCGGGTGGCGCCCGGTAGGGCAAAGCTCCGCCGGTGCGGCAGAATCTGTGTATGGGCATAGTCGCCGGCTTGGACAGTTCATCCGCCTTCACTCACATCGTCGTCTGCGACGCGGACTCGGGTGCGGTGCTGCGGCAGGGGTATGCCGCGCACCCCATCGAGGCCAAGGCTTCCGAGGTGGATCCACAGGCATGGCTGCTCTCACTCGGTGAGGCGGCTTCCGGCGGTCTGCTCGAGGGCGTGCAGGCCATCGGCGTGTGCGCCCAGCAGCACGGTCTGGTGCCGCTGGACCGCCAGGGCAACCTCGTACGTCCGGCGCTGCTCGGGAACGACCGGCGGGCGCAGGTGGCCGCGGCCGATCTGATCGACGGGCTGGGCGGCCGGCAGGCCTGGGCCGAGGCCGTCGGGTCCGTCCCGCAGGCCGCGCAGCCCGTGGCGAAGCTGCGGTGGCTGGCCCGGACCGAGCCGGAGAACGCGCAGCGCGTCGCCGCCGTGATGCAGCCGCACGACTGGCTGGTGTGGCAGCTGCTCGGCAGGCCCAACCGCCGGACCACCGACCGCGGTGCCGCGTCCGGCACGGGCTACTGGTCGGCGGGTTCCGGCTCCTACCGGCCCGATCTCGTGGAGCTTGCCCTCGGCCACCAGGCCGCGCTGCCCGAGGTGCTCGGTCCGTCGGACGCCGCAGGTACGACACCCGAGGGGCTGCTGATCTCGGCGGGCACCGGCGAGACGATGGGCGCGGCGTTCGGGCTCGGGGTCGCGGCCGGTGACGCCGTGGTGTCGCTGGGCGCCTCGGGTTCGGTGATGGCCGTGCACCACGAGGCGCTGGCCGATCCGAGCGGAATGATCACCTCGTTCGCCGACGCGACCGGCATGCACCTGCCGGTGGTCCACACGTCGAACGCGGTACGTGTGCTGCGCGGCACGGCCGAGATGCTGGGCCTGGACGATCTGGACGAGCTGTCCGCGCTGGCCCTGAAGTCGACACCGGGTTCCTCGGGGCTCGTGCTCCTCCCGTACCTGGAGGGCGAGCGCACCCCGCAGCTGCCGCACACCGCAGGAACGCTGAGCGGGCTGCGGCGCGAGTCGATGAAGCCGGAGCATCTGGCGCGGGCGTCCTTCGAGGGGATGCTGTGCTCCCTGGCCGACGCGCTGGATGTGCTGCGCGGCCGGGGCGTGGAGGTGCGTCGGGTGTTCCTGCTGGGTGCGGCGGCGGAGCTGCCGGCCGTGCAGGCGCTGGCCCCCGCGGTGTTCGGGACGCAGGTCGTCGTACCGCAGCCCGCCCAGTACGCGGCGCTGGGTGCCGCCCGGCAGGCGGCGTGGGCGCTCGGGGTCTCCCGGGGGTCCCTCGACCCGCGTACTCCCCCGGCCTGGCAGGGCGCGGCGGCGCAGGTGCTGGAGCCGGGCGAGGATCTGGCGGTCGGCCGGGCCGTGCGCCAGCAGTACCGGGCGACCCGGGACCAGGTGCATCCGGGGGCGTTCGGCGGCGCCGTCTGAGGCGCGCGGGAGCCGGCCTGATTTGACCTGGGCTTGAGCAAAACTGTTGGAAGTTGTGGGTCGGCGTACCGCAGGATGGAGCGGCCTTTGCCGTCGCCGACTCCGAGAGACACGCGTGCTCATAAAACTCCTGCGGGCCTACCTGCGCCCGTACAGAACCCCCATCGTGCTGCTGGTGCTGCTCCAGCTCCTGCAGACCTGCGCCACTCTCTATCTGCCCAGCCTCAACGCGGACATCATTGACAACGGTGTCGTCGCGGGAGACACGGGCTACATCCTGGAGTTCGGCGGCGTGATGATCGCCGTCAGCATCGCCCAGGTCGTCTGCAACATCGGCGCTGTCTACTACGGGGCGCGGACCGCGTCCGCGCTCGGGCGTGACGTGCGGGCCTCCGTCTTCGACCGGGTGCAGTCCTTCTCCGCACGGGAGTTGGGGCGCTTCGGCGCTCCTTCACTGATCACCCGCACGACCAATGACGTGCAGCAGGTCCAGATGCTCGTCCTGATGGCGTTCACACTGATGGTCTCGGCGCCCATCATGTGCGTCGGCGGCGTCATCATGGCGCTCGGGCAGGACGTCCCGCTGTCGGCCGTGCTGCTGGCCGTGGTCCCGGTCCTCGGTGTCTCGGTGAGCCTCATCGTGAAGAAGATGCGGCCGCTGTTCCGCATGATGCAGGAGCGGCTGGACACGGTGAACCGGGTGCTGCGCGAGCAGATCACCGGGAACCGTGTGATCCGCGCCTTCGTCCGTGACGGCTACGAGGAGCAGCGCTTCCGGGGCGCCAACACCGAGCTGACGGATGTGGCCGTGTCCACGGGCCGGCTGATGGCCCTGATGTTCCCCGTCGTCATGACGGTGGTGAACCTGTCGTCCATCGCCGTGGTCTGGTTCGGTGCGCACCGCATCGACAGCGGCGGCATGCAGATCGGTGCGCTGACCGCGTTCCTCGCGTATCTGATGCAGATCGTCATGTCGGTGATGATGGCCACGTTCATGTTCATGATGGTGCCGCGTGCCGAGGTCTGTGCCGAGCGCATCCAGGAGGTCCTGGAGACCGACTCGAGTGTGGTGCCGCCGACGGCCCCGGTCACGGAGCTGCGCAAGCACGGCCATCTGGAGGTGCGGGGCGCGGAGTTCCGCTACCCCGGAGCCGAGGAGCCCGTGCTGCGCTCGGTCGACCTCGTGGCGAAGCCCGGCGAGACGACCGCGATCATCGGGTCGACGGGCAGCGGGAAGTCGACGCTGCTCGGGCTCGTACCGCGACTGTTCGACGTGACGGACGGCGCCGTGCTGGTCGACGGCACGGACGTGCGGACGCTGGATCCTGTCCTGCTGGCGAAGACCGTGAGCCTCGTCCCGCAGAAGCCGTATCTCTTCTCGGGCACGGTCGCGACGAACCTGCGGTACGGAAACCCCGACGCGACCGACGAGGAGCTGTGGCACGCGCTGGAGGTGGCCCAGGCCAAGGAGTTCGTGGAGCAGCTGGAACACGGGCTGGACGCGCCGATCTCGCAGGGCGGTACCAATGTCTCCGGTGGTCAGCGGCAGCGCCTCGCGATCGCCAGGACGCTGGTGCAGCAGCCGGAGATATACCTCTTCGACGACTCCTTCTCGGCGCTGGACTACGCGACGGACGCCGCGCTGCGCCGGGCACTGTCCCAGGAGACGGCGGGAGCGACCGTCGTGATCGTGGCGCAGCGGGTGTCCACCATCCGTGACGCCGACCGGATCCTGGTCCTGGACGAGGGCCGGGTCGTCGGGACGGGCAGCCATCACGAGCTGATGGACGGCAATGAAACCTACCGGGAGATCGTGCTCTCCCAGCTGACGGAAGCGGAGGCCGCCTGATGGCAGGGCCGGGCGGGCGGATGATGGCCGGAGGGCCCACCGAGCGGTCCATGGACTTCAAGGGGTCCGGGAAACGGCTGCTCAGCAGGTTCAGCAGGGAGAAGGCCTCGCTGTACCTGATGCTGGGCGCCTGCACGCTGAGCGTGGCGCTCTCGGTGGTCGGGCCGAAGATCCTCGGTGGGGCCACGGACCTCATCTTCGCGGGGGTCGTCGGCCGGCAGATGCCGGAGGGTACGACGAAGGAACAGGCCGTCGACGGCCTGCGGGAGAAGGGCAGCGACGGGCTCGCCGACATGCTTTCGGGAGTGGACTTCACCCCCGGCCAGGGCATCGACTTCGGCGCGGTGGGGAACGTCCTGCTGGCGGCTCTGGTGATCTACGTCGGCGCGGGGCTGCTGATGCTCGTGTCGACCCGGCTGTCGATCCGGGTGATCAACCGGGTCGTGTTCCAGCTCCGCGAGGATCTCCAGACGAAGCTGGCGCGGCTGCCGCTGTCCTACTTCGACCGGCAGAAGCGCGGCGAGGTGCTGAGCCGGGCGACGAACGACATCGACAACATCTCGCAGACGATGCAGCAGACGATGGGCCAGCTCATCAACTCCCTGCTGACCATCGTGGGCGTACTGATCATGATGTTCTGGATCTCGCCGCTGCTCGCCCTGGTGGCGCTGGTGACGATCCCGCTGTCGGTGTTCGTCGCGGCCCGGGTCGGCAAGCGGTCGCAGCCGCAGTTCGTGGCGCAGTGGAAGGTGACGGGCAAGCTCAACGCCCATATCGAGGAGATGTACACCGGGCACACCCTGGTGAAGGTCTTCGGGCGGCAGAACGAGTCCGCGAGGGATTTCGCCGAGCAGAACGACGCCCTGTACGAGGCGGGCTTCAGGGCCCAGTTCAACAGCGGGATCATGCAGCCGCTGATGATGTTCGTCTCGAACCTGAACTATGTGCTGGTCGCCGTCGTCGGCGGGCTGCGGGTGGCGTCGGGTTCGTTGTCGATCGGTGATGTGCAGGCGTTCATCCAGTACTCGCGCCAGTTCTCGATGCCGCTGACACAGGTCGCCTCCATGGCGAACCTGGTGCAGTCGGGTGTCGCCTCGGCCGAGCGGATATTCGAGCTGCTGGACGCCGAGGAGCAGGATCCCGACCCGGAGGAGGCCGAGCGGCCCGGGGAGCTGCGCGGCAACGTCTCGCTGGAGGGGGTTTCCTTCAGGTACGACCCGGAGAAGCCGCTCATCGAGGACCTCTCGCTGAGTGTGGAACCCGGTCACACCGTCGCGATCGTCGGTCCGACCGGTGCCGGCAAGACCACGCTGGTCAATCTGCTGATGCGGTTCTACGACGTGACGGGCGGCCGGATCACGCTCGACGGCGTCGACGTGGCGAGGATGTCGCGCGACGAACTGCGGTCGGGCATAGGGATGGTGCTCCAGGACACCTGGCTGTTCGGCGGCACGATCGCGGAGAACATCGCGTACGGCGCTTCGCGCGAGGTCACCCGGGAGGAGATCGAGGAGGCGGCACGGGCGGCCCACGCCGACCGCTTCGTCCGTACCCTGCCGGACGGCTACGACACGGTGATCGACGACGAGGGCTCCGGGGTCAGCGCGGGCGAGAAGCAGCTGATCACCATTGCGCGGGCGTTCCTGTCGGACCCCGTGATCCTGGTGCTGGACGAGGCCACCAGCTCGGTGGACACGCGTACCGAGGTGCTGATCCAGAAGGCGATGGCCCGTCTCGCGCACGGCCGGACGAGCTTCGTGATCGCGCACCGCCTCTCGACGATCCGGGACGCCGACGTGATCCTGGTGATGGAGAACGGTTCGATCGTCGAACAGGGCACGCACGACGAGCTGCTGGCGGCCAAGGGCGCGTACGCCCGGCTGTACGCGGCGCAGTTCGCGCAGGCGCTGGCCGAGGTGGACTAGCGGACGCGTGCTGACGGGCCGTCCGGCAGGCTGCCGGGCGGCCCGTCGGCATGTGCTGCCCGGCCGGGTCAGTCCAGGTAGCCGCGGAGCTGGTCGGCGAAGGCGTGGTCCCGCAGCTTGTTCAGGGTCTTGGACTCGATCTGCCGGATGCGTTCGCGGGTCACGCCGAAGATCCGGCCTATCTCCTCGAGCGTGCGGGGCCGCCCGTCGTCCAGCCCGTAGCGGAGCTGGACCACCTTCCTCTCCCGCTCCCCGAGGGTGGAGAGCACCGCCTCCAGGTGTTCGCGCAGCAGGAGGAACGCGGCGGACTCGACGGGGGACGTGGCGTCGCCGTCCTCGATGAGGTCACCGAAGGCGACATCGTCCTCCTCGCCGACGGGGGCGTGGAGCGAGACCGGTTCCTGGGCGAGACGCAGGACTTCGCCGACCCGTTCGGGCGTCAGGTCGAGCTGGGCCGCGACCTCTTCGGCGGTCGGCTCGTAGCCGCGCTCCTGGAGCATCCTGCGCTGGACGCGTACGACCCGGTTGATCAGCTCGACGACATGCACCGGGACCCTTATGGTCCGGGCCTGGTCGGCGAGGGCACGGGACATCGCCTGGCGGATCCACCAGGTCGCGTACGTGGAGAACTTGTAGCCCCGGGCGTAGTCGAACTTCTCGACGGCCCTGATCAGCCCGAGGTTTCCCTCCTGGACGAGATCGAGCATGGTCAGTCCGCGGCCGACGTAGCGCTTGGCGACGGAGACGACGAGGCGGAGGTTGGCTTCGATGAGCCGCCGCTTCGCCATGCGTCCCATCACCACGAGACGGTCCAGGTCGACCGCGAGCCGGGTGTCCGGGTCAGGGGTGCCGGCGAGGCGTTCCTCGGCGAACAGTCCCGCTTCGACGCGTCGCGCCAGTTCCACCTCCTCGGCGGCGGAGAGCAGGGGTATCCGTCCGATCTCCCGCAGGTACTGGCGGAAGAGATCGGACGACGGACCGCCGGCTTCCGTGCGGCTCCGTGGCTCCGGGGGTTCGGGAACCTCCACCGGTTCCTCCATCACCGGGTCGGGTGCACCCCGGGGCGGACCTGCCGCCTCGGGGTGGCGCGTGGCCCGGTTCTGCGCGGGAATCGCCGGGACATGCTCGGTCGTGGTCGTCACGGTCCGGGTCTGCACGAGGGCGACCTCCAGGTGATCGCTGCCGGATCGCGGCGATGGGGGTCCGCGCCTTCGGTGGACCGTCCGCGCTCCGATGACTCAGGCACCGGCACCCAGTGTGGGGTACGACACATCGCTGCCACGAGGGGCGTGCGGTGACTTTCTGAGTCCGGTCCGTGACCGGGTGATTACCGGACGGTGCCGGCGGCGGTACGGATCAGAGCGCGTCGGCGCCGTTGCTCCGCAGCGACTGGGCGTACTGCTGGAGGACCCAGACCTCGTTCTGCGCGGCCGCCAGATGGTCGGGGGCCACGTTGCTTCCCAGGCGGGCGAGGCTGCCCTGGACGTCGTCGATCCTGCGGTCGACCGCGCGCAGGCGGACCTGGACGAGCTGCATGCCCGCGTACGTCTCGTCGATGGACTTGCCGTGGAACACCTCGACGGCGAGCTCGGTGACGAGGTTGCGCACGGTGTCGTTGGGTGCCACGTCCAGGACGGTGACCAGGTAGTCGCGGGTCTCGGCCAGTCCCTGCTCGGCGCCGCCCGCCTCCGCGATGCACTGGCGCACCGCCGCGTAGGGCGGGGCGGTGAACTCGTCGATGCCGTAGGCGTCGAAGGCCGGGGAGACCAGGGCGGGCTTCTGCAGGGCGAGCTTGAGTAGTTCGCGCTCGGTGCGGTGGGCGGGGCTGCGGAGGTTGAGCGCGGGGCCGGAGGGCGCCGTGGGGGCCTGGGCCTGCTGCTGCGGGGGGCCGCCGCGGGAGGGGCCGCCGCCCTGCCCGGGGCCGCGGTCGCCGCCCCGGTCACGGGCCCACCGGGCGATCTGACCGACGCGCTTGACCACGAACTGGGTGTCGAGGATGCCGAGCAGCCCGGCCAGCTGGACGGCGACCTCGTGCTGCGAGGAGCTGTTCTTGATCCGGGCGACGACGGGTGCCGCCTCGTCGAGCGCGGCCGCGCGGCCGGACGGGGTCTCCAGGTCGTAGCGTCCGACGATCTGGCGCAGCGCGAACTCGAAGAGCGGGGTGCGGGGTTCGACCAGGTCGCGGACGGCGTCGTCGCCCTTGGCCAGCCGCAGATCGCACGGGTCCATGTTGTCCGGGGCGATCGCGATGTAGGTCTCGGCGGCGAACTTCTGGTCGTCCTCGAAGGCGCGGAGGGCCGCCTTCTGGCCGGCGGCGTCCCCGTCGAAGGTGAAGATGACGCGGGCGCTGCCGTTGTCCATCAGGAGCCGTCGGAGGATCTTGATGTGGTCGTTGCCGAACGACGTGCCGCAGGTGGCGATCGCGGTGGTGATCCCGGCGAGGTGGCAGGCCATGACGTCGGTGTAGCCCTCGACGACGACGGCTCGGCTGACCTTGGCGATGTCCTTCTTGGCCAGGTCGATGCCGTACAGCACCTGGGACTTCTTGTAGATCGAGGTCTCGGGGGTGTTGAGGTACTTCGGGCCGTTGTCGTCGTCGCGGAGCTTGCGGGCGCCGAAGCCGACGATCTCTCCGGAGGTGTCGCTGATCGGCCACATGAGCCGGCCGCGGAAACGGTCGATGGGGCCGCGGCGGCCGTCCTGGGAGAGGCCCGAGCTGATGAGCTCCTTGTCGCTGAAGCCCTTGCCGCGAAGGAAGCGGGTGAGATGGTCCCAGCCGGCGGGACTGTATCCGACGCCGAAATGGGCCGCGGCGTCCTGGTCGAAGCCGCGTCCTGCGAGGAACTTCCGGCCGATCTCCGCCTCGGGGCCGTCCAGCTGCTCGCGGTAGAAGTCGGCGGCGATCTTGTGCGCCTCGACCAGCCGGATGCGTTCGCCGCGCTGGTGGGAGGGGTTGTAGCCGCCCTCCTCGTACCGCAGGGTGATGCCCGCCTTGGCGGCGAGGCGCTCGACCGTCTCGGAGAAGGTGAGGTGGTCGATCTTCATCACGAAGGCGATCGTGTCGCCGCCCTCCTGGCAGCCGAAGCAGTGGAAGAGGCCCTTGCTCGGGCTCACCTGGAAGGAGGGGGACTTCTCGTCGTGGAAGGGGCACAGGCCCTTGAGGTTTCCGCCGCCCGCGTTGCGCAGTTGGAGGTACTCGGAGACGACGGCGTCGATCGGGACCGCGTCCCGGACCGCCTTCACGTCGTCGTCATTGATCCTGCCTGCCACGAGTGAAGTCTACGGGTGGGGTCGGACATCCGGGACCGGCCGGCGGCGGGGCCGGGGCACACGCCGCCGGCCGTCCCGGATGTCCGCCGGGTCAGAGCAGGGACTCCAGCGGCACCGACGGGTCGCCCAGGGCGTCCGGGTCGGTCTGCTGCCCGGCCCGGATCAGTTCCTGGATGCTTTCGGTGACATCCCACACATTGACGTTCATCCCGGCGAGCACCCTGCGGTCCTTGAGCCAGAAGGCGATGAACTCCCGCTTGCCCGCGTCCCCGCGGATCACGACCTGGTCGTACGAGCCCGGCGGCGCCCAGCCCGAGTACTCCAGGCCGAGGTCGTACTGGTCGGAGAAGAAGTACGGGACCCGGTCGTAGGACACCTCCTGGCCGAGCATGGCGCGGGCGGCGGCCGGGCCGCTGTTCAGCGCGTTCGCCCAGTGCTCCACCCGCAGCCGGGTACCGAGCAGCGGGTGTTCCACCGCGGCGATGTCCCCGGCGGCGAAGATGTGCGGGTCCGAGGTGCGCAGGGAGGCGTCCACGGCGACACCGCCGCCGTGCGCCCGGTCGGCCATGTCCAGCCCGGCCGCCTCAGCGATCGCGGTGCGCGGTGCCGCGCCGATCGCGGCGAGCACGTCGTGGGCGGGGTGCTCCTCACCGTCGTCGGTGCGGGCGGCGAGGACCAGGCCGTCCTGCCCGGTGATCTCGGTGAGGCGGGCGCCGAAGTGGAAACGGACGCCGTGCTCGGTGTGCAGATCGGTGAAGATCTGGCCCACCTCCGGGCCGATGACGTGGTGGAGGGGGGTCGCGGAGGGTTCGACGACGGTGACCTCCGCGCCGTAGCCCCGGGCGGCCGCTGCGACCTCCAGGCCGATCCAGCCTCCCCCCGCGATGACCAGGTGGCCGTTGTCCCGGCCGAGGGCGGCGAGCACGTTGCGCAGCCGGTCGGAGTGGGCGAGGCGGCGCAGGTGGTGGACGCCGACCAGGTCGGTGCCGGGGATGTCGAGGCGCCGGGGTTCGGCGCCGGTGGCGAGCAGCAGCTTGTCGTAGTGGACGACGGTGTTGTCACCGAGCTGTACGGAGCGGCCGTCCCGGTCGATGGACGTGACCACCTGCCCCAGGTGGAGTTCGATGTCCGCCCGGGCGTACCAGGCCGTCTCGTGGACGAAGACGCTGTCCCGGTCCTCCTTCCCGGCCAGGTACCCCTTGGACAGGGGCGGCCGTTCGTACGGATGGTCGCGCTCATCGCCGATCAGGATCACCCGGCCGGTGAAGCCCTCCGCCCGGAGTGTCTCGGCCGCCTTGGCTCCTGCAAGTCCTCCGCCGACGATGACGAACGTCCGGTTTGCGTCGACCACTTGATGCCTCCTCGGTGCTGTGCTGCGCGGCGCCGCCACCTGCGAGCGTCCCGCACGCAGCGTGATGGCGAAAGAGGGTGTACCCCGATCGGTCACATCCAGGTGTCATGTGCCCTGTCGTGGACCAGTCTGCCGAACCCCGGTGAGAGTCCCGTGCAAGGAGCGCGCCGAGGCGTCCGTGAGGGCGGCGATCTGGTCGACGAGGACGCGCTTGCGGGCACGGTCGTCGGGCGCCGCCCCGTACAGGGCACGGAACTGCGGTTCGAGGCCCTCGGGGGCGCGGGCGGTGAGCGCGGCGGCGAGCTCCGCGATGACGATCCGCTGGTCGGCGCGGATGGCCTCCTGCTCGGCGCGCTGCATGACGTAGCGGTCGGCGACGGCCTTGAGCACCGCGCACTCGTTGCGGACCTCGGGCGGGACGACGAGTTCGGCGCCGTACCTGCCGAGCCGTCCCGGCCCGTACGCGCCGTGGGTGGCGGACTCGGCGGCGAGGCAGAAACGTCCGATGAGCTGGCTCGTCGCGTCCTTCAGCCGGGCCTGGGCGACGGCGGACCCGTCGTAGCCGTGCGGCCACCAGTCCTGGGCGACGAGCCGGTCGAGGGCGTCGGCGAGCTCCTGCGGGTCGGTGTCCGCCGGGACGTAACGGCCGATGGCGACCTCCCAGATGTCGCGGCGCTCCGGTTCGGCGAAGAGACAGCTGGGGTCGATGTGCCCGGCGTGCAGTCCGTCCTCGAAGTCGTGCACGGAGTACGCGACGTCGTCGGACCAGTCCATGACCTGGGCCTCGAAGCACTTGCGGTCCTGCGGTGCGCCCTTGCGGACCCACTCGAACACCGGCAGGTCGTCCTCGTACACCCCGAACTTCGGCGAGCCGGGGTCGGTCGGGTGCCCGCCACGTGGCCAGGGGTACTTGGTGGCGGCGTCCAGGGCGGCACGGCTCAGGTTGAGTCCGACGCTGACGAGCTCGCCGCTCCGGGTGTCACGGACGAACCGTTTGGGCTCCAGCCGGGTCAGCAGGCGCAGCGACTGGGCGTTGCCCTCGAAGCCGCCGCAGTCCGACGCGAAGTCGTTGAGTGCCTGTTCGCCGTTGTGGCCGAAGGGCGGGTGGCCCATGTCGTGCGCCAGGCAGGCCGTCTCGACGAGATCGGGGTCGCAGCCGAGGGCGGCGCCCAGCTCGCGGCCGACCTGGGCGCATTCCAGGGAGTGCGTGAGCCGGGTCCGGGGGCTGGCGTCCCAGGCGTGGCCCCGCGTGCCCGGGGTGACCACCTGGGTCTTCCCGGCGAGTCTGCGCAGGGCGGCGGAGTGCAGTACCCGGGCGCGGTCGCGCTGGAAGGCCGTGCGGCCGGGCCGTTTGTCGGGCTCGGTGTCCCAGCGCTCGGTGTCGGCCGTGCCGTAGGGCGTGGCGGCGTACTCCTGTGTGTCCCGGATGTCGTGCGTACCGTCCATGACCTCGACAGTAAACGGCCGGGCCGACAGGACGGCTCAGGCCGACGCCAGCAGTCGCTCGCCCGCGAGGGATCCTTCCGCCGTCACCCGGTCGTACCGGTGCAGCAGCAGCCGTGCCATGGAAGGGTGCGCGCCGAGCGGTGCGGAGGCGATCCAGGGTGCCGCGGCGGCTGCCGCCGTGGCGAAACGTCCGGGTGCGGTGAAGTACGAGGCCACGGCGACCCGGTGCCGGCCGCGTGCGGCGAGGGCGCGCAGGGCGACCGGGACGGTGGGCGTGGCAGCCGACGCGTACGCGGGTACGACGGGCACTCCGCCGAGACGGTCGCTGAGCATGCGGGCGGTGCGGCGGGTGTCGACGGCGGAGTCCGGGTCGCGCGATCCGGCGGCTGCGAGCACGACGGCGGCGTTGCGGCTCCTGCCGTCCTCCTCCTGCCAGCCCGCGTCGACGAGCCGCTCGTGGAGGGTCTCGACCAGCATCGGGTGCGGCCCGAGGGGTGCGGCGATCCGGGTGCGCAGGTGGCCGGCCGCCGCTGCGGCGAGCGGCAGGTCGTGCCTGACGTGGTGCCCGCGGCCGAGCAGCAGCGGCACGAGTACGGCGTCGCCGGCCGGGATGCCGTCCAGCGTCGCGGGAAGCAGCGGTTCGTTCAGTTCGATGTGCCCGAGCCGTACGTCGAGGCCGGGGCGCAGCTCCCGTACCCGTTGCAGGAGCTCCTGGACGGTGTGCAGGGCCTGTGGGTCCCGGCTGCCGTGCGCGACGGCGACCAGGGTGGGGGCCGGGGGCCCCGCGTTGCCGCGGTGGGCGTCGTTCCGGGTGCGGTGCATGGGCCTGCGGGTTCCGTTCAGGGAGACGAGGCTGAGCTGGGTTCCGAGCTGTGAGGTGATGCGGGTCAGAAGTTGCGCCGTGCTGTCGAGGGGCAGGGGCTCACGAGGGTGTTCCGGTGCCGTCTCCGTCATGGACCGATGGTGCCGGGCGGACGTTGCCGGGCCGTTTCGCACCGGTGACGCGTGTTTGCCTCTGCCTCACGGATCGGGTGCCGGCGGTGTCAGGACGGGCGTTTCGCGGTTCGCCGGCCCGTCCGGCGAACCCTTTGCCTCTTCTGTTCGTCCCGTTACATGAGGAACCGGTACCGACACAGGGGGATGCATGCGGCTGAGCGCACCGAGGCGGCCGAAGGCTCCGGCGTGGCTCGCGGCGGTACGGCCGCGGCTGCCGCGCTCACGGCGCGGGCAGCGGTGGCTGGTGCAGGGGCTGATGACCCTCTGTGTGGTGGCCCTGGCACCCGCGACCTGGCTGTACGCCACGGCGGACGCCCGGGTGCGGACCACGGCCGACGCTCCTTCGCAGCAGGTCGCCGTGGTGTTCGGGGCCGGACTGTGGGAGGGCAGACCGACGCCGTATCTGGCGCACAGACTGGATGCCGCGGCCGAGCTGTACCGGAGCGGCAAGGTGAAGGTCGTCCTGGTCACCGGGGACAACAGCCGGGTGGAGTACGACGAGCCGGATGCCATGCGCACGTATCTCACCGGGCGCGGGGTGCCGGACGGGCGGATCGTCAGTGACTACGCCGGATTCGACACCTGGGACTCCTGCGTCCGGGCCAAGAAGATCTTCGGGGTCGACAGGGCGGTCCTGGTGAGCCAGGGCTTCCACATCCGCCGCGCGATCGCCCTGTGCCGGGACGCGGGGATCGACGCGTACGGGGTGGGGGTCGACGCCGTACACGATGCGACCTGGTACTACGGCGGGACACGGGAGGTGTTCGCGGCGGGCAAGGCCGCCCTGGACGCGGTGTTCGAGCCGGATCCGCACTTCCTGGGGCCGCGCGAGCCGGGAGTGACCGACGCGCTCGCCGCCGATCTCACGGCCGGGGACGGCCGGGGCTGAGGTGCGCGTACCGGGGGCGTAACCGGACGCATCGGCGCCCGTAATACCCGGCTCGCACGCTGGGCGTATGGCCCGCACCGAGACGTCCACCCATTGCCCGTACTGCGCGCTGCAGTGCGGGATGAAACTGCGACCGGGTACCGATGGCACGGTGCCCGAGGTCGTGGAGCACACCGCCTTCCCCGTCAACCGGGGTGCCCTGTGCGGCAAGGGGCGCACCGCCCCCGCCGTGCTCGCCGCCGGTGTACGGCTGACCGAGCCCCTCGTGCGCGACGAGGTGAGCGGTGAGCTGGTGCCGGCCGGCTGGGACGAGGCACTGGACCGGATCGCGGGCGCGCTGCGCGGGACGCGGGCCGGGCACGGGGCGGACGCGGTGGGCGTCTTCGGCGGCGGCGGGCTCACCAACGAGAAGGCGTACGCGCTGGGGAAGTTCGCCCGGGTCGTCCTCGGCACGTCCCAGATCGACTACAACGGGCGCTTCTGCATGTCGTCAGCTGCCGCGGCGCACCAGCGGGCGTTCGGGCTCGACCGGGGGCTGCCGTTCCCGCTGGAGGACATTCCGCGGACCGGGTGCGTGATCCTGGTCGGCTCGAACCTCGCCGAGACGATGCCGCCCGCGTTGCGCTATCTGACGGAGCTGCGGGAGAACGGCGGCCGGCTGATCGTCATCGATCCGCGCCGCACGAGGACCGCCGAGCAGGCCGATCTGCATCTGACGCCCCGGCCCGGCACGGATCTGGCGCTCGCCCTCGGGATGCTGCATCTGGTCGTGGCGGAGGGGCGGGTGGACGAGGAGTTCGTCCGCACCCGCACGAACGGCTGGGACGAGGCCAGGGCGGGTGCGATGGCGCACTGGCCGGAGCTGGTGGAGCGCATCACCGGGGTGCCCGTGCCGCAACTGCGCGAGGCCGTGGAGATGTTCTGCGGTGCGGAGACCGGGATGGTGCTCACCGCGCGGGGTCCCGAGCAGCAGTCGAAGGGGACGGACACGGTCGGCGCCTGGATCAACTTCTGCCTGGCCACCGGCCGGGCGGGGCGTCCGCTGTCCGGGTACGGCTGCCTGACCGGCCAGGGCAACGGCCAGGGCGGCCGGGAACACGGCCAGAAGGCCGATCAGCTGCCGGGCTACCGCAAGCTCACCGATCCGGCCGCGCGCCGCCATGTGGCCGGGGTCTGGGGCGTCGACCCGGACTCGCTGCCGGGGCCGGGGCGCAGCGCGTACGAGCTGCTGGACGCGCTGGGGCAGGACGTGAGGTCCTTGCTGGTGATGGGTTCCAACCCGGTCGTCTCCGCCCCGCGCGCCGGGCACATCGAGGAGCGGCTGCGGTCGCTGGACTTCCTGGCGGTCGCGGATGTGGTGCTGTCGGAGACGGCGGCGCTGGCCGATGTGGTGCTGCCGGTGACGCAGTGGGCGGAGGAGAGCGGCACCACGACCAATCTGGAGGGCCGGGTGCTGCTGCGGCAGCGGGCGGTCACGGCGCCGCCGGGGGTGCGCAGCGATCTGGAGGTGCTGAACGCGTTGGCCGGGCTCCTGGGGCACGGGAAGGGCTTCCCTGCCGATCCGGAGGAGGTCTTCGACGAGCTCCGTCGGGCTTCGGCGGGCGGACCCGCCGACTACGCGGGCATCACCTACGCCAGGATCGCGGCGGAGGACGGGGTGTTCTGGCCCTGCCCGGACGAGGAGCACGCCGGGACGCCGCGGCTGTTCCTCGATCGGTTCGCGACGGACGACGGGCGGGCCCGGTTCGTGCCGGTCACCCACCGGCCGGCCGCGGAGGAGACGGATGCCGAGTACCCGGTCGTGCTGACGACGGGGCGGGTCGTGTCCCAGTACCAGTCGGGGGCGCAGACCCGCCGGGTGGACGAGCTGAACGCGGCCGCGCCGGGCCCCTTCGTGGAGCTGCATCCGCGGCTCGCCGAGCGGATCGGGGTGGCCGAGGGCGAATCGGTCGCCGTCACCTCACGGCGCGGGCGGGCGGTCGCGCCGGCCCGGATCACGGTGGGGATCCGCCAGGACACCGTGTTCATGCCGTTCCACTGGCCGGGCGAGGGCCGGGCCAACACCCTGACGAACCCGGCCCTGGACCCGGTGTCGCGCATGCCGGAGTTCAAGGTGTGCGCGGTGCGGGTGGAGGCCGCCGGGTGAGCCAGGCGCCCGAGGGGATGGGTGTCCCGCCCGTGCGCAGGGTGCGGGTGACGGCGGGGGCGGCGAAGTAGACCCAGGCACGGACCGCCACGGCCGGTTCCGGCCCGGGGGTCACCTCGGCCGGTTCCGGCCCGGGTATCACCTGCCGCACGACCCGTTCGTACAGGTTGCGCGGGTGGTCCGGGCCCAGGTACTCCTCCAGGTGGTCCAGGAGCCCGAGCAGTTCCCCGTACGATCCGGGCGCGGCGGTCACGAGTGCGCCGTGGACCGTGCCGTGGCCCTCGATGGCGTACGGGTATCCGGGGCCTTCGTAGAGGAGGGCTCCCGGCAGTACCGCCGGCTGTTCCGCGCTCGTACGGCCCCGCAGGAACAGGTCGTGGTTGCGCTCGCCGGGGAGCAGCGTGCCGTACACGAAGAACGGCAGTACCGCGTCGGTCACAGGGCCGCCGCGGATGCCGTCTCCGCCGTCACCCAGGCGAGGTAGCGGGCGTTGCCGCGCACCACGGGCGTGGCGATGATCTCCGGGGTGTCGTAGTCGTGCGCCGCGACGAGGTGCGCCTCCAGCTCGTCGTACCGCTCGGCCTTCGTCTTGAACAGCACCTGCCATTCCTCGGTGGTCTCGATGGCGTTCTGCCACCGGTAGACGGAGGTGACGGGTGCGGAGATCTGGGCACAGGCGACGAGGCGTGCCTCGACGGCCCCTCGGGCCAGGAGGTGGGCCTTCTCCTCACTGTCCGTCGTGGTCAGTACGGTCAGCCATGCCGGCTCGGTCATCCCCGGGGCTCCTCGGTCTCGACGGCGTACGGACCCCTCGATTGTCGTCCCCGGACGGGTCAGGCGCCGTACGGATGCCGTTCCCTGGCCTCGCGCAGGGCGCGACCCCACCACGACAGCTGGTCGAGCATCGTCTTGGCCGCGGCGTCGGAGGGGGCCGGGTCCTTGGGCCTGCCCCGGTCGTCGAAGAGCGCACCCGCGTTGTGGAAGGAGACGGTGTCGCGTACGGAGACGGCGTGCAGTTCGGCGAAGACCTGGCGGAGGTGTTCAACGGCCCTCAGGCCGCCGGAGATTCCTCCGTAGCTGACGAAGGCGACGGGTTTGGCCTGCCATTCGGCGTAGTGCCGGTCGATGAGGCTCTTCAGCGGGGCCGGGTAGGAGTGGTTGTACTCGGGAGTGAGGACGACGAAGGCGTCGGCCTGCGCCAACCGGGGTGCGACGTCCGGAAGTCGGGCACCGGGACGGTGGGAAGGGGCCTCGGATTCGGCGACGTCGATGAAGTCGGTCTCGATGTCCGGGTGGCCCGCGGCCCGGTCGAGGAACCACTCGGCGACGACGGGCCCGAAGCGGCCCTCGCGGTTGCTGCCGAGGATGACGGCCACCTTCAGCGGGGAGGTGGATGCGGTGGGAGCGGGCGTGTCGATGTCCATGCACCGCAGCCTCACACCTCAACCATGATTGAGGTCAAGTCCGGCACGCCCACGGCTACGGTGAAGCGCATGACAACTCCCGCACCCGTGCCGTACGTCGAGATCAACGGCCACCGGGCCACCGAGGACGACCTTCGGATCCCGGCGTTCGCCGGCTACGGCCACTTCACGGCGATGCAGGTCAGGGACGGAAAGGTGCGGGGGCTCGCCCTGCACCTGACCCGGCTGGACTCGGCGAGCCGGGAGCTGTTCGACCAGCCCCTGGCCGGGGAACACGTGCGCGGGCTGATCCGGCACGCGCTCGAAGGCGCCGGGGTACGGGACGCGTCGGTGCGGGTGCACGGCTTCCTCCCGCCGGGCGATACGGCGACGACCCCGATGGTGACGGTGCGGCCGCCCGCGCAGATGCCCACCGCACCGAAGAGCCTGATGTCCGTGCCGTACACGCGCACCGCACCCCACATCAAGCGCCCGGGCGACTTCGGCCAGACCTATTACGGCCTGCTGGCCGGGCGGGCGGGCTTCGACGAGGCACTGCTGACCGCGCCGGGCGGCGTGGTGGCCGAGGGGTCGATGACCAACATCGGTTTCTGGGACGGCGCTTCGGTGGTCTGGCCGGACGCACCCGTACTGACCGGCATCACCATGACCCTCCTGGAGAGCGGCCTCGCGCAGGCCGGCCGGACGTCGGAGCGGCGTTCGGTGACGCTGGAGGACCTGGGCGCCTACCGGGCCGCCTTCGTCACCAACTCGCAGGGCATGGCGCCGGTTCTCCGGATCGACGACACGCCCTTCACGGTCGACGAGGAGCTGATGAAGCAGCTGGGGCAGATCTACGAGGACGCACCCTGGGACACCGTCTGAACCGTGAGGGGGCGCTCCGTGCACCGCCGGAGGGCGGGTGCAGGAGCATGGGGACATGCAGATCCATATCGAAGCCTCAGAACTCCCCGGCCGCACCTGCCCCCCGGGCTCCGACTTCGCCGGTTTCGACAACATCCACGTAGGGGTGCAGCGCAAGGACAGGCCCGACGAGCTGCTGGGACTGCATCCCGGCGACGCCCCCTCCGCCACCTGGACCCTGGACTGCACCGCCACCCCGACCGACGACGGCGTCGAGCTCACGGGCCCGTACATCCAGAACCGGCTCGGCGGGCGCTTCGTCTACCTGTCCTGGGGCACCGTGGACGAGTCCGGCGTCTTCACCATGTTCCGGCGCGCCAAACTGATGCTCGCCGATGTCGACGGGGGCGTGCTGGACGCCGCCGCCCGGACCGGGCACCTCACCGCGCGGCTGCGTCTGACCGATGACAAGGGTCAGCCGAGGTGCGCCCGCGTACGCCCTCCGGACATCACCTGGTCCGCCACGGACGGCGCATGACACCGCCCCCACCGGTCCCAGGGGGGTTGGGCCGGTGAGGGCGGTTGCCGTGGGGGCGGCGGGGGGCGCCGTCCCGTGGGGGGTGTGAACCTTGTGCCCGGGTCTTCCAGGACCATACATGTGATGTGCGTCACATGTCACGGTTCGCGGCGTCACTCGATCGGCACCCGGCGACCCGAGCGGCCGGCGCCACCGCCACGACCTGCACCGAGCCGGACGGACGGGTGCGCCCGACAGGTCCGTACGGGTGAAAACTGACTGTACGTCAGCTGGCGGAAGGCGGGCGTCGCCCGTTGTCTCGGAGGCAGGACACACCCGCCTTCCCGGAGGATTCCCATGCGCAGCCCTGCCCGCCTCGTGACCGGTACCGCCGCCGCGGCCCTCACCGCCGTCGCGCTCGGCCTCGCCACCGCCCCTTCCGCGTACGCCGAAAGCGCGGTCGCGAGGCCGGAGTCACCCGCCTGGCCGGCACCCCGGACGGACCCTGGGACGGATTCCGGGGCCGGCACCGGAGCGGAGACCGACCCGAAGGCGCGGACGGAACTCGGGGCGGACACGGACCCCGGTACGGAGACGGAGCTGACGGAGACCGAGCTCACGGAGACCGACCTCACCGATACGGAGCTCACCGAGACCGAGCTGACGGAGACCGAGCTCGGGACGGTGGTGCGGCCCGGAACGAGCCCGCGGCCCGAGCCCGTCAAGCCGCCCCCCGGGACGAAGCCCGCGCCCGTCAAGCCGCCCGTGTCCCCGCCCGGGACCTGGCCCGAGCGTCCCTCCGGGCACGTCAGGACCGGTGTCGGCGGCAGTGCCGGACCCGACACCGTCCAGCTCACCGCGGGCGCCGGAGTCCTCGGCGCGGCGGCCGTCGGCGGTGTCTGGCTCCTGCGCCGGCGTCGCACGGACGGCGCGCAGGACGGCTGACGGCGACACCGCGAGGACGACGACGTGGACAGGACGGCCCTGAGGTCCAGGGCATGGCTGGTGGGTATCACCGCGCTGTGCGGTGTCTGGCTCGTCCAGAACGGTGCGGCCACCCGGACCGTCGCGCCCCAGCCGTCCACGGCCGAGGCCTTCGCCGCGGGTCCCGAACTCCGGCCGGGATCGGCCGTCGCCGAGCCGCTGCGCCCCTCCGAGCCGGTCCGGATCCGCATCCCGGGCATCGGTGTGGACGCACCCATGATGCGCCTGGGTCTGGGCCCGGACGGCAGCCTCGACGTACCGCCGGCCGGGAACCGCAACATCGCGGGCTGGTTCAAGGGCGGCACCCCGCCCGGCGCGAAGGGCACCGCGATCGTCGCCGGTCATGTCGACAACGCCCAGGGGCCGTCGGTCTTCTACGGGCTCGGGTCGCTGAGGAAGGGGACCGGGGTCGAGATCGACCGCAAGGACGGCCGGACCGCCGTCTTCTCGGTCGACGCGATCGAGGTGTACGACAACGAGGACTTCCCCGACCGGCGGGTCTACGGCGCCTCGCCGCACGCGTCCCTGCGGCTGATCACCTGCGGCGGCGGCTTCTCGCCGCAGACCGGCTACCTGGGCAACGTCGTGGCGTACGCCCATCTCACCGAAGTGCGGTGATCAGGACGGCCAGCTGTTCAGGACGGCCGACCAGGTGTGCGGAAAGGCCGGGCGGACCTGGCCGTCAGGCCGACCACTGGTCGAAGCCGAGCTTGGCAACCAGCGAGAACACCACGACCAGCAGGACCCCGCGGACGAAGTCGCTGCCCTTCCTCAGCGCCATGCGCGCTCCGAACATGCCGCCCGCCAGATTGAATACGGCCATCAGCGCGGCCAGCTGCCACAGGACGGTGCCCTGGTAGGCGAACATCGCCAGCGCACCGGCGTTGGTGCAGACGTTCACGATCTTGGCAGTGGCGGACGCCGTCACCAGGTCGAGGTGGAGTACGGCGGTCAGGGCCAGCACGAGGAAGGTTCCCGTGCCCGGCCCGAACAGCCCGTCATAGAAGCCGATACCGCCGCCGACCAGCACGATCGCGGTGACCGTACGGGCCCGGGTGACCTTCCTGCCCGTGCCGTCGCCGGCCGCGGCACTGCCGAAGGACGGCCGCAGCATGACGAAGGCCGCCACACCGAGCAGCACCACCATGATCACCGGGCGGAGCACGTCGCTGCTGATCCCCGCGGCGAAGAAGGCGCCGGTCATCGACCCGGCGAGCGCCATGAGCCCGATCCGTACGGCGGTCCCCACCTGCACCGGCGCCTTGCGTACGTAGGTCACCGCGGCCCCCGAGGTGCCGACGATGGCGACCGCCTTGTTGGTCCCGAGGATGTGCGCGGCGGGAACGTTCGGCAGGCCCAGCAGCAGGGCGGGCAGGAGGAGGAGCCCCCCGCCGCCGACCACCGCATCGATCCAGCCCGCCGCGGCGGCGGCCAGACAGAGCAGGACGAGGGTGGTCAGCGTTATCTCGGGCATGTCCGCGACTTTAGGCAAGCGATAGGTGCCCAGTCCAACCAGTTGCCCCGGCCCTCACAGAGGGAGTCCGCGCGCGCTGAGCGCAAGGTTCCTCCCGGGAAACAGGAGGGATGCGGTCGGGTAACACCGGCCCCGCAGTCTCTTTGTCATGAGGACACAGAGCGGGAACACGGCGCGTGTGGTGGTGATCGGCGCCGGGATGGCGGGCGCACGGCTCGCCGCCCGGGTCCCCGGTGTCACCGTCATCGGTGAGGAGGAGCACGCACCGTACAACAGGGTGCTGCTCGCCGAGGTGCTCGCCGGACGGTACGAGCCCGACGTCATCGCGCTGCCGCCCGCCGAGGTGCGGCGCGGGGTGCGGGTCGTACGGATCGACCGGGCGGACCGGCTGGTGCACTGCGACGACGGCAGCGTCATCGGGTACGAACGCCTGGTGCTGGCCACCGGCTCCAACCCGGTGCTGCCGCCGCTGCGGGGCCTCGGCCACATGCTGCCGGACGGGGTGCATCCCTTCCGCACCCTCGACGACTGCCTGGCCCTGCGCGCCGCCGTACGCCCCGGGGTGCGTGCCGTCGTCATCGGCGGCGGGCTCCTCGGAGTCTCCGCGGCCCGTGCGCTGGCCGAGTGCGGCGCCCAGGTGGTGCTGGCCCAGCAGGGCGAGCACCTCATGGAGCGGCAGCTGGACGCCGAGTCGGCCGGACTGCTGCGGCGCCACCTGGAGTCGCTCGGCGTCGAGGTGCACACCGAGTGCCGGGTGCGCGGGCTGCGCTGCACCGACGGGGCCACCCCCGCGGTACGCGCCGTTGAGCTCGCCGACGGCTACGAGCTGGAGGCCGAGATCACGGTGCTGGCCTGCGGGGTCCGCCCCAGGACGGGTCTGGCGCAGGCCGCCGGGCTCGACGTCCGCAAGGGCGTCCTCGTCGACGACGAACTGCGCACCTCGGACCCGTACATCCACGCGGTCGGCGACTGCGCCGAGCACCGCGGCACCGTGTACGGGCTGGCGGGCGCCGCGCTGGAGCAGGCGGACGTGCTGGCCGAGGTGCTGGCCGGCGGCTCCGCCCGCTACGAGGGCACCAGGGCCCTGACCCGGCTCACCCTGCGCTCCCCTGCCTCCGTCCCTGTCGCCGCCGGTGTCGCCGGTGCTCCGGGCGGTCTCGACCTGGCGGCCTTCGGTGACTCCCGTCCGATGCCCGGCGACGACGTGATCCGGCTGGCCGACGCCACCCGGGGCGCGTACCGCACGGTCGTCGTCCGGGGCGACCGGCTGGCCGGCGGGGTGCTGTTCGGCGATCTCGCCGCGGTCGGCACCCTCGCCCGGACCTGGCAGGACGACGAGCCCCTCCCCGCCGACATGTCCCTGCTCCACCTGCTCACCAACGACGGAGGCTTCTGATGCCGGTGTCCACTCCCCCGACCGCCCCCACCGCAGGCGTGCCGACGATCGTGGTCGTCGGGCACGGCATGGTCGGCCAGCGGTTCCTGGAAGCGCTCGCCGACCGCGGGCTGACGGCCGCCGCGGGTACCGCCCGGGTCGTCGTCCTCTGCGAGGAGCCCCGCCCCGCCTACGACCGGGTGCAGCTGACCTCCTACTTCTCCGGGAAGACGCCGGAGGACCTCTCGCTCGTCGAGCCGGACTTCATGGCGCGGCACGCCATAGAGCTGTACGTCGGAGACCCGGCGGAGAGCGTCGACCGCGAGGCGCGCACGGTCACCGCGCGCTCCGGGCAGACGTTCTCGTACGACACGCTGGTGCTGGCCACCGGCTCGTACCCCTTCGTGCCGCCGGTTCCCGGCAAGGACTCCGAGGGCTGTTTCGTCTACCGCACCATCGAGGACCTCCTCGCGATCGAGGAGTACGCGAAGACCGCGACGACCGGCGCGGTGGTCGGCGGCGGGCTGCTCGGCCTGGAGGCCGCGGGCGCCCTGAAGGGCCTCGGACTCAGCACGCACGTCGTGGAGTTCGCACCCCGGCTGATGCCGGTCCAGGTCGACGACGGCGGCGGCGCGGCCCTGCTGCGCACGATCGAGGACATGGGGCTCTCCGTCCACACGGGCGTCGGCACCCAGGAGGTCACCGCGGGCGAGGACGGCCGGGTCAACGGCATGTCGCTCTCCGACGGCTCCTCGCTCGCCACCGACCTCGTCGTCTTCTCCGCCGGTGTACGCCCCCGGGACCAGCTGGCCCGCGACTGCGGTCTGGCGGTCGGCCCGCGCGGCGGCATCATCATCGACGAGGAGTGCCGCACCTCGGACAGTTCCGTGTTCGCGATCGGTGAGTGCGCGCTGGCCTCGGACGGCCGGGTGTACGGGCTGGTGGCGCCGGGCTACGAGATGGCGCTGGCGGTCGCCGAGGTGATCGCGGGCAACGCGGCCTCGTTCACCGGCGCCGACCTGTCGACGAAGCTGAAGCTGCTCGGTGTGGACGTCGCCTCGTTCGGTGACGCGCACGGCGCGGCCGAGGGCTGCCTCGACGTGGTCTATTCGGACTCCCGCTCGGGCGTCTACAAGAAGCTGGTGATCGGCCAGGACGGCACGCTGCTCGGCGGGGTCCTGGTCGGGGACGCCGACCAGTACGGCACGCTGCGGCCGATGACGGGCACGGTCCTGCCGGTCGCGCCGGAGCAGCTGGTGCTGCCGGCCGGCGCGGGCGGCCCGGTCACGCTCGGCCCGTCCTCACTGCCCGACGAGGCCGTGATCTGCTCCTGCCACAACGTGACCAAGGGCGCGATCTGCGAGCACACCACGCTGCCCGAGGTGAAGAAGTGCACCAAGGCGGGCACCGGCTGCGGAAGCTGCGTCAAGGTCATCGGACAGCTGCTGCCGCAGCCCGAGGACCAGGGCCTGTGCGGCTGCTTCGCGTACACCCGCAGCGAGCTGTACGAGATCGTCCGCACCCTGGGTGTCACGACGTACGCCGGCCTGCTGGACTCGCACGGCCGCGACGAGGCCAAGGGCGGTGACGGCTGCGAGGTCTGCAAGCCGACGGTCGGTTCGATCATCGCCTCGCTGGCCCCGACGGTCGGTGCGAGCGGCTACGTCCTGGACGGCGAGCAGGCGGCCCTGCAGGACACCAACGACCACTTCCTCGCCAACCTCCAGCGCAACGGCTCCTACTCGATCGTGCCGCGCATCCCGGGCGGTGAGATCACCCCGGAGAAGCTGATCGTGATCGGCGAGGTGGCCAGGGACTTCGGCCTCTACACGAAGATCACCGGTGGCCAGCGGATCGATCTGTTCGGCGCCCGCGTCGACCAGCTCCCGCTGATCTGGACCCGCCTGGTGGACGCCGGCTTCGAGTCGGGTCACGCGTACGGGAAGTCGCTGCGCACGGTGAAGTCCTGTGTGGGACAGACCTGGTGCCGCTACGGCGTGCAGGACTCGGTGAAGATGGCGATCGACCTGGAGCTGCGCTACCGGGGCCTGCGCTCGCCGCACAAGCTGAAGTCGGCGGTCTCCGGCTGCGCCCGCGAGTGCGCGGAGGCCCGCGGCAAGGACTTCGGGATCATCGCCACGGCGCAGGGCTGGAACCTCTACGTCGGCGGTAACGGCGGCGCGACACCGCGCCACGCCGACCTGCTGGCCCAGGACCTGTCCGACGCCGAACTGGTCCGTCTCATCGACCGGTTCCTGATGTTCTACATCCGTACGGCGGACCGGCTGGAGCGCACCTCGACCTGGCTGGACCGGATCGAGGGCGGCCTGGAGCACGTACGGGACGTCGTCGTCCACGACTCGCTGGGCCTGTGCGACGAGCTGGAGCGGCTGATGGCCGACCACGTCCGCGGCTACCGCGACGAGTGGGCCGAGACCATCAACGACCCGGAGCGGCTGCGGCGCTTCGTGACCTTCGTCAACGCGCCCGACGCACCCGACCCCTCGGTGAAGTTCGTCCCCGAGCGCGACCAGGTCAAGCCCGACCTGGACATCCTCGCGGGCCCCGTGCTCGCCATCCGTACTCTCGAAGGGACTCCCTCCTGATGACGACCCAGACTCTGGAAACGGCGCAGGGCACCCGGACGATCCAGCTCGCGGACGGGGACGGCTGGCTCACGGTCTGCGACCGGGACCTGCTGACCCCGGGGCGCGGTGTGGCGGCCCTCCTCCCGGACGGCCGGCAGGTCGCGCTGTTCGTGGACCGGGCGGGGCGGGCGTACGCGATCGACAACCGCGACCCGTTCACCGGCGCGTACGTCCTCTCCCGGGGCCTGATCGGCTCCGCGGCGGGGCGGCCGTTCGTGGCGTCGCCGCTGCTGAAGCAGCGCTTCGACCTGGAGACGGGCTCGTGCCTGGACGACGACGAGGTCAGCGTGCCGGTCTTCGCGGTCCGCGCGGACTGATCCCGTTCCGTTCACCGCCTGTTGACGCTCCGTCAACTGCGTCCCTCTACTGTCCTGACGTTCGCCCCGCCGGGCCGACCGGACCGGCGGGCCCTCACGTCACCCGTGGAGTGATCGTGGAACGTCGGACCTTCTTGCGCACAGCGGTGATCGGTACGTCGGCGGCGGCCTTCGGCGGCACCCTGTGGCGGGGTGCCGCCTTCGCCGACCCCGCCCAGCCGGCCGCAGGACCCTACGGCGCGCTGCAGGCCGCCAACAGCAACGGCATCCTGCTGCCGAGCGGTTTCACCAGCAGGATCATCGCCCGTTCGGGGCAGACCGTCCCCGGCACGTCGTACACCTGGCACAGCGCGCCCGACGGCGGTGCGACGTTCACCGACGGCAGCGGCTGGATCTACGTCTCCAACGCCGAGGTCTCCTCGGGCAGCGGCGGCGGTGCGAGCGCGGTCCGCTTCAACTCCTCCGGGACCGTCACCGGCGCCTACCGGATCCTGTCCGGCACGAACAACAACTGCGCGGGCGGCCGGACCCCGTGGAACACCTGGCTGTCCTGCGAGGAGGTCAGCCGCGGCTTCGTGTACGAGACGGACCCCTGGGGTGTGAACGCCGCCGTCCAGCGGCCCGCCCTGGGCCGTTTCAAGCACGAGGCCGCCGCCGCCGACCCCGACCACGGGTACATCTACCTCACCGAGGACGAGACGGACGGCCGCTTCTACCGCTTCCGCCCCACCACCTGGGGCAATCTGTCCGCCGGCACCCTGCAGGTCCTGGTGGCGGGCTCCGGTACCTCGGGCCCGGTGACCTGGACGACGGTCCCCGACCCGGACGGCTCGCCGACCCTGACCCGGTACCAGGTCTCCGGCGCCAAGGTGTTCAACGGCGGTGAGGGCTGCTTCTACGCGGAGGGCACCTGCTGGTTCACCACCAAGGGCGACAACCGGGTGTGGGCGTACGACGCCGACGCGTCCAGCATCTCGCTCGCCTACGACGACTCGCTCGTCACCGGCGGCAGCGCCCCGCTGACCGGCGTGGACAACGTCACCCGGTCCGTCTCGGGCGACCTGTACGTCGCCGAGGACGGCGGGAACCTGGAGATCTGCCTGATCACCCCGGACGACACCGTCGCGCCGTTCCTGCGGGTCAGTGGGCAGTCCGGTTCGGAGATCACCGGCCCCGCCTTCTCCCCGGACGGCAGGCGGCTCTACTTCTCCTCGCAGCGCGGGACGAGCGGGAGCTCCTCCGGCGGCATCACGTACGAGGTCACGGGGCCGTTCCGCAGCTGAGCGGAACCGCGGCCCCACGTCGCCGTCCAGGCGCCGTGGGGCTGTTCCCCCGGCCGTCGGCCATCAGGCCTGGCCGCCGCTCTCGGCCGCCGCCGGGTCCATCCACACGACCTCCCAGATGTGGTGGTCAGGGTCCTGGAAGGAACGGCCGTACATGAAGCCCATGTCCATGGGCTCGTTGGCCGGAGACCCGCCCGCGGCGAGGGCGGCGTCCGCCATCTCGTCGACCTTGGCCCTGCTGTCCGCGCTCAGGGCGATGAGGACCTCCGTCGTCCTCGACGCGTCGGCGATCTCCTTCTTGGTGAACTCCTTGAACCGGGGCTCGCTGATGAGCATGGCGAAGATCGTGTCGCTGATGACCAGACAGGCGGTCGTCTCGTCGCTGAACTGCGGGTTGAAGCCGAAGCCGAGCTTCCCGAAGAAGTTCTTCGTCGTCTCCAGGTCCTTGACCGGCAGGTTCACGAAGATCATCTGAGGCTGAGGCATGATTCCACTCTTCCGTCCCGGCACATCGCGTGCTCCGTGGCGCTGGTTCCGCGCGCTTTCGAGAGGTAGACGGCAGCGCCCGGCAGAACTCATCGCTCCCGGCGGATTTCTTCCCCGGGCGAGCGTCCGCACCGGTCCGTGACGGCTCCCGGGGCGCCTGCCCCGTCAGGACATCGCGAGCGGGGCACCGCCCCTGAGCAGTGAGTCGCCCAGCGGGGTGAGGGTGTGCAGGACCGAGCTGCCGTGGCGCAGGGTCAGGACCAGGCCGGCCTCGCGCAGCACGCAGGCGTGCTGGCTCGCCGAGGCCAGGGACACCCCGGTCCTGCGGGCCAGCTCGCTCGTCGTGCAGCCGTTGCCTATGGCCCGCAGGACGGCGGAGCGGGTGTGCCCCACGAGCCGCCCGAGCCAGGGGCCCGGCTCGGCGAAGGCCGGGGCGGCCCGGTGGGTGACCGGGTAGACGAGGACCGGGGGCAGGAGCGGGTCCCGGTAGACGACCGGAGTGCCACGACAGAAGAACGAGGGCTGCAGGAGCAGGCCCCGCCCGTCCAGGTGCAGCTCGCGGTCCACGGGGTAGTCCGCCTCCAGCACCGGCTCCCGCCAGCGGATCATGGGCGGCAGTGTGGACAGGAGCTCGTCCGTGCCGCCGTCCAGCAGGGCGCGGCCCCGGATGGCCCGGTCCGCCTCGACGCTCGCCCGGACGTGCTGCCAGTACGGCTCGACGGCGGCGCGGTGGTAGCTGCGCAGGGCGGTTATGAGGCGTCCCAGGGGTTCCGTACGCCCCTCGGCGAGCGCGTCCAGCAGCGCCGCGGGGGTTCTGCCGCCGCCCGGAGACCGCTGCGGGCGGGGGCGGTTTCCGGCCAGCAGGGCCAGTTCGCCGTGGAGGCGTTCCACGGGGGTGTCGCGCATTGCCTCCATTCCCGCGTCCAGACCGAAAGGCTCGGCGACTTCCTGCGTCGGCGTCAGGAAGTCGGGGAAATAGCCGCGGGGCGGAACGACCGCGGAGAGCAGACGCGTTTCGCCGTTCAACCGGGTCCGGGATTCACTGCGCCATTTCCCGAAGACCGTGGAACCCCTCCTGTCCCTCAACCGGTGAAAACTGAGAATGGTTTCCCACATTGCGTCCGGCCTGGCGGCCATCCGCACTCGGGAAAGGTCCTCTCCGGACACATGGATACGAAGCACCGAACCCCCACTGTTGCAACCGCAATCGCCCCCATCGAAGGGTATGCATATCGTCACAGGACGTCACCACGGGGTTTCGGCCACAGTTGAAACGTCTCGCCCGCATCCTCGTCAACCGAAAAGCTGTACGACGTCGGGTACGCATCCGGCGCCACCGAAAGAGCGGGTGAGGGCCGTGGGGGGCTTTGCCCGCTCGGCGGCGGTGTGCGACGGTGCGGCTCCGTACCCGACGGGGGTAAGCCGGGTGCGGTCCATGGGTGGGGATCCATGGACCGCACCCCGGTCCGTTCGGCAGGAATTTGCTCACCGAACGAAGAAAAGCAACAACCCTCAACAACACTCAATGGTTCGTAATTCAAATGACGAAGCGGCGGCACCCCCGCACAGGGTGCCGCCGCTTCCGGGTTTTCCGGAGCCGCCGCCGGATCGTTGAGGGTACGGATGATCCGCCGGCGGCCACGGAGTCGTGGTCGCAGGTGTCAGTCGGCCGGTGGTGCGCTCAGCGGCTGTCGCTGCCCTTCGAACCGGCAGCGGCGCGGCCCGCCTCGAGCCTCGCCACCGGGATGCGGAACGGCGAGCAGGAGACGTAGTCCAGGCCCACCTCGTGGAAGAAGTGCACCGACTCCGGGTCACCGCCGTGCTCACCGCAGACACCGAGCTTGAGGTCGGGGCGGGTGGCCAGGCCGGCCTCCACGGCGCTGCGCACGAGCGCGCCGACGCCGTCCTTGTCGATCGTCTCGAACGGCGACACCCCGAAGATGCCCTTCTCCAGGTACGCGGTGAAGAACGAGGCCTCCACGTCGTCGCGGGAGAAGCCCCACACCGTCTGGGTGAGGTCGTTCGTGCCGAAGGAGAAGAACTGCGCGGCCTCGGCGATCTGACCGGCGGTCAGCGCGGCGCGCGGCAGCTCGATCATCGTGCCGATGGTCAGCTTCAGCTCCGTACCGGTGGCCGCCTCGACCTCGGCGATCACCTGGTCGGCCTCCTCGCGGACGATCTCCAGCTCCTGGACCGTGCCGACGAGCGGAATCATGATCTCGGCGCGCGGGTCGCCCTTCGCGTTCTTGCGCTGCGCCGCGGCTTCCGCGATGGCACGGACCTGCATCGCGAACAGACCCGGGATGACCAGGCCGAGACGGACACCGCGCAGCCCCAGCATCGGGTTCTGCTCGTGCAGCTTGTGCACGGCCTGCAGCAGGCGCAGGTCGTTCTCGTTGGCGTCCTTGCGGGACTCGGCGAGCGCGACCCGTACGGAGAGCTCGGTGATGTCGGGCAGGAACTCGTGCAGCGGCGGGTCGAGCAGCCGGACGGTGACGGGCAGCCCGTCCATCGACTCGAACAGCTCGATGAAGTCGGCCTTCTGGAGCGGCAGGAGCGCGGCCAGGGCGTCCTCGCGCTCGTCGTCGGTGTCCGCGAGGATCAGCTTCTCGACCATCTCGCGGCGCTCGCCGAGGAACATGTGCTCGGTGCGGCACAGGCCGATGCCCTGGGCACCGAAGCGACGGGCCCGCGAGGCGTCCTCGGCGTTGTCCGCGTTCGCCCGTACCCGCAGCCGGCGTACCCGGTCCGCGTACGCCATGATCCGGTGCACGGCGGCGACCAGCTCGTCGGCGTCGTCGGCACCCGCGTGCATCCGGCCCTCGAAGTACTCGACGACCGGGGACGGCACGACGGGGACCTCACCGAGGTAGACCTTGCCGGTGGATCCGTCGACCGAGACGAGGTCGCCCTCCTCGACGACCGTGTCGCCGACGGTGAGCCTGCGGCGCTTGGTGTCGACCTCGATCTCCTCGGCGCCGCAGACACAGGTCTTGCCCATGCCGCGTGCGACGACGGCGGCGTGCGAGGTCTTGCCGCCGCGCGAGGTGAGGATGCCTTCGGCGGCGATCATGCCGTCGAGGTCGTCGGGGTTGGTCTCCCGGCGGATGAGGATGACCTTCTCGCCGGACCGCGACCACTTGACCGCGGTGTACGAGTCGAAGACGGCCTTTCCTACGGCCGCACCCGGCGACGCGGCGATGCCGCGGCCCAGGAGCACGGTGCTGGCCGCGTCGTCGAAGCGCGGGAACATCAGCTGCGCGAGCTGGGCGCCGTTGACGCGCTGGAGCGCCTCGGCCTCGTCGATGAGGCCCTGGTCGACGAGCTGGGTGGCGATCCGGAAGGCGGCACCGGCGGTGCGCTTGCCGACCCGGGTCTGGAGCATCCAGAGCTGACCGCGCTCGATGGTGAACTCGATGTCGCAGAGATCCTTGTAGTGGGTCTCCAGCGTCTCCATGATCTTCATCAGCTGGTCGTACGACGCCTTGTCGATCGACTCCAGGTCCGCGAGCGGGACCGTGTTGCGGATGCCCGCCACGACGTCCTCGCCCTGCGCGTTCTGCAGGTAGTCGCCGTACACGCCCTGGTGGCCGCTGGCCGGGTCACGGGTGAAGGCGACACCCGTACCCGAGTCGGGACCCAGGTTGCCGAAGACCATCGAGCAGATGTTGACGGCCGTGCCGAGGTCGCCGGGGATGCGCTCCTGGCGGCGGTAGAGCTTCGCCCGGTCCGTGTTCCACGAGTCGAAGACGGCCTTTATGGCCAGGTCCATCTGCTCGCGCGGGTCCTGCGGGAAGTCGCGTCCGGCATCCCGGTCGACGATCTTCTTGAACTGCTTGACCAGCTTCTTGAGGTCGGCCGCGTCGAGGTCCACGTCGACGGTGACGCCCTTGGCCTCCTTCGCCGCCTCCAGCGCCTCCTCGAAGAGGTCGCCGTCGACCCCGAGGACCGTCTTGCCGAACATCTGGATGAGGCGGCGGTACGAGTCCCAGGCGAAGCGCTCGTCACCGGACTGGGCGGTGAGCCCGACGACCGAGGCGTCGGAGAGGCCGATGTTGAGGACCGTGTCCATCATGCCCGGCATCGAGAACTTGGCTCCGGAACGCACGGAGACCAGCAGCGGGTCGTCGGCCTGGCCGAGCTTCTTGCCCATCCGCTCCTCGAGCGCCGCGAGGTGCGCACTGACCTCGTCGCGGAGCTCGGCCGGCTCGTCGCCACTGTCGAGGTAGACCTTGCACGCCTCGGTGGTGATGGTGAAGCCGGGAGGGACCGGCAGCCCGAGATTGGTCATCTCGGCGAGGTTTGCACCCTTGCCGCCCAGAAGGTCCTTGAGCTCCTTGTTGCCCTCGGTGAAGTCGTAGACGAACTTCTGGTGATCTTTGTTTTCCGACACGGGTCTCGACTCCTCGAGGACGCGGTGGCTGCCCTGACGGCGAGGAACATACCCAGATCGAAGGTGTCTGGGTACGTCCACTTGCGCGTCATGAGGCCTCAACCACCCGTCCGCCAGCAGATCGAAAGTGGTGCGGGAGGCCGACCGGACCAAGGGTCTTGTTCACTTCTTGAATCAATGACTACCCAGAGCACCCGGAAAACACTCATCGACCAACAGAGCGTAGCGGTTGTGTCGATCGATCAAAGTAAAGTCGCTTGGCACCCAGTGCCATCATTTGAGAAGTACAGCATGCGAAAGAGTGCTCATCTGAGCCACTCACTCCTCAAGGGTGGCGAGAATCACGCCCTTGAGCCCGCTCAGATGTCATCATTCGGACGCCAAAGAGACGGCGAATGGTCACCCAGTGATCGCTTACGACTCACAGAGCGTGAACATGGATCTCCGAAGAGCCACACCCGTGCTCGCCTCGCGTCGAATCACACTCAAAAGCCCGCTCAAACGAGCGGGCCAGAAAGTTGGGCACTCCGTGCCCCGCGCTGCGGAGCTCAGCCTCCGGAGGTGTCCAGCTCCGCATCGGCGCTCACGCCCGCGCAGTCGTAGGGGTCCTTGAGCCAGCCGTCGGGCAGCGCCACCCGGTTGTTGCCGGAGGTACGCCCGCGAGGGCCGTCCGCTCCGTCCGGCCACGGCTGGTCCAGCTCCAGCTCCTGCAACTGCCCGCCCAGCTCCTCCAGCGAGGAGGTGACCGCCAGCTTCCTGCGCATCTCCGAGCCGACCGCGAAGCCCTTGAGGTACCAGGCGACGTGCTTACGGAAGTCGATCACGCCCCGGGCCTCGTCGCCGATCCACTCCCCCAGCAGCGTCGCGTGGCGCAGCATGACGTCCGCGACCTCGCGCAGGGCCGGTGCCTGCCTGGTCTCCGTACCCTCGAAGGCGCTGACGAGGTCACCGAAGAGCCAGGGACGCCCCAGGCAGCCGCGGCCGACGACCACGCCGTCGCAGCCCGTCTCGCGCATCATCCGCAGGGCGTCGTCCGCGCACCAGATGTCCCCGTTGCCGAGGACGGGGATCTCGGGGACGTGCTCCTTGAGGCGCGCGATCGCGTCCCAGTCCGCGGTGCCGCCGTAGTGCTGGGCGGTGGTCCTGCCGTGCAGGGCGACCGCCGTGATGCCCTCCTCGACGGCGATGCGGCCCGCGTCGAGGTAGGTCATGTGGTCCTCGTCGATGCCCTTGCGCATCTTGATGGTGACCGGCAGATCGCCCGCGCCGGCCACGGCCTCGCGGAGGATCGCGCGCAGCAGGGGCCGCTTGTACGGGAGCGCGGAGCCGCCGCCCTTACGGGTGACCTTGGGGACGGGGCAGCCGAAGTTGAGGTCGATGTGGTCGGCGAGGTCCTCCTCGACGATCATGCGGACCGCCTTGCCGACGGTGACCGGGTCGACTCCGTACAGCTGGATGGAGCGCGGGGTCTCGCTCGCGTCGAAGTGGACGAGCTGCATGGTCTTCTCGTTGCGCTCGACCAGCGCCCGGGTGGTGATCATCTCGCTGACGAACAGCCCCTTGCCGCCGGAGAACTCACGGCACAGGGTGCGGAACGGGGCGTTGGTGATGCCGGCCATGGGGGCGAGCACGACCGGCGGCTGCACGGTGTGCGGGCCGATCCGGAGCAGCGGGAGGGCAGGGGCGAGCGTGGTCATCCATCCATTGTCGCGTACGCGGGACGGGGCTCGGGATGCCGTCGGTTCAGGCTCGCGCCGGAGACAGCGCCAGCAGGCGTTCGAGCCCCTGCCGGGACTCCTCGTCGGCAGGGACGTACGTCACGAGGCGGGGACCCGCCGAAGGGCCCAGCCAGAGGTCGGTGTGGTCGAGGCGGAGCAGCCCGACCCGGGCGTTGCGGAACAGCTTGGTCCGCCCGCCGGGGCCCACGACCTCGTGCCGGGCCCAGATCTCGCCGAACTCCGGGGAGGCGGCCTCCAGGCGGCTCAGCAGCGTCTTCCAGGCCGGCTCGGCCAGGTGCTCCGCCATGGCACCGCGGAACTTGGCCGCCATCACGCGGCGCATCTCCGCCAGGTCGACCACGGAGGCGCGCCAGTCCTCGTTGGTGTAGGCGAGGAGCATGCAGTTGCGGTCCTCGGGGGCGACGGCGTCCAGGTCGCACAGCAGCCGCCCGTAGGTGCGGTTGTAGGCGAGGATGTCGTACCTGCTGTTCTGGATGCAGGCCGGATAGGGCTCCAGCCGTGTGAGCAGGGCTTCGAGGGACGGGGTGACTCCGGCGCATCGGGAGCCCGGCGCGGGGTCGACGGCGCCGGCGAGGGCGAAGAGGTGGGAGCGCTCGCTGGGGTCCAGCAGCAGCGCGCGGGCCAGCGCGTCGAGGACCTGCGGGGACACGTGGATGTCGCGGGCCTGCTCCAGCCACGTGTACCAGGTGACCCCGACTGCGGAGAGCTGTGCGACCTCCTCGCGGCGCAGGCCGGGGGTGCGCCTGCGGGGGCCGCGGGGCAGGCCCGCCTGCTCGGGGGTGATCCGCTCACGGCGGCTGCGCAGGAACCCGGCGAGTTCGTGCCGCCTGATGTCGGTCTCGGGAGCTTCGGTCACCATCGTCATACCCCCAGCGTGCCGAACGGCCCGGCGGTCTGCCAGGTGCTGCTTCTACCAGGATAAAGACACTCTGGTACCAGGCTGGGATCAGGTCCATCGTCGTTGACGTGAGTGAATCCCCTGTACTGACGAAGACACCCGCCGCCACCGGCACACCCGTGGGGCGGCACGACCACACCACGCCCGTGCTCGGCCGGCTCGGTCTGTTCACGGTGCTGCTCGGCGCGGCGCTGCCCCTCATCGACTTCTTCATCGTCAACGTCGCCCTGCCCACCATCGACCACGACCTGGCCGCGGGCCCCGCCCTGCTGGAACTGGTCGTGGCCGGCTACGGGCTCTCGTACGCCGTGCTGCTCGTCCTCGGCGGGCGGCTGGGTGACATGGCGGGGAGGCGCAGGCTCTTCCTGATCGGGATGGCGGCCTTCGGGCTCACCTCGCTCGCCTGCGGGCTGGCTCCGGACGCCTGGACGCTCGTCGGGGCCAGGGTCGCGCAGGGCGCCGCCGCGGCGCTGATGCTGCCGCAGGTGCTCGCCACCATCCAGGCGGCCACCGCGGGGCACCGCCGGGCCCGGGCCATGAGCCTGTACGGGGCCACGGCCGGCCTGTCGATGGTCGCCGGCCAGATCCTCGGTGGCGTCCTCGTCTCCGCCGCCCCGCTGTCGTCGGTGTTCGGCGAGAGCGCGGGCTGGCGGTCGGTGTTCCTGGTGAACGTGCCGGTGGCCGTGGTGGGGCTGGTCCTGGCCGCCCGCTCCGTGCCGGAGACCCGCTCGGACCGGCCTGCCCCCGTCGACGTACCGGGCACGCTGCTGCTGGCCCTGTCGCTGGTGACGCTGCTGGCCCCGCTGACCGAGGGGCGTGCGGCAGGCTGGCCGCTGTGGACCTGGGTCTCGCTGGGGCTGTTCCCCCTCACCGCGTTCGCCTTCTACCGGGTGGAGCAGCGGGCCGACGCGCGCGGGCAGACCCCGCTGGTGCCGCCGAGCCTGCTGCGGCTGGAGTCCCTGCGGCGCGGCCTGACGCTGGTGGTGCCGTTCTCGATCGGCTTCGGCGGCTTCATGTTCGTCATCGCCGTGGCCCTCCAGCAGGGGCTGAGGATGGGCCCCGCGGCGGCGGGGCTGTCGCTGGCGCCCATGGCCGCGACCTTCTTCGCGGCCTCGCTGGCCGGTCCCCGGCTGGTACGCCGGTTCGGCAGCCGGGTGGTGACGGCCGGCGGGATCATCCAGGGCGTGGGCGTCGTGGTGCTGGCGCTCGCCGTGTGGCGGGGCTGGCCCGGCCTCGGACTGCTGGGGCTGCTGCCGGGTGTCGCGATCGCCGGGCTGGGGCAGGGGCTGCAGCTGCCCGTCCTGTTCCGCATCGTGCTGTCCGACGTACCCGCGGAGCGGGCCGGGGTGGGCGGCGGAGTGATGACGACGACGCAGCAGGCCGCCCTGGCGCTGGGGGTGGCGACGCTCGGGACGCTGTTCCTCGCACTGGCGCCGGGTGCGGGGATGCGGGACGCGCTCGTGGTGACGCTGCTGGTGCAGCTGGCGGCGGTCGTGCTGACGACCCTGCTGAGCCTGCGGCTGCCCCGTGCCGTCGGGTGAGGAACGAGGTGGGCCCGGATCACCGTGGTGATCCGGGCCCACTGTCGTACTACCGGTACGTCAGCTCTGTGCCGCCTGGCCGCCCTGCTCCGAGGAGGCGTCCGAGGAGGCGTCAGCCTGGGCGGAGCCTTCGGCGCGCTCACGCATCTTGCGCACCAGCTCCTGCTTCTGTTCGGCCGCGGTCCGGCGGTCGGCGTCGCGCGCGGGGCCCGCGCCCTGCTGCTCGGCGCGGGACAGCTTCTTGCGCTGTCCGCCCACACCGAGGAGGTTGTTGCGGCTCTTGGCCACGGGGTTCTCCCATTCGTGGTGAGAAGTGAGTCTGAAGAGATCAGCGATCTCAGGGATCGATTCGGTGGGCGACGGGCCCGCGGGCCCGTCGCGCTCTCACTCGTAGATCTGGAAGAACGAAGACATACCGAAAAAGGTACCCCGGCCCGGGGCGACTCATCACCCGATTTTCTGCCGCGGCACGGGAGCGTCTCAGGCGCTCGGGTCGACCGTCGCCTGGTGGGACTCGGCGAGGTGCTCCTCGGCCTTCAGCCACGGCAGGAACTGTGCGCCCTTGCGCCACCCGCAGGTGTCGCAGGTCAGCTGCCTCTGCATCCCCGACTTCCGGACGTGGACGACGTGTTCACGTCCGTGCTGGTCCCATCTGCTGACCTTGCTCGTGGTCATGGACGGCATCCTGGCCTCCTGTGGACGAGTGCGCCCAGTGTGCACGAAGCCCCCGGCTCCCTGCGCGGGTACCGGGGGCTTCGTTATCAAGCTGCGCGTGCTCAGCAGCCCAGCAGGCGGGAGCCGAGGTAGCCCTGGATCTGGTCCAGGGAGACGCGCTCCTGCTTCATGGTGTCGCGCTCGCGCACGGTCACCGCGTTGTCGTCGAGGGTGTCGAAGTCGACGGTGACGCAGAACGGCGTACCGATCTCGTCCTGACGCCGGTAGCGGCGGCCGATGGCGCCCGCGTCGTCGAACTCGATGTTCCAGTTCTTCCGCAGGTCTGCGGCGAGGCCCTTGGCCTTGGGCGACAGCTGCGGGTTGCGGGACAGCGGCAGGACGGCGACCTTGACCGGCGCCAGGCGCGGGTCGAGACGCATCACGGCGCGCTTCTCCATGACGCCCTTGGCGTTGGGGGCCTCGTCCTCGTTGTAGGCGTCGAGGAGGAAGGCGAGCAGCGAACGGCCGACACCGGCCGCCGGCTCGATGACGTACGGGGTGTAGCGCTCGCCCTTCTCCTGGTCGAAGTACGACAGGTCCGTGCCGGAGGCCTTGGAGTGCGCCTTGAGGTCGAAGTCCGTGCGGTTGGCGACGCCCTCGAGCTCGCCCCACTCGCTGCCGCCGAAGCGGAAGCGGTACTCGATGTCAGCGGTGCGCTTGGAGTAGTGGGAGAGCTTCTCCTGCGGGTGCTCGAACCACCGCATGTTCTCCTCGCGCAGGCCCAGGCCGGTGTACCAGTTCCAGCGCTGCTCCATCCAGTACTCCTGCCACTGCTCGTCCTCGCCCGGCTTGACGAAGAACTCCATCTCCATCTGCTCGAACTCGCGCGTGCGGAAGATGAAGTTGCCCGGAGTGATCTCGTTCCGGAAGGACTTGCCCATCTGCGCGATGCCGAACGGCGGCTTCTTGCGCGAAGTCTGCTGCACCTGACCGAAGTTGGTGAAGATGCCCTGGGCGGTCTCGGGACGCAGGTAGGCGACGGAGCCGGAGTCCTGGGTCGGGCCGAGGTGCGTGGAGAGGAGGCCCGAGAACTGCTTGGGCTCGGTGAACGTGCCCTTGTTGCCGCAGTTGGGGCAGTTGAGGTCGGCGAGGCCGCTGACGGGCGGCTTGCCGTGCTTCTCCTCGTACGCCTCCTCCAGGTGGTCGGCGCGGTAGCGCTTGTGACAGGAGGTGCACTCGGTGAGCGGGTCGGAGAAGGTGGCGACATGGCCGGAGGCGACCCAGACCTCGGGGGCCAGGATGACCGAGGAGTCAATACCGACGACGTCCTCGCGCGAAGTGACCATGTAGCGCCACCACTGGCGCTTGAGGTTCTCCTTCAGCTCGACGCCCAGCGGCCCGTAGTCCCAGGCGGCCCTCTGGCCCCCGTAGATCTCACTGCAGGGGTAGACGAAGCCACGGCGCTTGCTCAGGCTGACGATGGTGTCGATCTTGTCGGCGGCCACGGTGCTCTCTTCATTGCGACGGCGAAATGGGACAGGGGCGGCGCAAAGCGCCTCGATGGGGGGCGGGGCTCGGGTGACGGGCGGGTGAATGCCTCAGATTACCGGCGGGCGCACCCCTTGGATCAAATCGGCGGGGGGGTTAACGGGATCCGGACTGCGATCCGGGCATCTCATCGGCCTTGTTGACAATCGTTTCCAGTTTTGTTGAAAATGACTGTCATGAACGTACGCCGCCTCATACCCACGACCGCCGTCGCCGGAGCAGTCGCCCTCGGCCTCACCGCGCTCTCCGCATGCTCCTCCTCCGACGCGGCCGACCACGCGAGCGGCGACAAGCTGAACGTGGTGGCGTCCTTCTACCCGATGCAGTTCCTGGCCGAGAGGATCGGTGGGACGCACGTCTCGGTCACGCAGCTGACGAAGCCGGGCGTCGAACCGCACGACCTGGACCTCACCCCCCGCCAGATCGGCGGCCTGAGCGAGGCCGACTACATCCTGTTCCTCAAGGGCGTCCAGCCGGCCGTCGACGACGCGGTGGGCCAGGCCGGCGTCGAGAACACCGTGGACGCGGCGGAACTCACCACGCTCGAGAACCACGGCGCCGAGGTCGACGGTCACGACCACGGGCACGAGGAGGGCGAGGAGCACGCGCACGAGGGCGAGGAGGCGGGCACCGACCCGCACATCTGGCTGGACCCGGTGAAGTACGCGGAGGTCGCGAAGGGCGTCGGCAAGTCCCTGGAGAAGGCGGACCCCGACCACGCCGCGGACTACCGCAAGAACACGGATGCCCTGGTCAACGAGCTGAACGCGTTGAACACGGCGTACGAAACCGGGCTGAGGGACACCGCCACCAAGACCTTCATCACCACCCACTCCGCCTTCGGGTACCTCGCCGAGCGCTACGGTCTGACCCAGGAGGGCATCGCCGGCATCGACCCCGAGGCCGAGCCCAGCCCCGCCCGGATCAACGAGATCCACGCCGTCGCGTCGAAGAACAAGGCCACCACCGTGTTCTTCGAGACGCTCGCCAGCGACAGGACCGCCAAGACGCTCGCCAAGGACCTCGGGCTCACGACCGACGTCCTGGATCCGCTGGAGGGAATCACGGACTCCTCCAAGGGCGCTGACTACCTCGAGGTCATGAAGTCCAACCTGGCCGCGCTGCAGAAGGCTCTCGGCGCGAAGTGACCCCCACCCCGCCCGTACCAGCAGCACCGGAGGAGCTCATGCCCGAGCCCAGCAGGCCCGAACCCGTGATCAAGATGCGCGGAGCCACGGCGACGCTCGGTGCGCGCCCCGTGCTGCGCGGCGTCGATCTCACCGTCCACCGCGGTGAGGTCGCCGCGCTGCTCGGCGCCAACGGATCGGGCAAGTCCACGGCCGTGCGCTCCGTCATCGGCCAGGTCCCGCTCACCGGCGGCACCGTCGAACTGTTCGGCACCCCGCTGCGCCGCTTCCGCACCTGGGCCCGCGTCGGCTACGTACCGCAGCGCACCACGGCCGCCGGCGGCGTCCCCGCCACGGTCCGCGAGGTCGTTTCCTCGGGGCGCCTGTCGCGTACGAAGCTGAGGCTGCCGGGCAAGGCGGACCGGGCGGCCGTCGACCGTGCCATCGAGCTCGTCGGACTCGCCGACCGGGCCAAGGACTCCGTGAACGCCCTCTCCGGCGGGCAGCACCAGCGGGTCCTGATCGCCCGTGCGCTGGCCTCCGAGCCGGAACTGCTGATCATGGACGAACCGATGGCCGGCGTCGACCTGGCCAGCCAGGAGATCCTCGCCGAGACACTGCGCGAGCAGGTCGCCGCCGGTACGACGGTGCTGCTCGTCCTGCACGAGCTCGGCGCGCTGGAACCGCTGATCGACCGGGCGATCGTGCTGCGCGACGGCTGCGTGACGCACGACGGACCGCCCCCCGAGGCCCTGGGCCAGCACGCGCTGCCCGGCCACGACCACGTACACCCCCACGCGGCCTCCGAGCCCGTCCGGACGGGACTGCTGAGCTGATCATGGAATTCCTCACACCCCCCTTCATGCAGCGGGCCCTGATCGCGGCCGTCCTGGTCGGGATCACCGCCCCCGCCATCGGCATCTTCCTGGTCCAGCGCCGCCAGGCCCTGATGGGCGACGGCATCGGGCACATCGCGATGACCGGTGTCGGTCTCGGCTTCCTGCTCTCCACCAACCCCGTCTGGATGGCCACGCTCGTCGCCGTCGCGGGCTCGGTCGTCATGGAACTGATCCGCTGGTACGGACGCACCCGCGGCGACATCGCCCTGGCCATGCTGTTCTACGGCGGCATGGCGGGCGGGGTGATGCTGATCAACCTCTCCGACACCGGCTCCAACGCCAACCTCACCTCGTTCCTCTTCGGCTCCCTGTCGACGGTCTCCGAGGAGGACGTCCGCGCGATCGTCGTACTGGCCGCCTTCGTGGTGCTGGTGACGGTGGGGCTGCGGCGGCAGCTGTTCGCGGTCAGCCAGGACGAGGAGTTCGCCAGGGTCACCGGCCTTCCGGTGCGGGCGCTCAACCTGCTGGTCGCCGTGACGGCTGCGGTGACGGTCACCGTGGCGATGCGGGTCGTCGGCCTGCTGCTGGTCAGCGCGCTGATGGTGGTCCCGGTCGCGGCGGCGCAGCAGATCTCGAAGTCCTTCAAGGTGACGTTCGTCCTGGCCGTCGTCATCGGTACGGCCGTGACCCTGACCGGCACCGTGACCTCGTACTACCAGGACGTACCGCCCGGCGCGACGATCGTGCTGCTGGCCATCGCCGTGTTCATCGCGCTGACCGCGCTCGCCGCACCACTGGCCCGCAGGCGCGCCCGTGAACGCGGAGCGGACGGGTCCGAGTGCACCCTGGAGGTACCGAAGGCCCGCACGGCCACGGACGACGTCCATGTCTGACGTGTCGACCGTGCCGCCGGTACGGGCTGGCACAATGGCCCGACATACGTACGGGCGACATGAGGAGGCACCTGTGGCCACGGCGCCGATCAGTGGCACGAACGCGGCCCCGGTACGCGGCCGGTCCACCAAGCAGCGCGCGGCGGTCGCCGCGGCGCTGGACGAGGTGGACGAGTTCCGCAGCGCCCAGGACCTGCACGATGTGCTCAAGCACCGGGGCGACTCGGTCGGGCTGACGACGGTCTACCGCACCCTGCAGTCCCTCGCCGACGCGGGCGAGGTCGACGTCCTGCGGACGACGGACGGCGAGGCCGTCTACCGGCGCTGCTCGACGGGGGACCACCACCACCATCTGGTGTGCCGGATCTGCGGCAAGGCCGTCGAGGTCGAGGGGCCTGCCGTGGAGCAGTGGGCCGAGACGATCGCCTCGCAGCACGGCTACGTGAACGTGGCCCACACGGTGGAGATCTTCGGGACCTGCGCGGAGTGCGCGTCACCCACCGAGTAGGCCGTCCGCCCCGGAGGTCCTCCGGGGCTCTCCCCCGAAGGCTCAGACTCTCGTCAGGTGGCGGTCGAGTATCCCGCGCAGCCGGTCGACCGCGGCCGGGCCGCCGGCTCCGCGCTTGGCGAGCAGGGTCATCGCGGTGGCGTTGCGGTCGTCACTGAGCAGGACGAAGAGCTCGTCGGTCTCCAGGTACCGCGGCTGTGCGGCCCAGCCCACGGAACCACTGGAGTGGTCCATGGTCACGGTCAGGCCGTCCTCGTCCACCCGGGCACGGGACTCGCCCTGCCGCTTGACGTAGTTCCACACCTGACGGGCCATCAGCCACGGGGCCAGGAACATCAGCGGGCCCGTGATGCCCGCCAGCGCGTACATCGCCGGCGGGAAGTCGACCCCGAGCCCCGCCTCCAGTGCCACCAGCACGGCCGTCAGCGCCAGCAGCAGCACTCCGAGCAACCGGTGACGCCTGCCCTCCGCGCTGACCCTGCTGCGGGCGCGCAGCGCGTTCGTGCAGTCCCGGGCGGTCAGCCGGAATCTCAGCTCGACCGCCCCCCGCTCCACGACGTCCGGTTCCTGCGGCACGACCCCTCCCCTGCCCGACGGGCCATGATCGTACAGTCCGGTCAGACGGCCGGTCCCTGTCCCGTCGCCGCCTCCTCCTCGGCGCCGCCGAAACGGCGGTCGCGCCGGGCGAACTCCAGGCAGGCGCGCCACAGGTCCCGGCGGTCGAAGTCCGGCCACAGGACGTCCTGGAAGACCATCTCGGCGTACGCGCTCTGCCAGATCAGGTAGTTGGACGTGCGCTGCTCGCCGCTGGGACGTACGAAGAGGTCGACGTCCGGCATGTCCGGGTAGTAGATGTACTTCGCGAACGTCTTCTCGTTGACCTTCGACGGGTCGAGCTTCCCTGCCGCGACGTCCTGCGCGATGCGCTGCGCGGCGTCGGCGATCTCGGCCCGGCCACCGTAGTTGACGCAGAAGTACAGCGTCATTTTGTCGTTGTCCTTCGTCTGCTCCTGGGCGACCTGGAGCTCCTGGACGACGGACTTCCACAGCTTCGGCATGCGGCCGACCCAGCGGATCCGGATGCCGAGCTCGTCCATCTCGTCGCGGCGGCGGCGGATGACGTCGCGGTTGAAGTTCATCAGGAACTTCACCTCGTCCGGCGAGCGCTTCCAGTTCTCGGTGGAGAAGGCGTACAGCGAGAGGTTCTTGACACCCATCTCGATGCAGCCCTTGAGGACGTCCATGACGACGCCCTCGCCGACCTTGTGGCCCTCGGTCCGCGGGAGGCCCCGCTCCTTGGCCCAGCGGCCGTTGCCGTCCATCACGACCGCGACGTGCTTGGGAACCAGCTCGCCGGGGATCTTCGGCGGGGTGGCGCCGGAGGGGTGCGGCTCGGGGGTCTTGTACTCGCGCCGGCTACGGCCACCGAGAATCCCGCGTACTGCCATGAGCTCTCTCGTCTCCCTGTGTCACTTCTCTACGTACCGCAGCGAGCGCAGCCCGCGCTCCAGATGCCAGTGCAGATAGGCGGACACCAGTCCGCTGCCCTCCCTGACATGACGCGCCTCGGACGCGTCCGCCGTCTCCCAGTCACCGGTGAGCAGTGCGCTCAGCAGCTCGAGGGCCTCCGCTGAGGGTACGACGCTGCCGGGTACCCGGCAGTCGCCGCATATGACGCCGCCCGCCGCGACGGAGAAGAACCGGTTCGGACCGGGCATTCCGCACTTGGCGCAGTCGTCGAAGCTGGGGGCGTAGCCGTTGACGGCGAGGGACCGCAGCAGGAACGCGTCGAGGATGAGGTTCGGCGCGTGTTCGGCGCGCGAGAGGGTGCGCAGCCCGCCCACCAGCAGCAGGTACTGCTGGACCGCGGGCTCGCCCTCGTGGTCGGTGAAGCGCTCGGCGGTCTCCAGCATCGCGGTGCCCGCGGTGTAGCGGCCGTAGTCGGAGACGATGCCCCCGCCGTACGGGGCGATCGTCTCGCTCTGGGTGCACAGGGGAAGACCGCGGCCGATCAGTTCGCTGCCGCGCGCGAAGAACTGCACGTCCACATGGGAGAAGGGTTCGAGCCGTGCCCCGAACTTGGACTTGGTGCGCCGCACCCCGCGTGCGACGGCACGCACCCGGCCGTGGCCGCGGGTCAGGATCGTGATGATCCGGTCGGCCTCGCCCAGCTTCTGCGTACGCAGCACGACGCCGTCGTCCCGGAACAAGCTCATGCGCCCATTGTCGCCCACCGGGACGGCGGCCCGTCGGCGGTCCTCATTCCTGGTGGCTCGCGGGTACGACGAGGCCGGACTCGTAGGCGATGATCACGAGTTGTGCCCGGTCCCTGGCGCCCAGCCTGCCCATGATCCTGCTCACATGTGTCTTCGCGGTGAGCGGGCTGAGCCCCAGGGTCTCGGCGATCTCGGTGTTGTTCAATCCGCGCGCGACGAGGCCGAGGACCTGGCGCTCGCGGTCCGAGAGACGGTCCGGGCCGCCGGTGACGGCGGTGTCGGGCGCGCGGGGAGCGCTGAGCACCCGGGCGATGAGCCGTGCGGTCGGCCCCGGGGAGAGCAGGGCCTCGCCCGCGGCCACCGTCCTGATGGCGGCGAGGAGCTCGGCGGGCCGGGTGTCCTTGACCAGGAAGCCGGACGCGCCCGCGCGCAGGGCCTCCACGACGTGGTCGTCGGTGTCGTACGTCGTCAGCACGAGGACCTTGACCCCGGCGAGGTCCTCGTCGGCGGCGATGCGGCGGGTGGCCTCGATGCCGTCGAGCTCGGGCATGCGGATGTCCATGACGACGAGGTCGGCCCGTGCCGAGCGGGCCTTCTCGACCGCTTCGAGGCCGGTGGCGGCCTCGGCGACGACGGTCATGCCGGGGTCGGACCCGACGAGCATCGCGAAGGCGGCCCTGACGAGCGTCTGATCGTCGGCGAGCAGGACCCGGATCATCGTGCGGTCTCCCCTGTGTCCGCGGCGACGGCCGCAGGCTCCCCGGACGGCTCCCCGTCCCGTGGTCCGGGCAGCGGCAGCACCGCCGCGACTTCGAAGCCGCCCCCGGGAAGGGGTCCCACGGCCAGTGTGCCGCCCGAACTGCGTGCGCGTTCCCGCATCCCCACGATGCCGAATCCGGGCCCGGAGCCGCCCGTCCCGGAGCTCTCGCGCCCCGCGCCGTCGTCGGTGACCGTGACCCGCAGGGCCCCACTGCCGGGATCCGGTTCCACGGCGACCCTGATCCGTACCCCCGGCCCCGCGTGCCGCACGGCGTTCGTCAGGGACTCCTGAACGATCCGGTACGTGGCGGCACCGGTCGCCGGGGCGATCCCCTCCGCCTGGTCCGGTACGGAGAGCTCGACCGTCGCCCCTGCCGCCTCGGCAGCCCGTACGAGACCGGGCAGAGCGACCAGGCCGGGCAGCGGCCCGTCGCTCTCGTGGGAGTCCGCGCGCAGGACCTGGAGGGTGGTGCGCAGTTCGGCGCGGGCCTCCCGGCAGGTCCCCGCGATGTCGTCGAGGGCCCGCGCGACGGCTTCGCGGTCCAGGCGCTCGGGGTCGACGGTCAGGATGTGCGAGGCCACTGACGTCTGCACCCCGATGACGGTGATGCTGTGGGCCAGAAGATCGTGCAGGTCGCGTGCGATACGCAGCCGTTCCTCGGTGACTCGGCGCCGGGCCTCCTCCTCCCTGGTGCGCTCGGCCCGTTCCGCGCGCTCCACCATGGAGGCGACGTACCGGCGGTAGAACCGCACGTCCACACCGAAGAACAGCACGGCGATGATCCAGCCGGAGATCCGCAGCAGTTCGAGCCCCTGGTGGGCGTCGATGGCCGATACGACGGACACCATCGCGCCGAGCACGACGCCGCCGGTGAGCAGGGTGCGCAGCGGACGGCCGGTCACCGCCACGGTGTAGAGCACGATGAAGGTCTGCGGCATCGGTGCCGTGTGGGCGTTGTCCATCCCGTGGTAGGCCATGAGGACCGGGATCATCGAGAGCAGGACGACGACGGGGCTGCTGCGGCGCCACACCAGCGGGACGGCACTGGCCAGGAGCAGGACCCAGCCGAGCGTGTCGGGGACCCTTCCGTCGTCGGTGACGAGGGCGAGCACGACGGACAGCGCACCGGCGCCCCCCGCGATGAGGGCGTCGGTGCGCAGCTTGTGCGGCGCGTCCATGGGGTCGCGGTTGACGACGGCCAGGACGCGCTCGCCGCGGCGCGTGGTTCGGGTTGCGGACACGCTGCCATCCTCGGTCAGTTGCGCGGTCCCGTCAGCGGGTCGCTGTGAGTTCCGGTGTGCGGGCGCTGTCCGGGGCGGGCCTGCGGCCGAGTGCGCCCGGCCACCACACCCGGCGTCCCAGGGCCACGCTCGCCGAGGTGACCAGGTAGGTGCGGACGAGGAAGGTGTCCAGGAGCACACCGACCGCGATGACGAAGCCCATCTCGACCAGGGCCGTCATCGGCATGCTCGTGAGCACGCCGAAGGTGGCCGCGAGCACCAGTCCTGCCGAGGCGATGACCCCGCCGGTCGTGCGCAGGGCGGTGAGCGCGGCGGCCGTGGGTTCGGCTCCGGAGAGGCACTCCTCCCGCATCCGGTGCAGGAGGAAGATCCCGTAGTCGACGCCGAGCGCCACCAGGAAGACGAAGGACAGCAAAGGGAGTCCGGGGTCGGTGCCTTCGAGGCCGAGGAGCGGCTCGAAGAGAAGTCCCGCGATACCGAGCGAGGCTCCCCAGACCGCGACGACGGCGACGACGAGGAGCAGCGGCGCGACGAGGCTCCGCAGCAGCACGACCAGGATCAGCAGGACGGAGAGGATGACGAGCGGTACGACGAGCTTCAGGTCGCGGGCGCTGGTCTTCTCCAGGTCCATCTGCTGGGCGCTGGGCCCGCCCACGTGGCTGCCCTCCAGAGCACTGCGCAGGGCCGTGATGGTGGCCTGCTCCCCCGCCGATTCGGGTGGGTCCTGCGCGGTGACGGACAGCTCGGTCCAGCCGGCGCCGCTGCGGCCGCGCTCGGCGGCCGCGACGCCGTCGGTCGTACGGGCCGTCGCCAGCGTGTCGTCCGCCCGGCCGGTGGGGGTGATCACGGTGATCGGCTGGGTGGAGCGCTCGGGATAGGCGGCGGAGAGGGTCTCCATCGCGGTGATCGACTCGGGCTTGCTGGTGAAGGAGTCCTCCTGTTTGAGGTCGCCCGGCATGCTGAACACGCCGAGCGCGAGTGCGCCGAGCAGTACTCCTCCGGAGACGAGCACGGCGATCGGCCTGCGTCCGGCGGAGCTGCCCATCGCGGCGAAGAGCGACCGGCGCTGCTTGGGTGTGCTGCCGTACGCGGGAACGAGCGGCCAGAAGACGCGGCGGCCCAGGAGCACGAGGATCGCCGGCAGCAGGGTCATCATGGCGAAGAGGGCGCACAGCACCCCGACGGCCGCGATGGGGCCCATGCCCCGGCTGCTGTTGAGGTCGGCGGCAAGCAGGCACAGCAGCCCGGCCGCGACGGTGCCCGAGGAGGCGACGACAGCGGGCCCGCAGCCGCGCAGGGCGGCGGCCATCGCGTCGTGGGGCCGTGCCCGGCGGCCCAGTTCCTCGCGGTAGCGGGCCACGAGCAGCAGGGCGTAGTCGGTGCCCGCACCGAAGACCAGGATGGTCATCACCCCCGAGCTCTGACCGCTGACGGTGATGTCGAAGCCCTGGTTGAGCCCGTACACCACCGCCATCGACAGGACGTCGGCGATCCCTGCGACGATCAGGGGCACCAGCCACAGGAACGGGCTGCGGTAGATCACGATCAGCAGGATCGCGACAACGGCGACGGTCGTGTAGAGCAGCGGACCGTCCAGGGACCCGTAGACCTCCTGGGCGTCGGTCATCAGCGCCCCCGGGCCGCCGACCTCGACGCTCAGCCCACCGCCCCCCTCGGTGGTCCCGCGCACCGCGTCGACGAACGCTGCCCTGGCTTCCTCGTCCTGGCCCGGTTCGGTCGAGGAGACCGGGAACATCAGGGTCGTGCCGTCCTCGGACGGAATGCCCCGAGGCGTGGCGGTGAGGGTGTGGTCGCGTGCGACCGCGGTGGTCTGTTCGCCGGCCGTGGCCCGGTCGGCCGCGGTCAGTCCGCCGTCCCGGTGGTAGACGAGGACGAGGTCGGTGGACTCGCCGCCGGGCAGCGTGTCCTGGATCTTCGCGACCTGGGTGGAGTCGGCGCCCGCCGGCAGATAGTCGACGGCGCGGTCACGCTGCACGTCGCCGAGGCTGCCCGCGAACGGCCCCACGACGGCTATCAGCGCGACCCAGAAGGCGACGATCACCCACGGAACCGCCTGCCGCAGCCGCGACCCGCGGTCGGGCTGCGGTCGCCCGCTCATTTCCGTTTCGGCCCTCATGACGGGGCCCTCCCCTCCTGGACGGTGTCGGTCCTGTCCAGACTCCCGTCCGGGGAAGGCCGATTCGTCGCACGCGGGAGGGACATCACCGCTACTGCCGGGGGTGGCCCACAGCCTCCGGTACTCCCTGGGGAGTACCGCGGCTCCGGGGCCTACGAAGGCGTACGCGCGGCTGCCGCGAGCAGTTCGGCGGTGTCGCCGGGGCAGAGCTGGAGCGCGCCGCCCACCGTCGTCAGCACCTCGCGTTCGGCCGGGCTGTACGGGCCGTCGGCGAGCGCGATCCTGGCGCCCTGCAGCAGGACCGTCTCGCGTCCGGCCACGGCCAGGTGCGGGGCGAGCGGCTTCAGCACCTCGTGCAGTTCGATGGCGAGGGCGGCGCCGCAGGCCTCGGCCGCGGGGTCGGTGCCGTCGCCGTGCCCGGTGTCCGCCGCGAGCACCTCGACGATGGTGAAGAGCTGTTCCTGGGTGCAGTCGTCGAGTCCGGCGTCGCGGACGGTGGCCGCCGCGGCCTCCAGGACCGTACGGGAGGTGGTTCCGCCCGCGGCGAGCACGGCGAGCGTGACGGTGTGCACGGCTTCGCGGAGCATGGCGGAGAACCGGGTGGTGGTGGGGTGCTCGAGGGTGTCGGTCGGGAAGTGGGCCCGGCAGGCGGCGCATTCGATCACGGGGCCGGTGCCGCCGCGCCGCAGCAGCGGCAGGCCGAGCACGGTGAAGCGGTTGCGTCCGGTCAGACGCCGGTAGTTGCGGTCGCCTCCGCAGCCGGGGCAGAAGAACTCACCGTCGCCCGTGGTGTCCCATACGGTGCGGATGCCGCAGATACGCAGTCTCATGGCGCGTTGTCCTTTGGCTGACCGCACGTCGCACACCTCCGTAACGCTCCGGCAACATTGCCGCGTTGGACGTGATGTTAGCCACATGCGTGATGTGGCGTCAGTATCCCGGATGTCACAACACCCGGAGATGGCCGAACCCCGCCCACCCTCGGCGGGTGGACGGGGCTCCTGAACCGGGTGGTTCCGCGACTTCTCGGACGTATCTCCGAAGGGTCGCCGGAGCCGTCAGCGCGTCGCGCGGTTGACCGCGGAGACGACCGCCTTGAGCGAGGCGCGCGTGGTGTTGGCGTCGATACCGATGCCCCACAGCACCTTGCCGTCGATCGCGCACTCGATGTAGGAGGCGGCCTGGGCGCTCGCGCCCTCGCTCATCGTGTGCTCGGTGTAGTCCAGCAGACGCGCGTCGATGCCGATGGCCTGCAGCGCTTCGAAGAACGCGGAGATCGGACCGTTGCCGGTACCGGTCAGCACGGTGTCCGAACCGTCGACGGTCGCCTGGACGGTGAGCGTGTCCTTGCCGTCCGTGTCGGTCGTCGTCTGGCCGCTGCGGATCTGTACGCGTCCCCAGGCGTTGTCCGGGTTGGGCAGGTACTCGTCCTGGAACGTCGACCAGATCTGGTTCGGTGTGACCTCGCCGCCCTCGGCGTCGGTCTTGGCCTGAATGATCCGGGAGAACTCGATCTGCATCCGGCGGGGCAGGTCCAGCTTGTGGTCGTTCTTCAGGACGTAGGCGATTCCGCCCTTGCCGGACTGCGAGTTGACCCGGATGACGGCCTCGTACGAGCGGCCGACGTCCTTCGGGTCGATCGGCAGGTACGGCACGGCCCACTCGAGATCGTCGACGGTCACGCCCCGGGCGGCCGCGTCGGCCTCCATGGCGTCGAAGCCCTTCTTGATGGCGTCCTGGTGGGAGCCGGAGAAGGCGGTGTAGACCAGGTCGCCCGCGTAGGGGTGGCGCGGGTGGACCTCCATCTGGTTGCAGTACTCGGACGTACGGCGGATCTCGTCGATCTGCGAGAAGTCGATCTGCGGGTCCACACCCTGGGAGAACAGGTTCATGCCCAGCGTGACCAGGTCGACGTTCCCGGTGCGCTCGCCCTGGCCGAACAGGCAGCCCTCGATGCGGTCGGCGCCCGCCATGATGGCCAGCTCGGCGGCGGCCACGGCGGTGCCGCGGTCGTTGTGCGGGTGGACCGACAGGCAGACGTGCTCGCGACGGCTCAGGTTGCGGGACATCCACTCGAACCGGTCCGCGTGCGTGGACGGCGTCGAACGCTCCACGGTGGCGGGCAGGTTCAGGATGATCTCCCGGCCCTCCTCCGGCTGCCAGACGTCACAGACGGCCTCGCAGACCTCCAGGGCGAAGTCCAGCTCGGTGTCGGTGAAGATCTCCGGGCTGTACTGGTAGCCGAAGATCGTCTCGTCGCCCAGGATCTTGTCCGCGTACTCCATGACCAGCCGGGTGCCGTCCACGGCGATCTGCTTGACCTGCTCCTTCGAGCCGCGGAAGACCACACGGCGGAAGGTGGGCGCGGTGGCGTTGTACAGGTGGACGGTGGCGCGGCGGGCGCCGACCAGCGACTCGACGGTCCGCTCGATCAGTTCCTCACGGGCCTGCGTCAGGACGGAGATCGTCACGTCCTCGGGGATCGCGCCCTCTTCGATGATGGAGCGCACGAACGCGAAGTCGGTCTCACCGGAGGACGGGAAGCCGACCTCGATCTCCTTGTAGCCCATGCGTACGAGCAGGTCGAACATCTCGCGCTTGCGGGCCGGGGACATCGGGTCGATCAGTGCCTGGTTGCCGTCGCGCAGATCGGTGGACAGCCAGCGGGGCGCCCGGGTGATGCGGTTGTCCGGCCACGTGCGGTCGGAGATGTCCACTGCCTCGTACCCGCGGTACTTGTGGACCGGCATCCCGGACGGCTTCTGGAGCTGCGTCGCGTTGGTGACCGGAGTGGGCCCGTTGACGGGGGCGGCCGCATCGTCGGCGTTCACGGATGCAGCGGCGTTCACAGCGGGATTTACGGCAGTCATGGCGTAGGGCTCCTAGGAGGTCCAGCAGGGGCGGCCGACTGTGTCGCTGCAACAGCGAACTCCGCGGGGAGGGAGCCGGCCTACGACTACAGGCCCTCGCCGCGGCAGCTAAGAAGGAGCAGCCCGAAACGCATGATGCGGCAAGACTAACCGAGAGGCGCCTGATGCGTGGGTCCGTATCAGTATGCGGGATCGGATCACCGTGTGGGTAAAACGGTGACTCATCACTCTATTTCGTCAATCACTATCGCAACCAGTGACAGTGCGGTCACGGAGTGCCACAGTCATTTGCATGCAGCCTCGACCGAACAACGGGTTCCACCCCGTCTTCTGCACCATCGTGCCGCCCCATCTCCTCGACAAGCTGTCCCAGGCGGACGACCCGCGCCTGGCCGGCCCCGCACGCCGCACCCTGCGGGCCGACGCGGCCCGGCGCGACCGTCGCCGGATGACCGCGCTGGCCCACACCCCCGAGGTCCCGAGCACGTCGGACCCCGTCCCCTCCAAGCCGCACCGGACCCTGTACGACTGCCGCCACGGCACGGACCTGCCGGGCCACCTGGTCCGTGACGAGGGCGACGAGGCCACTCAGGACGCCAGCGTCAACCGTGCGTACGCGGGCCTCGGCGCCACCTTCGAGCTGCTCCTCATGGCGTACGGCCGCAGCTCGATCGACGGCAAGGGGCTGCCGCTGATCGGCTCCGTGCACTACGACGAGAAGTACAACAACGCGTTCTTCGACGGCGAGCAGATGGTCTTCGGCGACGGGGACGGAGAGATCTTCCTCGACTTCACCGTCGCCATCGACGTGATCGCCCACGAGCTGGCGCACGGGCTGACCCAGTACACGGCCAACCTGGTCTACCAGGGCCAGTCGGGCGCGCTCAACGAATCGGTGTCCGACGTGTTCGGCTCCCTGGTCAAGCAGTACTCACTCGGCCAGAGCGCGGAACAGGGTGACTGGCTGATCGGCGCGGGCCTGCTCGCACCCCGTGTCAGCGGGGTCGCGCTGCGCTCGATGAAGGCTCCGGGCACGGCGTACGACGACGACGTCCTCGGCAAGGACCCGCAGCCCGCGTCGATGGACGACTACATCGACACGGACGAGGACAACGGCGGGGTGCATCTCAACTCCGGCATCCCGAACCGCGCGTTCTACCTGCTGGCCACGGCGCTCGGCGGGAACGCGTGGGAGCGGGCCGGCCAGATCTGGTTCGACGTCCTGACCGGGGGCGCTCTGGCCCAGGACGCGGAGTTCGCGGACTTCGCCCGGCTGACGGTCGCCGCGGCGCGGAGCCGCTTCGGGGAGGGCGACGAGGCGGAGGCGGTGCTCAAGGCGTGGTCGGAGGTCGGCGTTCCGACCAGATGAGCGGGTAGGAGCCGGGCAGGTACGAACGGATCAGACGGGAGCCGGTGCGCGATGCGGATTCAGGTGAGCCGGACCGGCGGGTTCGCCGGCATCGCGCGCCGGGGCGAGGTCGACACCTCGGGGCGGCCCGACGCCGCGGAGTGGGAGACCCTCGCCGAGGCCGCGCTCGCCGCGGGCCGGGACGGTACGCCCGCGGGCGTACCGGACGGCTTCCGCTATCGGATCACGGTCGGCGACCGGACCGTCCACTGCGCGGACCCCCGCCTGACCGAGGCGCAGCGCACGCTGATCACACGGATCCTCAGGGAAGGCGCGTAGGCCCGGGCCCCCCGGGGAGCGCCGGGACGGGCGGCCCGCCCGCCCGTGCCGGTGCCGCTCAGAAACCGAGCTTGCGCAGCTGCTTGGGGTCCCGCTGCCAGTCCTTGGCGACCTTCACGTGCAGGTCCAGGAAGACCGGCGTGCCCAGCAGTGCCTCGATGTGCTTGCGGGACTTCGTGCCGACGTCCTTCAGCCGCTGGCCCTTGGGGCCGATGATGATGCCCTTCTGGCTGGGGCGCTCGATGTAGACGTTCGCGTGGATGTCGAGCAGCGGCTTGTCCGCGGGGCGGTCCTCGCGGGGCAGCATCTCCTCGACGACGACCGCGATGGAGTGCGGCAGCTCGTCCCGTACGCCTTCGAGCGCGGCCTCCCGGATCAGCTCCGCGACCATGACCATCTCGGGCTCGTCGGTGAGGTCGCCCTCCGGGTAGAGCGGGGGGCTCTCGGGGAGCAGCGGGGCGATCAGGTCGGCCAGCAGATCGACCTGCTGGTCCTTGACCGCGGAGACCGGGATGATCTCCGCCCACTCGAAGCCGTACTCCTCGCCCGCGCGGGAGACGGCCAGCAGCTGCTCGGCGAGCGCCTTGGACCCGACCAGGTCGGTCTTGGTGATGATCGCGATCTTCGGGGTCTTCTTGATCCCGGCGAGTTCCTTGATGATGTACTTGTCGCCGGGGCCGAGCTTCTGGTCGGCGGGCAGGCAGAAGCCGATGACGTCGACCTCGGCCCAGGTGGTCCGTACGACGTCGTTCAGCCGCTCCCCGAGCAGTGTGCGCGGCTTGTGGAGACCCGGCGTGTCCACCAGGATCAGCTGCGCGTCCGCACGGTGCACGATGCCTCGCACCGTGTGCCGGGTGGTCTGGGGGCGGTTGGAAGTGATCGCCACCTTCTGACCGACCAGAGCGTTCGTGAGGGTGGACTTGCCCGCGTTGGGGCGGCCCACGAAGCAGGCGAAGCCGGCCCGGTGGGGGGCGTTGTTCTCAGCCTGCTGCGCAGCAGCTTCTGTGTTCGGTCGAGCGCTCATGGCGCCCATTCTCCCCGATCCCGGCGGCGGCGTTGCACAGCAGGGCGCATCGGCCCCTGTTCAGCCGGCGGTGACCGTGGTCCGCAGCGTGCCGTCCGGCCCGGCAAGCAGCACGGGCGTGTCGGGTCCGCCCAGGTCACGGACGGCGGCCCGGTCCTCGGCCGAGGGTGCCTCGGCAGAGGAGACGATCGCGGCGGCCTCCAGTGAGGTCGCCCCGCCGGCCACCGCCATCGCGACGGCGGTCTGCAGCGCACTGAGCTTCAGCGAGTCCAGGGCGACGGTGCCCGCGGCGTACGTGCGTCCCGTCTCGTCCCGTACCGCGGCGCCCTCCGGCACTCCGTTGCGGGCGCGGACGCTGCGGGCCAGCGTGACGATCTTGCGGTCCTCGGGTCCGAGGTCGGTGCTGTCGGTCATGTGCTGAGCATACGAAGCGGGAGGGCACCCGCTCCGCAACGGGGTCCGGTCACCCGGCCACGGGGTACATCGAGCCGCGCCGCCCCTCGGGCGAGGCCAGCCACTGGAGCTTGGCCTCCGTACCCGTGTCGGGCAGCGGAGTGTGCAGCACGATCACCAGGTCCGGGCGGGCCGGGACCCGCAGCTGGGTGGACTCCACGCTGAGTGTGCCGACGAGCGGATGCTGCAGTTCCTTGCGGATCTGGCCGCCGGGGGCGACGTCGCGCCGGTCCCAGAGCGCGGCGAACTCGGTGCTGAGCCTCCTCGCCTCCGCGACGACGGCACGGAACCCCTCGTCCTCGGGGTGGTCCGAGCAGGCGGCCCGGAACTGCGCGACGACCCGGCAGGCGATCAGCTCCCACTGGGTCGACCTCGCCCGGTACACCGGATCGGTGAAGAAGGCGATCATGCAGTTCTGCACGATGCCGGGACGCATGCCGAGCACCGCCGAAGCCGCGTCGTTGTAGAGCACGGTGTTCCAGTACCGGTCCATGATGTGCGCCGGAAAGGGCATCCAGGCGTCGATGAGGCGGGTGAGCCCCGCGCACATGTCGCGGTCGGCCGGATCGACTTCGGGCGCGGGCGGGTTGAGGCCTGCCAGGACGTAGAGATGGCGGCGTTCCGCGCTGTTGAGCCGCAGCACCCGGCCCACGGAGTCCAGGACCTGGGGGGACACGGTGATGTCGCGGCCCTGCTCCAGCCACTGGTACCAGGAGACGCCGACGCCCGCGAGGACGGCGACCTCCTCACGGCGCAGCCCGGGGGTACGTCTGCGTGCCCCGCCGTCCGGCAGTCCGGCCTCGGCCGGGGTGACCCTGGCCCTGCGGCTCATCAGGAACTCCCGCAGTTCGGCGAGGCGGTGCGCCTTGTCGCCGGCGGTACCGCGGGCCGTGGTGCTGTTCTGGGCCGGTGAGGCCACGTACTCCCCCTGGTGTCCGTGTCCGTGCGTGCGCCTGCCTGGTGGTGCGGCCAACAGGATAAGTTCCCGCTCCCCACCGATATTCCTGCGGCTCCAGGCTGTCGCACATGGCGATCGAAACCCCAACCACCGCACCCGTCGGCACCGCTGACCCCGTGAACCCCGCACCTGCCCGGCTCCCGGGCCGGGCCCGTCTCGTTCTCTTCGTGCTGTGCGCCGCCCAGTTCATGGTGGCGCTCGACTTCTCCGTCCTGAATGTGGCACTGCCCGTCCTCGGCAAGGATCTGGGGCTCAGCACGTCGGGGCTCCAGTGGGCCGTCACGGCGTTCGCCCTGCCGTCCGGCGGCTTCCTGCTGCTCTTCGGCCGGATCGCCGATCTCTACGGCAGGCGCAGGCTGTTCCTCACCGGCCTCGCCCTGTTCGGGACGTCCTCACTGCTGGCGACGCTGGCCTGGGACCCCGCGTCGTTCCTCGCGGGACGGGCGCTGCAGGGGCTCGGCGCGGCCGTGATCGTGCCGACCGGGATGTCGCTGCTGACGACGACGTTCCCGGAGGGGCCGCTGCGGGACCGGGCCCTGGGTATCAGCGGCACACTTCTCTCGCTGGGCTTCACCGTCGGCATGGTGGCGGGCGGTGTGCTCACCGACACGCTCGGCTGGCGCTCCACGATGGGGCTCCTGGCCCTCGCCTCGGTGATCGTGCTCGTCCTGGCACCGAAGGTGCTCGCCGAGTCGCGTACGCCGGACCGGCCGAAGCTGGACGTGCCGGGTGCCGTGACCGTCACCGGCGGTCTGCTCGCGCTGATCTACTCGCTGTCGACGGCCGCCCAGCGCGGCTTCGGCGATGCGGACGTCCTCGTCACGCTCGTCGTGGGGGTGGCGCTCCTGGCGGCCTTCGGGATCGTCGAGTCCCGTGCGGCGGCCCCGCTGGTCTCCCTTCCCATGCTGCGCCGCCGCACGGTGGCGTTCGGCAACCTCGGGGGTCTGGCGACCTTCTCGATGATGAGCACCGTCGTGTTCGTGCTGACCCTGTACCTCCAGGAGGTGCTGGGGCTCTCCGCCTTCGGGACGGGGCTGGTCTTCGGCGTGCAGGGCATCGCCTCGGTGGCGGCGGGGATGTACGCGTCGAGGGTCATCGGCCGCTTCGGTGCCCGCCCGACCCTGGTCGTGTCGCTGCTCGGTCAGGGCCTGTTCATCGGGGCGCTGCTCGCTCTGGGGGAGGACTCGGGTGTCCTGCTCGCGACGGTGGCCGTCTCGCTGGCCAGCATGTTCCACCTGGGCGCGATCATCTCGTACGGGGTGACGGTGACGTCCGGTGTCCCGGACGAGGAGCAGGGCCTGGCGACCGGTCTGGTGACCACGACCCAGCAGGTGGGGATAACGGTCGGCATCCCGCTGCTGGGCGTGCTCGCCACGACGCAGGGCACGCTGTTCGACGGCGTGCGACTGGTGGTGGCGGCCGCCGCGGTGATCCTGGTGGCCGCGGGTGCGGCGGCGGGTGCGGGTCTGCGGCGCGCGGGCTGAGCGCCGCCCTACGGCCGGTCCAGTTTCAGGCGTTCCGCCTTGGGGAGACCGGCCACCACCAGGTCGTAACTGTCCTCGATGAGCTCCCGGACCGTCCGGCCCGGGAGCCCGGAGACCGTCACCGTGTTCCAGTGCCGCTTGTTCATGTGCCAGCCGGGCGCGATCGCGGCGTACTTCTCCCTGAGGCGTACGGCGTCGTCCGGGTCGCACTTGAGGTTGACCGTCAGCGGCCGTGCGTCCAGCGCGCTGAGGGCGAACATCTTCCCGAGGACCTTGAAGACGGAGGTCTCGGGGCCGAAGGGAAACTCCTCGGCACTCGCGTTGAACTCCAGGCAGAACGCCCGCAACTCCTGGGGAGTCATCCCGATTCCGTTCCCTCCGGTTCCACCAGCACCGTGACGATCTTGTTCCGGCGGCCCGCCGGGGACTCCGCGGTGAGCCGGAGCCGACGGCCGTCGGGCAGGTCGACCGCCGAGGAGGCTCCGGCGATCGGAACCCGTCCGAGCGCCTTCGCCAGCAGACCGCCGACCGTCTCGACATCCTCGTCGTCGTACTCGTCGAGGTCGAACAGGTCCCCGAGGTCGCCGATGTCGAGCCGCGCGGTCACCCGGTAGCAGCCGTTCTCCAGCTCCTGGACCGGCGGGAGTTCACGGTCGTACTCGTCGGTGATCTCGCCGACGATCTCCTCGAGGATGTCCTCGATGGTGACGATGCCCGCCGTGCCGCCGTACTCGTCGATGACGACCGCGACGTGGCTGCGGTCCTGCTGCATCTCGCGCAGCAGGTCACCGGCGTTCTTCGTGTCGGGTACGAACGCGGCGGGGCGCATCGCCGTGGAGACCAGGTCGGACTCCGCGTCCCGGTTGACGTGCGTCTTGCGGACCAGGTCCTTGAGGTAGACGACGCCGACGATGTCGTCCTCGTTCTCCCCGGTGACCGGGATCCGCGAGAAGCCGGAGCGCAGGGCGAGGGTCAGTGCCTGGCGGACCGTCTTGTAGCGCTCTATGCAGACCAGGTCGGTGCGGGGCACCATCACCTCGCGGACGAGGGTGTCGCCGAGCTCGAAGACCGAGTGCACCATGCGGCGTTCCTCGTCCTCGATGAGCGACTCCTGCTCGGCGAGGTCGACCATCGCGCGCAGTTCGGCCTCACTGGCGAAGGGGCCCTTGCGGAAGCCCTTGCCCGGGGTCAGCGCGTTGCCGATGAGGATCAGCAGCTGCGGGATCGGGCCCATGATCCTGGCCAGCGGCAGCAGGACGTACGCCGCCGCCGTGGCCGTGTTCAGCGGGTGCTGGCGGCCGATGGTGCGCGGCGAGACCCCGATGGCGACGTAACTGACGAGGACCATCACGCCCATGGCGACGGCCAGCGCCTCCCAGGTCTCCGGCAACTCGCTCAGGCAGGCGTACGTGACGAGCACCCCGGCCGACATCTCGCAGGCGACCCGTACGAGCAGCGCCACGTTGAGGTAGCGGGTGGGGTCGGCGGCGACCTGCGACAGCTTGTCGCTGCCGCGCCGGCCGGCCCGGACGGCGCCCGCTGCCCGGAAGCTGGACGTCCGGGCGATCCCGGCCTCGGCGCAGGCCGCCAGCCATCCGACGACGAGCAGCAGGACGACGCCCGTGACGAGGGGGACGCTCACGAGACGGTGGGGGCGGGCGACGGCCCGGTCAGCCCGCGCTCACCGCGCCAGCCGTCGACGATCGCCGCCTGCAGGCCGAACATCTCGGCCTTCTCGTTCGGCTCCTCGTGGTCGTAACCGAGGAGGTGCAGCACTCCGTGGACGGTGAGGAGCTGCAGTTCCTCGTCCATGGAGTGCCCGGTGTCCGCCTCTTCGCCCTGCTTCTTCGCGACCTCGGGGCAGAGGACGATGTCACCGAGGAGCCCCTGCGGGGGCTCCTCGTCGTCCTTGGCCGGCGGACGGAGCTCGTCCATCGGGAAGGACATGACATCCGTCGGTCCCGGGAGGTCCATCCACTGGATGTGGAGCTGCTCCATGGCCGCGGTGTCGACCACGATCACCGAGAGTTCGGACAGCGGGTGGATCCGCATCCGGGCGAGCGCGTAGCGGGCGATGTCGAGGATCGCCTGCTCGTCGACCTCGGTTCCGGACTCGTTGTTGACGTCGATCGACATGGTGCGGTGCGACTACTTCCCGTTGCGGCCGTCTCGGCCCTCTGCGTTGTCGTACTTCTCGTACGCGTCGACGATACGGCCGACCAGCTTGTGCCGGACGACATCCTGCGACGTGAGCCGGGAGAAGTGCACGTCCGGGACACCCTCCAGGATCTCCTGCACCTGACGCAGACCGCTCTTCGTCCCGGTCGGGAGGTCGACCTGGGTGACGTCACCCGTGACGACGATCTTCGAGTCGAAGCCGAGCCGGGTCAGGAACATCTTCATCTGCTCGGCACTGGTGTTCTGCGCCTCGTCCAGGATGATGAACGCGTCATTCAGGGTGCGGCCACGCATGTACGCCAGCGGCGCCACCTCGATCGTGCCCGCCGCCATCAGCCGCGGGATCGAGTCGGGGTCGAGCATGTCGTGCAGCGCGTCGTACAGCGGGCGCAGATACGGGTCGATCTTGTCGAACAGCGTGCCCGGCAGGAAGCCGAGCCGCTCGCCCGCCTCGACGGCCGGCCTGGTCAGGATGATCCGGCTGACCTGCTTGGACTGCAGGGCCTGGACCGCCTTGGCCATCGCGAGATAGGTCTTGCCGGTGCCTGCGGGGCCGATACCGAAGACGATGGTGTGCTCGTCGATGGCGTCGACGTACCGCTTCTGGTTGAGCGTCTTGGGGCGGATCGTGCGGCCACGGCTGGAGAGGATGTTCTGGGTGAGCACCTCGGCGGGGGTCTCCACGCCGTCCCCGTTGCCGTTCCCGCTCGCCCTGAGCATGGCGATCGAGCGTTCCACAGCGTCCTCCGTCATCGGCAGTCCGGTGCGGAGCACCAGCACCATCTCGTCGAACAGGCGCTGGATCAGGGCGACGTCCGCCGCGCTGCCAGTCGCGCTTATCTCATTGCCCCGGACATGGATGTCGGCAGCCGGGAACGCCGTTTCGATCACGCGCAGCAGCGAGTCACCCGATCCCAGGAGCATCACCATGGGGTGTGCGGCCGGAATCCTGATCTGGGCACGCGCCTGCGGCTGTGTAGGTGACTGAGTCATGGGCCGGCCCTCGGGCCTGCACATACCTCCCGTTGCAGGGCAGTCGCTGCTCGACGGCCTCTGGAGTACCAGCGTACGACTCCGTGCTGACAACACCGAGAGGTTTTACCGCGCGATCATCAGCCCTTCACTGCCGGAAGCCGATGGTCGGGACGGCACGGCGCAGCGGCCACGCCCGGCTGGCGGCGGGCAGCAGCTCCTGGAGGAACGCGTACCGCTCCAGGGCCGCCGGGTCCTGGTCGGCGCAGGCGCGCACCTGCTGCCACCATGCGGCGATCTCCGCCCAGCCGGGCGCGGACAGCGATCCGCCGAACTCCTGCACCGAGAGGGCGGCGGTCAGTCCGGCGAAGGCGAGGCGGTCGGCGAGCGGCCAGCCGGCCAGGGTGCCGGTGACGAACCCGGCGACGAACACGTCGCCCGCCCCGGTGGGGTCCAGGGCCTCCACCTCGATGGCGGGCACCTCCGCGGCGGTGCCGGTCTCCCGGTCCACCGCGTACGCGCCTTCGGCACCCAGGGTGACCACGGCGAGGGGCACCCGTTCGGTCAGGGCGTGCGCGGCGGCGCGCGGGCAGTCGGTGCGGGTGTAGCGCATGGCCTCCTCGGCGTTGGGCAGGAAGGCCAGGCAGTGCCGCAGGTCGGGGAGGGCGTCCAGGTCCCAGCGGCCGGTCTCGTCCCAGCCGACGTCGGCGAAGACCAGGGCCCCGTTACGGGCCGCCCCGGCCACCCACGGCTCGCTGCGGCCGGGGGTGAGGGAGGCGACGGCCGCGCGGGCGCGCGGCGGGCAGTGCGGGAGCGTCCGGCCGGGGGCCGGGGTGTCGGGGGCGGGCGCCTCATGGCCGTGGGAGACCATCGTCCGCTCGCCCTCGTACGCCATGGAGACGGTGACCGGTGAGTGCCAGCCGGGAACCGTGCGCGACATCGACAGGTCGATGTGTTCACCCTGTTCGAGGGCGTCCCAGCAGTACTCCCCGTAGTGGTCGTCGCCGAACGCGGCGGCGAGGGACGTACGCAGTCCGAGCCTGGCGAGCGCGGTGGCCATGTTGGCGACGCCGCCGGGGCTGGAGCCCATCCCCCTGGCCCAGGACTCGGTGCCGCGCACCGGTGCGCTGTCTAGGCCGGTGAAGATGATGTCCAGGAAGACCGTGCCCGTCAGGAAGACGTCGCAGGGCGGGTCCTGCGGGGCGCGCAGCCCGAGCAGCGGGTCGATGCCTGGATTACCTGTGCTCACCGTGCGCTCCCCGGCCGTGGCAGATCTGAACAGTGCGAGATCCGGCCAGTTTGCCCGATCCGCTCCCCCGGTCCGGGAGTCCACGCCGTCTCGCACACAGCGACCCTGACCTGCATAAACATGCGCTGCTACCCGGTCAAGAAGTGAATAAACCCGAAAGTGACCCAGATCACATCGTGACGACTTTCCGTCCGCTGTGCGCGCTTGATACAAATTGGCCCGCGAGCACCGTTCACGACAGTTGACGACGAGTGTCGCATCCCCCGCATTTCATCGCTTTACCCTCCCCTGCGCCACTCCTCGCATTGCCCTCCCCTGCCTTCTTCTGCCTCTTCTGGCATGTCTTCAGGAACGCCCATGTCCTCGCGCCCTCGCGCCGCGTGGCCCCTGGTCGCCGTGTTCACCGCCGGTTACCTCGCCGCCTATCTGCTCCCCACCATCGTCGGCCGCCTCAGCGCCTATCTGGGGCTGAGCTCCGCCCAGGCCGGACTGGTCGGCAGCGCCCTCCTGCTGAGCTCGGCCTCCGCCGGTTTCGCCCTCGCGGGGCGCGTCGACAGATACGGGGCACGCAGACCGGCGCGCATCGGGCTCGCCCTGGCCGTGCTGGGCTACGGCTGCGCGGCGCTGACCGGCTCCGTGCCGCTGGTGGTCGCGGGCGTCGTCGTCGGCGGCTTCGGATCGGGCGCGGCGACCGCGGTCGCGGCATCCGGCATCGCCGCCCAGCACGATCCGCACCGGACCTCGTCCCTGGGGCTGCTCAGCGTCTCGGCGACGGCCGGTGCGCTCTACCTGACGATCCCTCACCTCGGCGGCGGGCACCGGCTCCCCTTCGCCTCGATCGCCCTGGTCGCGCTCCTCGTCTGGCCGGCCACCTCCAGGCTGGGCGGCTCCGTGCCCGCGGGCGGCGGCGCGCCGGTCTCCGGCCGGCTGCCGCACCGGCGGTCGGGGCTGGTGCTGGCGGGCGGAATGCTCGTCTGGTCCATGGCGCAGAACGCGCTGTGGGGCGTGAGCAGCCGGATCGGCGTCGTCCAGGTCGGGCTCTCCGAGGTGACCGTCGGCGCGGTGTTCGCCGCCGCGCTGGGAGCCGGGCTGCTCGGTGTCATGGGCGCCGGGATGCTGGGCGCGCGGATCGGCCGCGCCGTGCCGATCGGCCTCGGGACGATGATCATCGCCGCGAGCATCGTGCTCAGCTCGTCGGCCCAGGACCTCGGGGCCTTCGCGACCGGCGAGATCGTGTGGAACACCTTCTACCCGGTGGTCCTGTCGTATCTGATCGGTCTGGCCGCCTCGCTCGATGTGCGCGGCCGCTGGGCGGTCCTCGCCGGCTCGGCGTCGTCCGTCGGCGTGGCCTGCGGCCCCGTCCTCGGCAGTGTGCTCTCCGAGCAGGCCGGCTACGCGGTGATGGGCCTGATCCTGGGGGCGGCCACCCTGCTGGTCGCGGCCCCCGTCACCGCTGTCGCGCTGCACACCGGCGGGCGCCCGCTGGTGCCGGGTTCGGTCCGGCGCAGGGGCGGTGCCCCGGCGGCGCTCCTCGCCGCGACGACCGGCAGCCTGTCCGGCGCGGTGCCCAAGCTGGGCGCGCCGGAGCAGGCCGTCACGGAGATCAGCGTTCCCGCGCTGCGCCGGAGGCGGCTGGTCAGGAGCGCGTTCCGGACGGCCGGCCCCGCGGGCGGGTCCGGTCAGTCGAACGCGTACGCCTCGACCTCGCCGAGGTAGCGCGCCCTGCGCTCCTCGTCGTGGTCGAGGAAGGCCGCCTCGAAGGAGTTGCGGGCCAGGGTGCGCAGCTGCTCACGGTCCAGGCCCAGCGCCTCGTGGACGGCGTGGAAGGTGTCTCCGACGTATCCGCCGAAGTAGGCGGGGTCGTCGGAGTTCACCGTGCAGAGCAGCCCGGCGGCCATCATGGTCGGCAGCGGGTGGTCCTCCAGGGTGTCGACGGCGCGCAGTCTGACGTTGGACAGCGGGCAGAGTGTGAGCGGGATCCGCTCGGACACCAGCCGGTCCACCAGCTCCGGGTCCTCCATGCAGCGCAGCCCGTGGTCGATCCGCTCGACGCCCAGGACGTCCAGGGCCTCGCGGATGTACTCCGGCGGACCCTCCTCGCCGGCATGGGCGACCTTGCGCAGGCCGAGGGCCGTGGCCGCCGCGTACACCTCGCGGAACTTCGCGGGCGGGTGGCCGGCCTCCGCGGAGTCGAGCCCGACGGCGCTGATGCGGTGGAGGTACGGCTTCGCGGCCTGAAGGGTCTCCATCGCCGATTCCGCGGACAGGTCGCGCAGGAAGCACATGATCAGCTGGGTGGAGATGCCGTGCGTCTCCTCGCTGCGCTCCAGGGCCCTGCCGAGCCCTTCGATGACGGTTCCGATCGGGACCCCGCGGTCGGTGTGGGCCTGCGGGTCGAAGAAGATCTCCGCGTGGCGGACACCCTGGGCGGCGGCGCGGGCCAGGTAGGCGTCGGCCAGTTCGGCGAAGTCGTCCTCGGTGCGCAGCACCGCCATGAGCGCGTAGTAGAGGTCGAGGAAGCTCTGCAGGTCCTCGAACAGGTAGGCGGTGCGCAGCGCTTCGGTGTCCGCGAAGGGCAGGTCCACCCCGTTGCGTGCGGCGAGCGCGAAGGCCAGCTCGGGTTCGAGGGTCCCTTCGATGTGGAGGTGGAGTTCGGCTTTGGGGAGGTGCACAGTGTTCTCGTTACTGGTGGCGGGTGGGTACGGGGACCCGGATCAGGTCCTGGGCGATGGTCAGTTCGCCTTCGAAGCCGGCCGCCCGGGCCTGGTGCTCGAAGGCCTCGGGGTCGTTGTAGCGCTGCGAGAAGTGCGTCAGCACGAGGTGCCGTACGCCCGCGTCCCTCGCCGCCCGGCCGGCCTGTCCGGCGGTGAGGTGGCCGTGGTCGGCGGCGAGGCCGCTGTCCTCGTCGAGGAAGGTCGACTCGATGACCAGCATGTCGCACCCCTCGGCGAGGGCGTGCACGCCGTCGCAGAGCCTCGTGTCCATGATGAACGCGAACCGCTGGCCGCGCCTGAGCTCGGACACCTCGTCGAGCGGGATGCCGCGCAGGACGCCGTCGCGCTGGATCCGTCCGACGTCCGGCCCGCCGATGCCGTGCTCGGCGAGCTTCTCGGGCAGCATGCGCCGCCCGTCGGGTTCGGTCAGGCGGTAGCCGTAGGACTCGACCGGGTGCGAGAGCCGGTGGCTGTCCAGCGTGTACGCGTCCGTGGTGGCGAGGACGCCGTCGGCGGCGACCGGCACCTCGGTGAGCTCGACGGACTGGCGGTAGGCGGTCGCGTACCGGAGCCGGTCGAAGAAGTGCTGCCCGCTCGCCGGGAAGTGGGCGGTGACGGGGTGCGGGACCTGGTCCAGGTTGATCCGCTGGATCACCCCGGCCAGGCCCAGCGAGTGGTCGCCGTGGAAGTGCGTGACGCAGATCCGGTTGATGTCGTGCGCGGCGACGCCCGCCCGGAGCATCTGGCGCTGGGTGCCCTCCCCCGGGTCGAAGAGGATGCCCTCGCCGTCCCAGCGCAGCAGATAGCCGTTGTGGTTGCGGTGGCGCGTCGGGACCTGGCTTGCGGTGCCGAGGACCACCAGCTCTCGTACGGACACGGTGCGGCTCCTAGGCCTCTCGTTCGGATCATGCCGGGCACGCGGGGCCCGGCACGCGCGAAAGACCCTAGCCGGGGGGCCACTGCATCCCGCGTCCGCCCAGGACGTGGGCGTGCGCGTGGAAGACGGTCTGTCCCGCACCGGCACCCGTGTTGAGGACGATGCGGTAGCCGGTCTCGGTGATCTTCTCGTCCGCGGCGACCTGCCCGGCCTCGCGCAGCACGTCGGCGGCGATCTCCGGCTCGGCCGCGGCGAGGGCGGCGACGTCCGGGTAGTGCGCCTTCGGGATGACGAGGACGTGCGTGGGGGCCTGGGGGTTTATGTCGCGGAAGGCGACGGTCGTGTCGCTCTCGCGGATGATGGTCGCCGGGATGTCCCCCGTAACGATCTTGCAGAACAGGCAGTCGGTCTGCGGCTCTCCCGCCATGGCCCGGCCTCCTCGGTCGCTTGGTGATCGTGATCGGTACACCGGCATGCTATCCGTCCGGACCCGCCGGGCGGCCGGACCTCAGCTCCAGCGCCCGGTGCGTCCCATCAGCAGGGCGGCGGCGGCCGTCCCGGCGGTCGAGGTGCGCAGCACACTGGGACCGAGCCGGTACGGCGGCGCGCCCGCGGCGGCGAAGGCGGCGAGCTCCTCCGGGGAGACCCCGCCCTCCGGTCCGACGACGAGCACGATCGAGCCGCCGGCGGGGAGTTGCGCGGTGGCGAGGGGTTCGCTGCCGCTCTCCCGGTCCTCGTGCAGGACTCCCGCGAAGTCCGCGGCGGCCAGCAGCGCGGCGACCTGCTTGGTCGTCATGGCATCGGCCACCTCGGGGAACAGCACCCGGCGGGACTGCTTCCCCGCCTCCCGAGCCGTGTTGCGCCACTTGGCCAGGGACTTGAGGCCGCGTTCGCCCTTCCACTGCGTGATGCAGCGCGAGGCCTGCCACGGCACGATCGCGTCGACTCCCGTCTCCGTCATCGTCTCGACGGCGACCTCACCGCGGTCACCCTTGGGGAGTGCCTGGACGACCGTGATGCGGGGCGCGGGTGCGGGCTCCTCGTGCACCGTGGCGAGGTCCGTGACGACGAGCCGGTCCTTGCCCTCGGCCGCACGCACGACGCCTTCCGCCCAGCGGCCGCGCCCGTCGGTCAGGACGACGTCCTCCCCGGCGTGCAGGCGCTTCACGGACACGGCGTGCCGCCCCTCGGACCCTTCCAGGACGAACTCAGGCCCGCTGGGCATGTGTTCGACGACGAAGACCGGTGCCGTCACTGTGCACCCCTCCCACTCACTGCCGCCCATGCGGCGTCCGTTTCGGTGGCGAGCAGTTCCACGAGTTCCCCGGCGGGCAGCTCGCGTGCCATCCGGTGGCCCTGGCCCGCCCACAGCGCCATGCCCTGGGCGTCGCCGGCCTTGGCCGCCGCCTTGCGCAGCCCGCTGGTCAGGTGGTGCACCTGCGGGTAGGCGGCGGGGGCGTACGGGCCGTGCTCCCGGACGAAACGGTTGGCCAGGCCGCGCGCGGGGCGGCCGGAGAACGCCCGGGTGAGAGCCGTCGTGACGAACAGCGGGTTGGTCAGGGCCTGCTTGTGCAGCAGGTGCGCCCCGGACTCGGGGCAGGCCAGGAACGCCGTGCCGAGCTGCGCCGCGTCGGCACCCGCGGCGAGCACGGCCGCGATCTGGGAGCCGCGCATCAGCCCGCCGGCCGCGACGATCGGCAGCTGTACGGTCTCGCGGACCTGGGCGACCAGGGAGAGCAGCCCGGTGCCGGTGAGGCCCGCCTGCGCGTCGTCATGGTGCGTGGACTGGTGGCCGCCCGCCTCGACGCCCTGTACGCAGACGGCGTCGGCACCCGCCCACTGCGCGTTCCGCGCCTCCTGCGGGGAGGTGACCGTCACGACGGTGAACGTGCCGACGCCGGCGAACGCGTCGAGGGTGTCGCGGGCGGGGCAGCCGAACGTGAAGGAGACCACGGGTACCGGATCCTCCAGCAGTATCGCGACCTTGGCCTCGTAGCCGTCGTCGCCGCTGGAGTCCGGGTCGCCGAGCGGAGTCTCGTACCAGGCGGCCTCACCGGCGAGCTGGTGGCGGTACACCTCGACGGCGCTGGGGTCGGCGAGCGCCTGCTGCGGCATGAAGAGGTTGACGCCGAACGGCTGTCCGGTCAGCCCCCGCAGCTGTTTGACCTCGTTGTACATCCCGTCCGCCGTCTTGTAGCCGGCGGCGAGGAATCCGAGCCCCCCGGCCTCGGCGACGGCCCCGACGAGCTGCGGACAGGAGACGCCGCCCGCCATCGGGGCCTGCACGATCGGATACCGGCAGAGATCGGTCAGCGCCAAGGACATGACGGCATCGTGCCACGTCCCGTGCGGCGTGCCGAATCAGCCTTTTCCCGCCGGGCGTACGGCCCGTCGGCGAACGCCGCACCGCCCGCCGGAGAACCGGCGGGCGGTGCGGATGAAGCTCGGAAACCGGCTCAGCGGCCGTTGAAGGCGTCCTTCAGCCGGGAGAACAGCCCCTGCTGCCCCGGCTGGAACTGACCGGTGGGCCGCTCCTCGCCGCGCAGCTTCGACAGCTCCCGCAGGAGACGCTCCTGCTCGGGGTCCATCTTCGTCGGGGTCATGACCTCGACGTGCACGATCAGGTCGCCGCGCCCGCCACCGCGCAGATGCGTGATGCCGCGCCCGTGCAGCGGGACCGACTGGCCGGACTGGGTGCCCGGCCTGATGTCGATCTCCTCCAGGCCGTCCAGCGTCTCCAGCGGCACCTGGGTGCCGAGCGCCGCGGCCGTCATCGGGATGGTGACCGTGCAGTGCAGGTCGTCGCCGCGCCGCTGGAACACCGCGTGCGACAGCTCGTGGATCTCGACGTACAGATCGCCGGCCGGACCGCCGCCGGGGCCGACCTCTCCCTCGCCCGCGAGCTGGATCCGGGTGCCGTTGTCGACACCTGCCGGGATCTTCACGGTGAGGGTGCGCCGCGAGCGGATGCGGCCGTCACCGGCGCACTCGGGACACGGCGTCGGCACGACCGTGCCGAAGCCCTGGCACTGGGGGCAGGGCCGCGAGGTCATGACCTGGCCGAGGAAGGACCGGGTCACCTGGGAGACCTCGCCACGGCCGCGGCACATGTCACAGGTCTGGGCGGAGGTGCCGGGTGCGGCGCCCTCACCACTGCAGGTCGTACAGACGACCGCCGTGTCGACCTGGATGTCCTTGGTCGTGCCGAAGGCCGCCTCGGAGAGGTCGATCTCCAGCCGGATCATCGCGTCCTGGCCGCGCCGGGTACGCGAACGGGGTCCGCGCTGCGACGCCGTGCCGAAGAACGCGTCCATGATGTCGGAGAAGTTGCCGAAGCCACCCTGTCCGAATCCGCCCGCGCCACCGCCTCCGGAGGCGGACAGCGGGTCGCCGCCGAGGTCGTAGACCTGCTTCTTCTGCGGGTCCGACAGCACCTCGTAAGCGGCGTTGATCTCCTTGAACCGCTCCTGGGTCTTCGGATCCGGGTTGACATCCGGGTGCAGCTCGCGGGCGAGCCTGCGGAATGCCTTCTTGATCTCGTCCTGAGATGCGTCGCGGCGCACGCCGAGTACGGCGTAGTAGTCCGTGGCCACTTACGACTCCGCCAGGATCTGTCCGACGTAACGTGCCACTGCGCGTACCGCTCCCATCGTTCCGGGGTAGTCCATGCGGGTCGGTCCGACCACGCCGAGTTTGGCGACTGCCTCGTCGCCCGAACCGTAGCCGACCGCGACGACGGACGTGGAGTTGAGGCCCTCGTGGGCGTTCTCGTGCCCGATACGTACGGTCATGCCTGAGTCCTTGGCCTCACCGAGCAGCTTCAGCAGCACGACCTGTTCCTCCAATGCCTCCAGCACCGGCCGGATCATTACGGGGAAGTCGTGCCCGAAGCGGGTGAGGTTGGAGGTGCCGCCGATCATCAGCCGCTCCTCCGTCTCTTCGACCAGAGTCTCGAGAAGTACGGAGAGCACCGTCGAAACGGTCCCCCTGTCCTCGTTCTCGAAGGACTCCGGCAGGTCCTGCACCAGTTGCGGGACATCCGCGAAGCGGCGTCCGACGACCCGGCTGTTGAGCCGGGCCCGCAGATCGGCGAGAGAGGTCTCACCGAACGGAGCAGGGCAGTCGATCATACGCTGTTCGACCCGGCCGGTGTCCGTGATCAGTACGAGCATCAGCCGGGCGGGGGCGAGCGACAGCAGTTCGACGTGCCGCACCGTCGAGCGGGTCAGCGAGGGGTACTGCACGACGGCGACCTGCCGGGTCAGCTGCGCGAGCAGCCGCACCGTACGGCCCACGACGTCGTCGAGGTCGACCGCCCCGGCGAGGAAGTTCTGAATGGCCCGGCGCTCCGGCGACGACAGGGGCTTGACGCCCGCGAGCTTGTCGACGAAGAGCCGGTAACCCTTGTCCGTCGGGATACGCCCCGCACTCGTGTGCGGCTGGGCGATGAAGCCCTCGTCCTCCAGCACCGCCATGTCGTTACGGACGGTTGCCGGGGATACCCCGAGCTTGTGCCGCTCCGTGAGCGCCTTGGAGCCGACGGGCTCCTCCGTGCCGACATAGTCCTGGACGATGGCGCGCAGCACTTCGAGTCTGCGTTCGCTGAGCATCGCGCACACCTCCAGCTGTGGTTCTCCGGTGTCTGCCTGGCACTCTGTGCATTCGAGTGCCAGCAATCCCCCCGGTCAGTGTACGGGGGCGGGGTGGGCGAAGGGCAAGGGCGACCGGCCACGCCGTCGCGGGACTGCGCAGGTCGTTGCCGATAGCGTCGCCGCATGGACGCCTCTTGGGAAGAGTACGGCTGGGAGCGGTTGGGCAACGTTGTGGGGCGCCGGCGCCTTCCCGTCTGGGACGCGACGGCCGCACTGGTAGCCGGGACCGAGGGCGCGCTGCTCTACGACACCGGTTCCACGCTCCGGGAGGGCGTTGAACTGCGGACCCGGGCCGAGGGGCTGCTCGGCCGGAGGGTGACGCATATCGCACTGAGCCACCCGCACTTCGACCATGTGCTCGGCACCGCGGCCTTCGCCGGGGCGGAGGTCTACGGGGCGGTGGGCACGAGGGAGCTGCTGGGGCGCTGCGCGGAGGAGCTCCGCGCGGACGCGGTGCGCCACGGGATGCCCGAGCACGACGCCACCGTGGCGACGGACGTCCTGGTGGCCCCCCGACACGAGGTGAGCGGTGAGCGGACGCTCGACCTGGGCGGCGGCCTCCAGGTGCTGCTGGCCAACGTGGGGCCCGGCCACAGCGGCCACGATCTCGCGGTGCTGGTGCCTGGCTCTCCCGTGGTGGTGCTCTGCGGCGACCTGGTCGAGGAGTCCGGCGAACCGCAGGCGGGCCCGGACGCGGTCCCGGCCCGCTGGCCCGCCGCGCTGGACCGGCTGCTTGCCCTGGGCGGCGAGGAGGCGCTGTACGTGCCGGGGCACGGGGCCGTCGTGGACGCCGCGTTCGTACGGGCGCAGCGCGATCGGCTTGCTGCCCGGTTCGGCGTGTCCTGAGGGGCCGGCGATCTATCGTCGTGCCATGCGCAGCTACCAGCCGGACCTGACCCCGCCGTGGAAGCGGTCCGCTCCCGTCCCCGAGGTGCCCGCCGAGCCCGATCTGGTCGTGGAGGAGGTCGCCACCGGTTTCTGCGGTGCGGTGATCCGGTGCGAGAAGACGGCCCAGGGGCCGACGGTCACTCTGGAGGACCGCTTCGGCAAGCACCGGGTGTTCCCGATGGGGCCGCGCGGCTTCCTGCTGGAGGGCCGGGTGGTCACGCTCGTACGCCCGGCGGCCGGCGGGCCGGTCGGGCCGGCCCGTACGGCCTCCGGATCGGTCGCGGTCCCCGGGGCGCGGGCGCGGGTGGCGCGGGCCGGCCGGATCTACGTGGAGGGCCGGCACGACGCCGAGCTGGTCGAGCGGGTCTGGGGGGACGACCTGCGCATCGAGGGCGTGGTCGTGGAGTACCTGGAGGGCATCGACGACCTCCCGGCGATCGTGCGGGAGTTCGCCCCCGGCCCCGACGCCCGGCTCGGCGTCCTGGTCGACCATCTGGTTCCCGGCTCCAAGGAGTCCCGTATCGCCGCGCAGGTCACGGACGGGAACGTGCTGGTCGTGGGGCACCCGTACATCGATGTCTGGGAGGCGGTGAAGCCGTCGTCCGTGGGGATCCCGGGGTGGCCGGCCGTGCCGCGGGGCCAGGACTGGAAGACCGGCGTGTGCCGTTCGCTGGGGTGGCCGGAGAACACGGGCGCGGCCTGGCAGCACATTCTCTCCAAAGTGCGTTCGTACAAGGACCTGGAACCACAACTCCTCGGCCGCGTCGAGGAATTGATCGACTTCGTCACCCTTCCTGCCTGATGTCCCGGGAACGTTGAAGAGGATCCGGTATCGATCCCCATGAATGCCTGCGCCTCACACGCACCATCGGTTATTGAGAGGTGAGGGGCCCGGCGGTTTCAGGTGACCGGACGGGCCCAGCAGGAAAAACGGGGAAGGCCGGGGGCGGATGGCGCGCGAAGTGTGGCGGGACAGTGCGGAGAACGAGGCGGCCTCCGCTGTCTTCCACCTGATGCAGCAGCTGATCGACCAGTACCGGGTCAACCGGCCGGTGATGCCCCTGGTGGTCGCGCAGGCCGAGGACGCCGCTGCCGGGCCCGACATCGACGGCAGGGTCGCGCAGATCGTCCACCAGGTCCACCGGGCGAACCAGCTGCGCCGCGTCCCCGTGAAGCTGCTGGACAGCCACGGCTCCACCCCGTACGAAGCGGCGCTCTCGATGGTGCGCGCACTGACGGAGCGGCCATGGGAGGCCCGGGGCACCTCGCAGTACAAGCCCTTCACTTTTCCCCGCTCCCGTCTCCTCGACGCCATCGAACAGGCCACGGCGACAGTCGTCGCGCAGCAGTCCGAGCGGGCCGCTGCCCGCGGTGACCGCGACGAACGGATCCTGGAACAGCTGGGCAGCCTGCGCTGGCGGGCGAGCCGGTCGAGGGGGAACAACTGGTGGGGCTCGCTGCGTGCGTCGATCCGGCCGGAGACCTTCCTGGGTGCCGTCTTCATCGCCGTACTCAGCGTGCTGCTCGGCGAGATCGGCTGGCTGCTGACCGCTCTGGTCGCCGCCGGTGCCCTGCTCGGCCTGGCGGTCGTGCGGCTGGTGACCACGGCGGCGCCTCCCCTGCTGTGGCTGCGCCCGGCCAGCCGGTGGCTGGCGACCACCTCTTCGCTGGCCGCGTCCAGCACCGCGTATCCCTCCGACGGCTGGTCGTGGTTCTCGCCGAGCCGTTCGTGGCGGGTGATCCGGGCCAGGGCGGCCGCTGTCGCCGAGCGGGTGGCCGACGCGGGGGCGGGTGGTCAGGACGCACGCCAGTTCCACCTGGAGCTGCGGGTCCAGGCGCTGCTGGAGGATCTGCTGGACAACTACCGGCCGCACGCCCCGGACTGGCGGCGCGGCAAGCGCACCGTACCGCCCGTGGTGTTCCTGCCGACGGCCACCCACGACAACGGCGGCGTGCTGCTGATCAACGCGATCAACAACGTCCGCTCCCGGCGCAGCGAGGTGGACCCTCTGCTGCTCCTGGCCTCCCTGCCGGCCGCGCAGATCCTGCGGCGCACCCCGCCGCTTCCCCCTGAGCCGGCCGCGAACAGCGGGGCCGCCAGGTCGGGTGCCCGTGCACGGTACGAGAAGTGGGTCGACGACCTGAGCGTGGGCCAGGCCCCCGCGGCAGCGGTGAAGCTGGCGTGGGTGCTGCGGCTGCCCCTGTCCACCGGCCAGCTGACCCACGAGCACGCCCACGCCCAGCTGGTCACCGAGCGCGTGCGCCGGACCTGGATGTGGTGGGTGATGTCGCGGACGACCGTCGCCCTCGTCCTGGTCGGGGCGCTGCTGGGGGCCTTCCTGTGGAGCGAGCACTGGAAGGAGACCTACTGCTACGGCCCGCTCGTCGGCCGCAGCACGGATGCGGTCAGGCTGCCGGGTCCCGAGGGCACCAAGGAGTGCATAGGAGTGGCCACGGCCCCCGAGGTGCTCTTCGCCGAGGGCAACGGCCTGGAGCTGAACGGTGTGGGCGAGGGCATCACCTTCGAGCGGATCGAGCAGGCGATACGTGAGCAGAACGCCGACATCAAACCCGGCGAACCGCACGTCACCATCGTCTACGCGGGCCCCCTCACCGGCACGGACAGGAACAAGGAGGACACCCGCAAGGGCCTGGAGGAGCTGACAGGTGTCTTTCTCCACCAGCGGTTCGTCAACGACACGGCGAACCGCACCGTCAAACTCCGGGTCCTGACGGCCAACGGCGGTCAGGACATGCTGCGCCAGACGACGGCCGCGCGGAAGATCGTCGAGGCCGCCCGGCGGGACACCTCCGTCGTCGGCGTGGTCGGCCTGGGCCGCAACACCACCGAGAGCGCGGAAGCCACCGGCCTGCTGCAGCGCGCCGGGCTGCCCGTGGTCGACACGACCAACTCCGACAGCCGTCTGGCCCGCGAGTACCCGAACTACTTCGGCCTCGCCGCGACCGACGAGGAGCAGGCGGACGCGCTCGGCCTGCTCGCCGGGCAGCTGGCGGACAAGCTGCCGGATCCACAGGCGGTCGTCCTGTCCCGGAGGGTGGGCAACGAGGACAAGGACCGCTACACCACCGAGCAGCGCAGGGTGGGCGAGCAGATGCTGGAGGCCTCCGGCTTCACGCTCCCGGCCGACAACGGCGACGAGGACGACGGCACCCAGTACTCCCTCTCCAAGGACGGCGGCTCCGCGAACCTCGACGGCCCGCTGCAGCGCATCTGCGGAGGGGACCGGGTCCCCGACGCCCTGTACTTCGCCGGCCGGGTCGAGGACGTCAACACCCTGATGTCCGGCCTCGGGCAGACCAGCGGCTGCTCGGGCAAGGCCATCACGGTGTTCACCGGGGACGATCTGACCAAGGCGCGCTTCGACGACTCGACGAAGCTCGCGGAGAAGGTCACGCTCTACTACAGCTCGCTGGCGCCCATGAGCCGGGGCGGTGGCCGGGCGTTCTACGAGGACTCCCGCAGGTCCCTGGAATCGCTGCTCCCCGACGGGAAGCGGCTGAACCCGCTGCCGAAGGACCGCCCGCCGTACGAGGACAAGCTGTTCACCAGCGGCCAGACCGTCATCTCCTACCAGGCCACGGCAGCCCTCTACGCCGCCGCCACCCGCAGTGACATCCCGCGGAGCGCGGCGGAGACGTGGGCGACGCTCTACTCGGTCGCCCTCCACGACATGCCGACCGGGACCGTCACCTTCCGCGGGACGATTCCCTACGCCGCCCAGAAGGTGCACGGCCTGAACATCATGAAGGTCACGCGTCCGGGGCCGGATGCCGAGATCCGCGTCGTGTGCGGCCGGGCTGCCGGTGACCCGGTGGTCCTCACCCGCAAGGACTGCCGGGTGAGCTGACCGAGGGCGCGGGAGCTCAGTCCACCAGGTCCCGCACCACGGCGTCCGCCAGCAGGCGCCCCCGCAGGGTGAGGACCGCCCGGCCCTCCCGGTACGGGGCGGACTCCAGCAGTCCGTCCGCGACGGCCCGGCCGGCCGCGGCGAGCCCGGCGGGCGCCAGCAGGGACAGCGGGCATCCCTCGACGAGTCTCAGCTCGAGCAGGATGCGTTCGACCCGCCGGTCCTCGTCGGCCAGGACCTCGCGCCCGGCACCGGGCGAGCGGCCTTCGGCCAGGGCCTGTGCGTACGCCCCGGGGTGCTTGACGTTCCACCAGCGCACCCCGCCGACGTGGCTGTGCGCTCCGGGTCCGGCGCCCCACCAGTCGGCGCCGCGCCAGTACAGCTCGTTGTGCAGGCAGCGGCCCTCGGGCGTTTTGGACCAGTTCGACACTTCGTACCAGGAGAAGCCCGCGGCCGCCATCGCCTCGTCGGCGATCAGGTAGCGGTCGGCGTGGGCGTCGTCGTCGGTCATCGGGATCTCGCCGCGCTTGATGCGGCGGGCCAGCTGGGTGCCCTCCTCGACGATCAGCGCATAGGCCGACACATGGTCGGGGCCGGCGCCGATCGCCGCGTCGAGGGAGGCCCGCCAGTCGTCGTCGGACTCGCCCGGGGTGCCGTAGATGAGGTCGAGGTTGACGTGCTCGAAGCCGGCCTCGCGCGCCTCGGCGACACAGGCCTCGGGCCTGCCGGGCGTGTGGGTGCGGTCCAGGATCTTCAGGACGTGCTGCCGGGCGCTCTGCATCCCGAAGGAGACGCGGTTGAAGCCGCCCTCCCGGAGGGCCGCCAGGTACGCCGGATCGACGGACTCCGGATTGGCCTCCGTGGTGATCTCTGCGTCGTCCGCGAGCCCGAACTCCTCACGGATCGCCCCGAGCATCCGGACGAGGTCCGCGGCGGGCAGCAGGGTGGGCGTGCCGCCGCCGACGAAGACCGTACGGACCGGGCGGGGGTCGTCGCCGAGCACCTTGCGGGCCTGGCGCACCTCCTCGATCAGGTGCGCCGCGTAGTTGTCCCGGGAGGCCAGTGCCCCTCCGGAACCCCGCAGCTCGGTCGCGGTGTAGGTGTTGAAGTCGCAGTAGCCGCAGCGGGTGGCGCAGTAGGGCACATGCAGGTAGAAGCCGAGCGGCCGGTCGGCGGCGCCTTCCAGGGCATGACGGGGCAGCGCTCCGTCGTCGGGCACGGGCTCACCATCGGGCAGTACGGAAGGCATACCGTCCATTGTCGCTCGCCGCCGGACCTTCCCGGTCCACGCTCCTTCTCAGCCGACCTGGAGGACGAGCAGGGCCAGGTCGTCGTCCGGCGGACGCTCGGCGAAGGCGTGGACCGCGTGCTTTATCCGGTCGGCGATCCTGTCGGCCGGCAGGCCGGCACAGCCGGCCAGGGCGTGGGCGAGCCCGTCGCCGTCGTCGAACATCAGCCGCCCGGAGCGCCTCTCGGTCACCCCGTCGGTGACGCAGAGGAGGCTGTCACCCGGTTCCAGGTCGAAGCCCTGGCTCTCGTACGCCACGTCCTCGACGACCCCGAGCAGGACCTGAGACTCGGCGGCCGTGGTGACGGATCCGTCCGGGCGGAGCAGCAGCGGGAGGGGATGTCCGGCACTGGCCACGGTGCAGCGCACGCCGCCGTCCGGGAGGGGCACGATGTCGCCGTACAGCAGGGAGAGGAAGCGGGACTGGGTGCCGTCCTGGATCTGCTGCCCGCCCGCCGCCGCGACCATCAGGGCGGCCGCCTCGGCCGCCTCCATGGCGTCGTCGAGGAGGAGCCGGTTGAGCCGGTCGAGGACCTCGCCGACGCGGAAGCCCTCTCTGGACAGCAGCCGCAGCCAGGGCCGGGCGAGGCCCGTGACGACGGCGGCCTCGGGACCGCTCCCCTGCACGTCCCCGAGCACGAAGCACCAGCGCCCGCCGGGGCAGGGGAACAGGTCGTAGAAGTCGCCGCCGACCACGCCGTCGTCACTGGGCTCGTAGACCAGTGCGCTGGAGACACCGGGTATCTCCGCGACCTTGCTGGGGAGCAGGCCGCGCTGCAGGATGCGGCTGATGTTGGCCTGCCGGGTGTAGGCGCGGGCGGCGCCCACGGCGAGGCCGACACGGCGTACGAAGTCCGCGATGAGCACGGCGACCTCGTCGGGTACCTGCGCGACGCCCTTCCGGCCCACGAGTACGGCGCCGAGTGTGCGGCCGCCCGCGGTGATGCGGTGGGCGAGCGCGGCCCCGCCCTCCCCCGCCGGGTCGCCGGGCCACGGGATGGGTACGGGGCCGGTGCCGACGCTGCCGGATAACCGCAGGGGCTCCTTCTCCAGCATCGGGCGCAGCAGCTCGGTCCCGCCCTCGTCGCTGTGCCAGACCCCGGCGAGCCGTGGGACGGCCGCGTGCCCGCCGCCCTCGCTCTCCAGCCAGATCGCGCACCAGTCGGCGAGCCTGGGCACGAGCAGCTGCCCCGCTGTCGATGCCACGAGGTCCTCGTCGAGCTGGCCCGCGAGCAGGTCGGAGGCTTCGGCGAGGAAGGAGAGCGCACCGCGTCCGGCCCAGCCCGCGTCGTCACGTCCGGTCCACCGGGACGCGGGAGCGAGGATCTCTCCGGCGCGCAGCCCGCGACGGCGGGCGGCCTCCTCGGACGGCGAGTGCTCGGGCAGCGCGTCCCAGTCGTCCGCGGTCAGCCGCGCCCACACGGTCTTGATGCCGGTGCGGTAGGTGATGCCCCAGGACTCGGCGAGGGTGGCGACCAGCTGCAGTCCCCTGCCGTACTCGGACGGATCGGGCCGTTCCGTCTCGCCGTCGCGCACCGAGCGGGCGGGATGGTGGTCGGTGATCTCCAGCACCAGACCGGCCGGCTCGGCCCCGACCGCGTCCTCCAGCCTGAAGAGCAGCTCGACCGCCGTACCGGCGTGCACGACCGCGTTGGTGACGAGCTCGTTGGCCACGGTCACGGCGTCGTCGGTGACCCGGTCGCTGAAACCTCCGGCGGCGGGCAGCCCGAGCCCGGTCCAGTCGGCGAGGGCGGCACGGACGAACCTGCGGGCCGCCGAGGGGGCCAGCGGGATTCCGGGCAGGCTGGTGCGGGCAACCATGCGGGGGTCACCGCCCTGACCGGCGACGACGGTACCGGGACGGTGAACAATGTCCCGCTGCAAGGGAATGGGCCCCACGGTGCGGCTCCTGACAGTTCTCGCGATACACCGCTGACGTGTACGACAGAGTGACAGACCGACCGTGTTCATAAGCACCGAGTGACCGAAGTGGGCTGTGCCGAACAGAAACAGGCTGGACAGCGGAACGGGGCCGGCAGGTGCTTCCGCACCCGCCGGCCCCGTCCGGGCCTGCCTCGGGGCCGGCGCCCACCGGCCCCGACCCGCTCCCCGGCGGTTACGCCTCGCGGGAGCCCGCGTACATGTCGTCGATGAGGTGCTTGTACTCGCGCTCGACGACCGGCCGCTTCAGCTTGAGGCTGGGGGTCAGCTCGCCGTGCTCGATGTCGAGGTCACGGGGCAGCAGCCGGAACTTCTTGATGGTCTGCCAGCGCTGCAGACCCTCGTTGAGCCGCTTCACATAGCCCTCGACGAGCTCCACGGCCTGCGGGGAGGCCACCACGTCGGCGTACGGCTTGCCGCCCAGCCCGTTCTCCTCCGCCCAGCCGAGGATGGTCGGCTCGTCGAGCGAGATGAGGGCGGTGCAGAAGTTACGGTCCGCGCCGTGCACCAGGATGTTGGAGACGAACGGGCACACCGCCTTGAACTGTCCCTCGACCTCGGCCGGGGCGATGTACTTGCCGCCGGACGTCTTGATCAGGTCCTTCTTGCGGTCGGTGATCCGCAGGTAGCCGTCCTCGGACAGCTCGCCGATGTCACCGGTGTGGAACCAGCCGTCGGACTCCAGCACCTCGGCGGTCTTCTCGGGCAGTTGGTGGTAGCCCTCCATCAGACCGGGGCCGCGCAGCAGGATCTCGCCGTCGTCCGCGATCCGGACCTCGGTGCCGGGAAGCGGCTTGCCGACGGTGCCGGTGCGGTAGGCCTCGCCGGGGTTGACGAAGGAGGCGGCGCTGGACTCGGTGAGGCCGTAGCCCTCCAGGATGTGGATCCCGGCGCCCGCGAAGAAGAAGCCGATGTCCGGGGCGAGTGCGGCGGAACCGGAGACGCAGGCACGGAGCCGGCCGCCGAAGGCCTCACGGATCTTCGCGAAGACGAGGGTGTCGGCGACCTTGTGCTTGGCGCCGAGCGCGAACGGCACGGAGGCCTTGCCGGTACGGCGGAAGTTGTCCTGCGACACCTTCGCGTACTCGCGGCCCACGCCCGCCGCCCACTGGAAGATCTTGTACTTGGCGCCGCCGCCGGCCCGTGCCTTGGCCGCGACCCCGTTGTAGACCTTCTCGAAGATCCTGGGGACGGCTGCCATGTAGGTCGGCTGGACCACCGGAAGGTTCTCGATGATCTTGTCCACGCGGCCGTCGACGGCCGTGACGTGGCCGACCTCGATCTGGCCGGAGGTGAGGACCTTGCCGAAGACGTGGGCGAGCGGCAGCCACAGGTACTGGACGTCGTCGGCGTTGATCAGGCCGGTCGCCACGGTGGCCTTGGCCATGTACGACCAGTTGTCGTGCGGCAGCCGTACGCCCTTGGGGCGGCCGGTGGTGCCCGAGGTGTAGATCAGGGTGGCGAGCTGGTCGGCGGTGATCGCGGAGACCCGGTCCGTGACCGCGTCCGGGTTCTTGGCCAGGTACTCCGCGCCACGGGCCTCGAGCTCGGCAAGCGTGAGGATCCAGCCCTCGGGGTCACCCTCCACGGGCTCCACGCCGGCCGGGTCGACGACGACGACATGGGCCAGGTGGGGCAGCGCGTCCCGGTTCTCACGGGCCTTCGCCAGCTGGGCGGCGTCCTCGGCGATCAGGACACGGCTCTCGGAGTCGGCCAGGATGAAGGCGGACTCCTCGGTGTTCGTGGACGGGTAGATCGTCGTGGTCGCGGCGCCGGCACACATCACGCCGAGGTCGGCGAGGATCCACTCGACACGGGTGGCGGAGGCGAGCGCGACGCGCTCCTCGGGCCGGACGCCGAGTCCGATCAGACCGGCCGCGATGGCGTGGACCCTGGTCGCTGCCTGCGCCCAGGTCAGCGACTTCCAGTCGTCCGGTCCCTGACCGGAGGCCGACGGCACGGGGTAGCGGTACGCCTCACCATCCGGGGTGGCCGCCACGCGGTCGATGAAGAGAGCCGCCACGGAGGGCGGTCGGTTATCGATCAAGGTCTGTGTGTCGCTCACGACGTCCTCCGGGCCTGCGGCATTGCTACGACCGGCTGCTGGGTAATGGTGCTGGGTGCTGGGGGGCTGCTGCCTGCTGTTCCTGCTTCTCGTTCCCGCTCGGCCTGCTTGTTTAACTGGCGAGTAACTAACGGGTGGTGATCAGAGTAGAGCGCGCAGGTCCGTGGCGTAAGGGGCAACAGGCCGCCGCTTCATAACGAACGGGCCCCCGTGCCGCAGGCGTCTGCGGCACGGGGGCCCGTCTGTCTACTCCCGGGTAGATTCCGGGAGCGGAGGGCTACTTCTTGGCCTTGCCCTCGCCGGCCGACTCGTCGGTCGACAGGACGGAGATGAACGCGTCCTGCGGCACCTCCACGTTGCCGACCATCTTCATCCGCTTCTTGCCTTCCTTCTGCTTCTCCAGCAGCTTCCGCTTACGGGAGATGTCACCGCCGTAGCACTTGGCGAGAACGTCCTTGCGGATGGCGCGGACGGTCTCACGGGCGATGACCCGGGAACCGATGGCTGCCTGGATCGGCACCTCGAAGTTCTGCCGGGGAATGAGCTTCTGCAGCTTGGCGACGAGCCGGACGCCGTACGCGTACGCCTTGTCCTTGTGCGTGACCGCGGAGAACGCGTCGACCTTGTCGCCGTGCAGCAGGATGTCGACCTTGACGAGTTGGGCGGACTGCTCGCCGGTGGGCTCGTAGTCGAGGGAGGCGTAGCCCCGGGTCTTGGACTTCAGCTGGTCGAAGAAGTCGAAGACGATCTCGGCGAGCGGGAGGGTGTAGCGGATCTCCACCCGGTCCTCGGAGAGGTAGTCCATGCCGAGGAGGGTGCCGCGGCGCTGCTGGCACAGCTCCATGATCGCGCCGATGAACTCGCTGGGCGCCAGGACCGTGGCCCGGACGACCGGCTCGTGCACCTTGTCGATCTTGCCCTCGGGGAACTCGCTCGGGTTGGTGACGATGTGCTCGGTGCCGTCCTCCATCTCGACGCGGTAGACCACGTTGGGGGCGGTGGCGATGAGCTCCAGGCCGAACTCTCGCTCGAGCCGCTCACGGACCACGTCGAGGTGGAGCAGGCCCAGGAAGCCGACACGGAAGCCGAAGCCGAGTGCCGCGGAGGTCTCCGGCTCGTACACCAGGGCGGCGTCGTTGAGCTGGAGCTTGTCGAGGGCCTCGCGCAGATCCGGGTAGTCGGAACCGTCGAGCGGGTACAGCCCCGAGAACACCATCGGCTTGGGGTCCTTGTAGCCGCCCAGCGCCACGGTCGCGCCGTTGTGCAGGGAGGTGATCGTGTCACCGACCTTGGACTGCCGGACGTCCTTCACCCCGGTGATGATGTAGCCCACTTCGCCCACACCGATGCCGTCGGCCGGGGTCATCTCCGGGGACGAGACACCGATCTCCAGCAGCTCGTGGGTGGCGCCCGTGGACATCATCCGGATGCGCTCGCGCTTGTTGAGCTGACCGTCGATGACACGGACGTAGGTGACGACACCCCGGTAGGGGTCGTAGACCGAGTCGAAGATCATCGCGCGGGCTGCCTCGTCCGCCTGGCCGACGGGGGCGGGGACGTCCCTGACCACCCGGTTGAGCAGGGCGTCCACACCGACACCGGTTTTGGCGGACACCTTCAGTACGTCCTCGGGCTGGCAGCCGATGAGGTTGGCCAGCTCCTCGGAGAACTTCTCCGGCTGCGCGGCCGGCAGGTCGATCTTGTTGAGCACCGGGACGATGGTGAGGTCGTTCTCCATCGCGAGGTAGAGGTTGGCGAGCGTCTGGGCCTCGATGCCCTGCGCCGCGTCCACCAGGAGAACCGTGCCCTCGCATGCCGCGAGCGAGCGGGAGACCTCGTAGGTGAAGTCCACGTGCCCCGGGGTGTCGATCATGTTGAGGACATGGGTGGTGCCCGTGTCCCCGCCCGTGGTCGGTGCCCACGGCAGACGTACCGCCTGGGACTTGATCGTGATGCCGCGCTCGCGCTCGATATCCATCCGATCGAGGTACTGAGCGCGCATCTGCCGCACGTCGACCACGCCCGTCAGCTGGAGCATCCGGTCGGCAAGCGTCGACTTGCCGTGGTCGATGTGCGCGATGATGCAGAAGTTGCGGATCAGTGCCGGGTCGGTACGGCTCGGCTCGGGCACGTTGGTAGGAGTCGCGGGCACGCAGGGTCCTGATTCTTGAGACGCCGAACGCCGTGTCTCGGGTCGATGTCGGGTCGGACGGATCTGTACGCAGCTTCCATCGTCCCACGCCCGCGGGGCTGGGACCGGTTTGGGCCGGTCCGTGGGCGACTGGTATCGTGGGCAGCTGTGCCTCGTGGCCCTCAGAAGCGGCGTGGCGCACATAGAAGATCCAACGAACCTGAAAAGGCTCTTTCGTGGCGAACATCAAGTCCCAGATCAAGCGGAACAAGACGAACGAGAAGGCGCGCCTGCGCAACAAGGCCGTCAAGTCGTCGCTCAAGACCTCGATCCGCAAGGCCCGTGAGGCTGCCGCTGCCGGTGACGTCGAGAAGGCCACTGTGGCCGTCCGTGACGCGTCCCGCCAGCTCGACAAGGCCGTCTCGAAGGGTGTCATCCACAAGAACGCCGCCGCCAACAAGAAGTCGGCGCTGGCGCTCAAGGTTGCCGCCCTCCAGGGCTGAGCACTGATGTGATCGCCGGAACGGACTCCGCGGGCCCTCTCTCCCGCTCCTGACCGGCACTCCGTGCCGCACACCGAACCTGCGTTCGCCACGCGGGTGCGGCACACCAAAGCGTGAACCGAAGGCCCCGGCCACCGTCCTCCCCAGGACGGCGACCGGGGCTTTCGGTGTGTGCGCTTCATGCCGTGCGTTCGGGAACGCGTCGGTCGGCGTGGCGCCCCTAACGCCCGGAGCGGGCCGCTTGCGCGACAGCCACCACGGCCTTCTCCAGGGCGTACGCAGGGTCGTCCCCGCCGCCCTTGACCCCCGCGTCGGCCGCCGCGACCGCGATCAGGGCCGCTGCCACACCGTCCGGGGTCCATCCGCGCATCTGCTGGCGCACCCGGTCGATCTTCCACGGCGGCATACCGAGCTCGCGGGCAAGGTCCGCGGGGCGTCCGCCCCGGGCCGACGACAGCTTGCCGATCGCCCGCACGCCCTGCGCGAGCGCGCTGGTGATCAGGACGGGGGCGACCCCGGTGGAGAGTGACCAGCGCAGCGCCTCGAGCGCCTCCGCCGCCCTGCCCTCGACCGCGCGGTCGGCGACCGTGAAGGAGGACGCCTCTGCCCGGCCCGTGTAGTAGCGGGCGACGATCGCCTCGTCGATGGTGCCCTCGACATCCGCGGTCAGCTGCGATGCGGCGGCGGCCAGCTCCCGCAGATCGCTGCCGATGGAGTCCACCAGGGCCTGGCACGCCTCGGGGGTCGCGGAGCGCCCCAGGGCCCGGAATTCCGACCGTACGAAGGAGAGCCGCTCGGCAGGCTTGGTCGTCCTGGGACAGGCGACCTCGCGGGCCCCCGCCTTCCGTACCGCGTCCAGCAGCCCCTTGCCCTTGGCGCCACCCGCGTGGAGGAGCACGAGGGTGATCTCCTCGGCGGGCGCGGCCAGGTAGGCCTTGACGTCCTTGACCGTGTCGGCGGAGAGGTCGTGTGCGTTGCGCACGATCACGACCTTGCGCTCGGCGAAGAGCGACGGACTGGTCAGCTCCGCGAGCGTGCCGGGCTGCAGCTGGTCGGAGGAGAGGTCGCGGACGTCCGTGTCGGCGTCGGAGGCGCGTGCCGCTGCCACCACGTGCTGCACGGCACGGTCCAGGAGCAGGTCCTCCTGGCCCACGGCGAGCGTCACGGGGGCGAGCGGATTGTCGGTGGAACTACTTCTGGTGGCCATCGCGGTCCAGCATCCCACGCCCCTGTGACAGGGCGGCGGGGCTGCCCGCCCGGGCGTACCGGAGAATGACCGGGTGAGCGATGTGAGACATGTGCTGGTGCTGCCCGACCGCGACACGGCGGAGGACGCGGCCGAGGAACTCGCCGACCGGTTCGGCGTCACCGAGGAGCCTCAGCTCGTACGCGACGCCCTCGCCGGCGAGGACGATGCCGAGGACGCCCAGTGGCTGGTGGTCGTGGAGGATCCGGCCGGGCGGCTGGACTCCGCGGCGCTGGACGCGTTCGCCGCGGAGTACGAGGGGTGGCTGGAGGCACCGTAGCGGCGGCCTGCATCCCGGTCGGGGCCAGGGAACGGGCCGGGACCGGGGAACGGGCCGGCACGGGGGCGGGCCTGGCACGAGGGCAGGATCCCGGTCCTCGGGGCCGGCCGGGCGCGTGGGCAGTTCTCGGGGCGGATCAGCTCTTGGGGACGATCTGGATGTCCATGTCGATCTCGATGCTCGAGCCGACCGCCGCGATGCCGCGGGCCAGCATCGTCTGCCAGGTGAGCGTGAAGTCCTCGCGGTGCAGTTCGGTGGTGGCCCGGCATGCGGCACGGGTCTCACCCTCGAGGCCGTTGCCCAGACCGAGGTACTGGGTGTCCAAGGTGACGGTGCGGCTCACACCGTGCAGGGTGAGCGCGCCGCTGACGCCCCAGCGGCTTCCACCGCGGTGGATGAAGCGCTCGCTGTAGAACTCGAGGGTCGGGTAGCGCCCGACGTCGAGGAAGTCGCTGGAGCGCAGGTGGTCGTCGCGCATCTGGACGTTCGTGTCGATCGACGCGGCGTCGATGACCACGTGCATGGCGGAGTCCTCCATGCGGTCGGCTATCCGGACGGCGCCGGCGAAGGTGTTGAACCTTCCGTGGATCCGGGCCATGCCGATATGACGTGCCGTAAAACCGATCTGGGAGTGCGTCGGTTCGATGTCCCAGTCGCCCGGGTCGGGAAGCTGCGGAGGCGTGGACACCTGGAGGGTCACGTCGCCGACGCTCGCGTGACCGCTCTCGACGACGGTGACCGGGCCGTGGAACGGGGTGAAACCCTCGGCCGTGACAGCGAGTCGGTAGTCACCCGCCGGAACGGTGGCGACGACGCTCCCGAACGGGTCCGTCTCCCCGCCGACGGCCTTGCGGCCCGCGCTGTCGGAAAGGACGAACTCGGCGTTGCGCACCGGTTCGTTGACGGGGTCGAGCACCCGGCAGCTGAGCAGACCGGCGGTGCGTGGGACTGCGAGTCCGGCGAAGGGGCTGCTGATTGTGCTGCCGGACTTCGCCTTGTTGCCTAGCCAACGGCCGAACATGCGCGCGTACTCCCCAGGGCGGTTCTCACCTCGGACCCCTGACAGCTGGACGTCGTTGTCGGAGCAGCGGCCCGCCGACGAAGGGACATTCGATCACTGATGCGACGTTCGAGGCAAACGCAGGGGCTCGGAAGGGGTTGTGGCGAGGTGTTACCGAAGGTCCGAATTGATCGCTCCGCTTGTGTGTGCCGCACATGTCAGGCATTCGGGATCCGACGCACCTCGGGCAGGTAGGTGAGACGCAGCCCGAAGTGGTCTTCGTAAGCGGCCAGTACCTCCGCGTCGGTGTCCAGCTCCGTCTCCCGTCGCTCACCCCCAACGGTCGTGATCAGGGTGCGGCCGCTGAGTGTCACGCGCCCGGTGCCGGTGCGCCGGGAGCAGACGAGGGAACGTCTGAAGTAGGAGTCCGGCGAGGTCCGGTGGTACCAGCACCCTGCCCGGAAGTCCGCCAGCGCCCGTGGGCGGAGATCGAGACGGAACTGCCGCGATCCGCCGCGCAGCAGGTCGAGGTCCCCCTGCGGAGCGGGCCTGAAGCGGAACACACCGATGGGGTCCTCCTGCTCGGTACGGTCGTCCAGCGCCAGCGGCTGTACGGCGTGGTCGCCGAACCCCACGTCGGCCAGCCAGGGGCCCGTGTCGTCGTCGGTCTCCACGCGCAACGCCATGTGGTCGAACGGAATGCCGAGCCGCCCGCCGTCGCCGAAGATCCGCGCCTGGAGCAGCGTGACGCGGAAGCCGAGCGCACTCAGCAACGCGGCGAAGGCGCCGTTCAACTCGTAGCAGAAACCGCCTCTCCGGTCGGTCACGACCTTCTCGATGAGCCTCTTGTCCTCCAGGACGATGTCCTCGCCGTGGTGGATCGCCAGGTTCTCGAAGGGCACCGTCATCAGGTGGCGGAGCTGCAGCTCGCGCAGGGCCGCCGCGTCGGAGCGGGCGGGGCGTGCGGCGCCGATGCGCTCCAGGTAGGCATCGGCCCATGTGCGGGGGGAGATGTCGGCGGTCTCCCGGAGCTCCAGCGATTCCTCGTTCATATCGGAATTCTGTCCCGGTTCGCGGTACTGCGCCATCAGCCACGGGTCCTAGGACCGTCGACGGAGGTGGTGGACACGGCTGGTGGCTAGCGTGTGGACCATGACGAAGCGAGAGCCGGCGCGCGGTCCGGAGCAGCGCAAGCAGGACGTGCTCGATCACCTGGAGAAGGACGACGACGCCTGGGTTGCCACAGCCTCGGCGGACGGCGTGCCCTGCCTGGTGCCGCTGTCCTTCGTGTGGGACCGAGGGACGCTGCTGCTGGCCACCCGGCGGACCAATCCGACAGCGGTCAACGTGACGCCGTCCGGACAGGCCAGGGTCACCCTGGGGCACACCCGTGATGTGGTGCTCATAGAGGGGACGGCCGAGATCGTGGAGGGGGCGGAGCTCCCTGCCGAGTCCGGTGACGCGTTCACCTCGAAGCTCCACTGGGACCCGCGAGGCCGACCTGCATGGGTGTACCTGCGCATCACCCCGGACACCGTCAAGGCGTGGCGGGAGCAGAACGAGCTGACCGGGCGCGAGCTGATGATCGAGGGGAGCTGGCTGGTCTGACGAGTGGCCGCCGCACCGCCAAGGCCGCGCGCTCACGAGCGACCCGCCGCGCGCACTCACTGGCGACCTGCCCAGCGCGCTCATGAGCTACCTGCCGCACGCAGTTCCGCCCCGGCGCCCGTCACCGCGATCGCACCGTCGGTATCGGTACGCAGAACCTTCGCTCCCGCCGCTCCGAGAGCCTCGACCGTACGGGCCGCCGGATGTCCGTACGGATTGTCCGCTCCGCACGAGATGAGGGCGAGCCGGGGACGAACGCTGCGCAGAAGGGCGGGGTCCTGGTAGGCGGAGCCGTGGTGCGCCACCTTGAGTACGTCCACCCTGGGCAGTACTGGGTAGCTGCGCAACACCCCTTGCTGGGCCGGGGGTTCGAGGTCACCGAGGAGCAGGAGGGTCAGCCCGCCGGATCGCACGAACAGGGTGACGCTGGAGTCGTTCGGCTCCTCGGTGACGAAGGCGGGCGCTCTGCCTCGCGACTCTGCCGGCGGCCAGAGGACCCGCCAGTCGAGCGGACCGATCCGTCGGCGCTCCCCGGGAAGCGCCGGCACCACGGGAATGCGCGCCGCAGCCGCCGTCCTCCTCACGAACGAGGCCTGTTCCGCCGGTTCGCCGAGGCTCGTCGTCTGGATCGCTCCGACCTGCCTTCCACGCAGCGCACCCGGCAGGCCCCGCACATGGTCGGCGTGGAAGTGGGTGAGTACGAGGAGCGGTACGCGCGTGATGCCGAGGTCGCGCAGGCATCGGTCGACGAGGCGGGGATCGGGACCGGTGTCGACGACGACCCCCGTGCCCTCGCCCGCAGCGAGCACCATGGCGTCACCCTGCCCCACGTCGCACATCGCGAACGCCCAGCCCGGAGGCGGCCATCCGGTCATGATCCGGGTGAGCGGCACCGGCCTCAGTACGGCGAGGACCAGGAGAAGGCCTGCGGCCGAACAGACCCAGGGATGGCGGGCGAGACGGCGGGCGGACAGCGCGACGGCGACGGTGAGACCGGCGAGGAGTGCCGCCCCCGGCCAGCCTCCCGGCCAGTCCGCCTCCGCTCCCGAGAGGCCCGCTCCGTAGCGGGCCACCGAGGCGATCCATCCGACCGGCCACCCGGCGGCCCTGGCGAGCAGTTCGGCCACGGGCATGGCCATCGGGGCGAGAGCGAGCGCGGCGAACCCCAGGACGGTCGCGGGCGCCACCGCGAACTCGGCCAGCAGATTGCAGGGGATCGCCACCAGGCTGACCCGTGAGGCGAGGACCACGACCACCGGGGCGCACACCGCCTGAGCGGCGCCTGCGGCGGCCAGCGCCTCGGCGAGCCGCGGCGGAACACGATGCCGTTGCAGGGCACTGCTCCAACGCGGCGCGAGCGTCAGCAGGGCCCCGGTGGCCAGCACGGACAGCAGGAATCCATAACTGCGGGCCAGCCACGGGTTGTACAGCACCAGCAGCAGGACAGCGGCGGCCAGCGCGGGAAGGAGCGATCTGCGACGTCCCGTGCCGATGGCGAGCAGCGTGATCAGACCGCAGGCCGCCGCGCGCAGAACACTCGGCTCGGGGCGGCAGACGAGGATGAAGGCGAGTGCGACCCCACCACCGGTCAGTGCGGTCATCCGCAGGGAAATTCCCAACCGGGGTGCCAGACCTCCGCGTTCGCTACGAAGGGCGGTGCCCGGTGGGCCGATCAGCAGGAAGAGCAGGATCGACAGGTTGGCGCCCGAGACAGCGAGCAGGTGGGTGAGGTCGGTCGCCTTGAAAGCGTCGTGCAGCTCGGGTGGGACCCGGGAGGTATCACCGACCACCAACCCGGGCAGGAGCGCCCGCGCATCGGGTTCGAGCCCGTCCGTCGCCTTCCGCAGTCCGGCGCGCAGCTCTCCCGCCGTGCGTTGGAGGAATGTCGGCCGGCCGATGATCCGCGGGGCCTCGTCGGCGTCGGTGCCGAGCACCGCGGCAAGTCGCTCCCCTTCGTGGCGCGGTGGTGCGAGACGTCCGCTCAGACGGAGCCTGGTCGACGGCAGCAGCCGACGCCACTGCGCTGCCGCGTCACCGGGCGCGACCATGACGAGGACCGGGGTGCGAAGCCTGGTGGCAGCACCCCCGGGAGCCGTCAGCCGATCGATCTCGGCGTCGAGGAGCAGGGATACGGGGGTGCTGTGGTCACCCCGGACCTGCGGCCGGGTCTGCCGCGGATCCGACGTGACCGTCACCTCCGCCTCGACCCGGGTGTGGTCCCGCGCCAGGCCGGGAACTGGGCCGCTTCGCACATCCGACGCGTGGAGCCCCGCCGCCGCGGCCCCAGCGGCAGCACAGAGCAGTGCCGCGGCAGCGGCTGTCGCCCTGGCCCCGGGCCGCCACACCCCGCCGGCTCCCCCGGTGGGCGGGTCACCACCGGCGCACCCACCGGTCCCGGCCCGTCCCGCCCTGGCCGGCAGCCGAGGCACCGCCAGGAGCCCCAGGGCGATGCAGGTGCAGACGACAGCCCCCACTGCAGCCCATTGCCCCGGCACCACGAGGGCGAGCGCGGCCGCGGCCCAAGCCGCCAGGGCGGGCGGGACGAGCCGGAGATCGACCGGACCTTCCTGACGCGGATCGGCGGCACCCAGTCGACCACCCGTGGTCCTATGGACGTCGACGCTGCTCATGGCCTGACCAGCGGCCGTAGATCCTCGAACCGGCGGTCACCGATCCCGTTCACCTCGCGAAGCTCGTCGACGGACCGGTAACCCCCGTGCTCGGTGCGGTAGTCGACGATGTGCTGGGCAAGTACCGGTCCGACTCCGGGGAGTGTCTCCAACTGCTCGACAGTGGCGGTTGTCAGGCTGACCGGCGCCAGGGGTCGCGCCTGCCCTCCCCGCCCGTCTCCGCCGCCGGCCGATCCGCCTGCCGATCCGCCTGCGGCGGGCTGCGCAGCGGGCACGCCCACCACGACCTGCTCGCCGTCCGTCAGAACCCGCGCCCGGTTGAGCGCGGTGACGTCCGTGCCCTCGCGAACTCCTCCCGCCGCGCGCAGTGCGTCGGCAACGCGCGAACCAGCGGGCAGATGCTGGATTCCCGGGCGCCGCACCTTGCCGCTCACATCGACGACGATCTGTCCGCCCATCGCTGCGGTGGGCGGCGACCCGGCAGACGGCCCGGGCATCAGGCCGGGGCCGCCTTGCGAGTCGAAGGATCCCGGCGCGACCGGGTGCGCCGCTGCGGCCTCCTTCACCTGCTCGGGGGCGTGTACGGGCTGGGGGCGCGCCGACCAGAAGTGCGTGGCGGCCAGGGCCGCGGCCCCTGCGAGGACAACGGCGAGCGCTGTGAGCGCTTTTGGTTCCAGACCGCACCGGAGCTGCACCCACAGCGGTAACCGCTCCCGCAGGGCGGGCCCGAGAGCACGCCACCACCGCGACACCGCTGTCGTACCTCCGCTCACGGGCGGTACGCCACGAACCTGTTCCGGCTCTGCGGTCGCCCGGGCGGCGACAGGGCTCGCAGTCGGCGTGGAGGCCGATGCCCAGGAGGGAATCGGCCTGGCGCCACGCACACGGGCGGAGGCGGGGCCGGGAACGCGAGCGGGCGCCTGAACCGTTGCGGAAACCGCCGGAGAAGGCCCCCCGAAGTGGACCGAGTCCCGTGGAAGGGCCACGGCAGGGGCGGAGGCAGGAGCAGGAGCAGGGGCCGGGGCGGGCGCAGGGGGTGCGGCGGGAGTGCGGGGAACGACCGGCGTACGGGCTGTGACGGGTGGAGGGCCTACCACCGGAGCACTGGTTCCGGCCGTCGCAGGGGTCGCCGCAGGGATCATCACCCCAGCGGGGGCAGGGACCGTAGCAGGGGCGACCGTTCGCCTCGCGTGCCGGCCGCCAACCCCTCCGTACGCCCCCATCAGCGCGTCCGCGCGGCGACGTGAAGCCGTCGCGACCTCGGCATCGCGTTCGCGCCCAGCCCTGCGCCGATGACCACGGCGGGCGCCTGGCCCGGTACCCGCCGCTCCCCCGGGCCGGACGCCGGGACCACTGCCCGCGCGGGGAGCACCGGTGCCAGGACCGTGCCGGGCATGTTCTGCAGAGCCCGGAATCGGGCCAGGGTCAGGGGGCGATCCGGGCACATGCCCGTACCTGTGCCCTGGCCCACGCGTGGCGCGATGTGCGGCGCGGCTGGTCGGTCGGATAGTTGCGCGGCTGGCTGTGTGCGGTGATCGGAGGGCCATGTGTCACGACGCTAGACACTTCCGGCGAATTCCGTTCGGAAGCCTCAATTCCGGTGGATAACTTGCCAGTTGTGAATATTTCGCTCACCCGCCGGAGTGAGACCGACGGCCGGACGCAGGGCATGATCACCGGAATCAGCTGAAGGACTCAGGGCTGGAATCAATGGCTGGGATCAATGGACGGGATCACAGAAAAGGATCAACGGTTGGTCAACGGGTGCGGCCGGCGCCGGCATCAACGAGGCGAAACCACTGCCGCCAACAGCCCGGGTCCGGTATGTGCCCCGATCACCGCGCCCACCTCGCTGACATGCAGCTCGACCAGCCCCGGAACCCGCTCGCGCAGCCGCTCCGCCAGCCGGTCCGCCCGCTCAGGCGCGGCCAGGTGGTGCACGGCGATGTCCACCGCGCCCGAACCGGCCCGCTCGGCGACCAGCTCCTCGAGCCGTGCGATCGCTTTGGACGCCGTCCGCACCTTCTCCAGCAGCTCGATACGTCCGCCGTCCAGAGTGAGCAGCGGTTTCACCGCGAGCGCGGAGCCGAGCAGCGCCTGGGCGGCGCCTATGCGGCCTCCCCGGCGCAGGTAGTCCAGTGTGTCGACGTAGAAGTACGCCGATGTACCGGCCGCCCGCTTCTCCGCCGCCGCGACCGCCGCGTCCAGGTCACCGCCCGCCTCGACCGCCTCCACCGCGGCCAGCGCACAGAATCCGAGCGCCATCGCGACCATGCCGGTGTCCACCACCCGCACCGGCACCGGCGCATCCTTCGCGGCAAGCAGTGCGGCGTCGTACGTGCCCGAGAACTCGGCCGACAGGTGGAGGGAGACGACGCCGGTGGCTCCGGCCTCGGCCGCGGCACGGTAGGTGGCCGCGAAGACTTCGGGGCTGGGCCGGGACGTGGTCACGGAGCGGCGCTTCTGCAGGGCCAGAGCCAGCGACCTGGCTGAGATCTCCGTGCCCTCCTCCAGAGCCTGGTCACCCAGGACAACGGTCAGGGGCACTGCGGTGATGCCGTGCCGTTCCATCGTCTGGCGCGGCAGGTAGGCCGTTGAATCGGTGACGATCGCGACATGGCGGGACATGAGCCGGAGATTACCTTCCGGGGCGGGGGCACGGCAGCTCGGGCCCGCCCTGCCGATCATTCCCAGTCGTTCCGGAACGATTCCTGCCGGTCCCGGTCACTGTCGTTCCGGGTCAGTTCGTGGTCTCCGGCCTGGCGGACTTCTGCCACGGGTACCCCGTCTGCAGTCGCGGGTCAGGCGGCGTGAGCGCCTGCGGTGCCTCTTCGTCTGCCGGGCCGCTCCAGCTCTGCGCCGTCGCACCGTCCTGCGTCGACGGCTCCTCCGTCGTCCAGTGCCGCAGGGCACCCGCCTCCACGTCGATCTGGGCGTTCAGCGCAGCCAGGTCGTCGTCGGCGAACTGCCGTGCCCTGTCACGCGCCGCCCAGCGCAGCGACTCCGCCGAGTGCGTGATGCGCTCCGTGCGCTCCTTCAGGCTCGGGAGCAGCGTGGCGACCGTCGCCCGGTCGGGCTCGCGCTCCAGCCTCTTCAGTTCGTTGTCGAGCTCTCGTCCGTGCGCGCTGAGCCGCTGGAAGAGTCCCATCGACTCCGAGAGCGAGGAATCCTCCGCCACCCCCGCACCGAGTGCGTCCTGGGTGGCCCGCATCGACGTCCGCAGAGCGAGCCGCAGCTGCGCGAGCTCCCCCTGGACGCCCGGCTGGCCGTAGCTCTTGGCCCGCAGCGCGGTGTCCTCGACGGAGCGGCGCGCCTGCGTGATCGTGCGGTCCACGCCACGCTTGGCGGCGCGGACGGCCTTCACTCCGGCGTACACCCCGAGCGCCATGAACGCGACGAAGAGCAGCGTCAGGATCAGGATCACGGCTTCCATGAACGCCCCTCGGTTTTCGATTCGGCTGCCGGTGTGCGGCCGCCCCTTCTACGGTAAACGGAACGGGCAGGCCAGGGGTTCCATCGGAACCCCCAACCTGCCCGTAGGGGAAAGCCCCAAGACCGGTCCGGCAGGGCTCCGCGACCGCCTGGAGCGGTCCCTGAGCCGTACCGGACCGGGTCACCGGACCGGGTCACCGGGCCCCGGTCGTCACGCGGGGACGATGTTGACCAGCTTCGGAGCCCTCACGATCACCTTGCGGATCCCGGCTCCGCCCAGCGCGGCCACGACGCTCTCGTCGGCCAGCGCCAGAGCCTCCAGCTCCTCGTCCGTGATCGACGGGGAGATCTCCAGGCGTGCCCTGACCTTGCCCTTGATCTGCACCACGCAGGTGACGGTCTCGTCCACGACATATGCCGGATCGGCGACCGGGAAGTCCTGGTGCACGACGGACTCGCTGTGGCCCAGCCGGCGCCACAGCTCCTCCGCCACGTGCGGAGCCAGGGGTGCGACCAGCAGCACCAGCCGCTCGGCGACCGACCGCGACAGCGGGCCGCCCGACTTCGTCAGGTGGTTGTTCAGCTCGGTGACCTTGGCGATGGCGGTGTTGAAGCGCATCCCGGCCATGTCCTGGCCGACACCGTCGATGGCCTTGTGCAGCGCCCTCAGCGTGTCCTCGTCGGGCTCCGTGTCGACCACGGTGACCTCACCGGTCTCCTCGTCGACGACATTGCGCCAGAGCCGCTGCAGCAGCCGGTACTGGCCCACCACGGCCCGTGTGTCCCACGGCCGCGAGACATCCAGCGGCCCCATGGCCATCTCGTACAGGCGCAGCGTGTCCGCCCCGTACTCGCCGCAGATCTCGTCGGGTGTCACGGCGTTCTTCAGGGACTTGCCCATCTTGCCCAGGACACGGCTGACCTTCTCGCCCTGGTGGTAGTACGCCCCGTCGCGCTCCTCGACCTCGGTGGCCGGGACGGCGATTCCTCGGCTGTCCCGGTACACGAAGGCCTGGATCATGCCCTGGTTGTACAGCTTGTGGAACGGCTCGGCGGAGGAGACGTGACCCAGGTCGTGCAGCACCTTGGACCAGAAACGCGCGTACAGCAGGTGCAGCACGGCGTGCTCGGCGCCGCCGACGTACAGGTCGACACCACCGGTCGGCTGGCCCTCCCGCGGTCCCATCCAGTACTGCTCGATCGCCGGGTCGACCAGCTGCCGGTCGTTGTGCGGGTCCAGGTAACGCAGCTCGTACCAGCAGGAACCCGCCCAGTTCGGCATGGTGTTGGTCTCGCGGCGGTACTTCTTCGGGCCGTCGCCCAGGTCCAGCGTGACGTTGACCCAGTCGGCGTTCCGGGACAGCGGGGTCTCGGGCTGGGTGTCGGCGTCCTCCGGGTCGAAGGTGCGCGGCGAGTAGTCCTCGACCTCGGGCAGCTCGAGCGGCAGCATCGACTCGGGCAGCGGGTGAGCGATGCCCTCCTCGTCGTACACGATCGGGAAGGGCTCGCCCCAGTAGCGCTGCCGGCTGAACAGCCAGTCACGCAGCCGGAAGTTGACGGTGCCCTCTCCGACGCCGTGCTCCTGCAGCCACTCGGTGATCTTCGCCTTCGCGTCGACGACGCCCAGACCGTCCAGCGAGATCTCGTCGTTCGCCGAGTTGACCAGCTTCGCCTCGTACGAGGCGAAGGCGTTCTCCCAGGTCGACGGGTCGGTGCCGCGGTCGTCCGACGGTTCGACGACGCAACGCATCGGCAGCTCGAAAGCGCGCGCGAAGGCGAAGTCCCGTGAATCGTGCGCGGGTACGGCCATGATCGCGCCGGTGCCGTAGCCCATCAGGACGTAGTCGGCGATGAAGACAGGGACCTTCGCGCCGCTGACGGGGTTGGTCGCGTACGCGCCGGTGAAGACGCCGGTCTTGTCCTTGGCCTCGGCCTGGCGCTCCACGTCGGACTTGGCGGCGGCCAGCTTGCGGTACGCCGTCACGGCCTCGGCGGGGCTGGCGTGACCACCGGTCCACACCGGGTGGGTGCCCTCGGGCCAGGCCGCGGGGATGATCCGCTCGACCAGCTCGTGCTCGGGTGCCAGCACCATGTAGGTGGCACCGAACAGGGTGTCCTGACGGGTGGTGAATACGGTGATGTCACCGGCTCCGTCGACCGGGAAGTCGACGCGCGCGCCTTCGGAGCGACCGATCCAGTTGCGCTGCTGCAGCTTGATGGCCTCGGGCCAGTCCAGCCCGTCCAGATCGTCCAGCAGCCGGTCCGCGTAGGCCGTGATGCGCATGTTCCACTGGCGCAGCTTGGCCTTGAAGACGGGGAAGTTGCCCCGCTCGGAACGGCCGTCGGCCGTCACTTCTTCGTTGGCCAGTACGGTGCCCAGCCCCGGCGCCCAGTTGACGGGTGCGTCGGAGGCGTACGCCAGGCGGTACTGCCCCAGGACGTCGGCGCGCTCGGCCGTGCTCAGCGCGCTCCACTCGCCGCCGTCCGGTGCCGGGCGCTCACCGCTCTCGAACTGGGCGATCAGTTCGGCGATCGGGCGGGCCCGGTCGGCCTCGGTGTCGTACCAGGAATTGAAGATCTGCAGGAAGATCCACTGGGTCCACTTGTAATAGTCCGCGTCGATCGTCGCGAAGGAGCGGCGCTTGTCGTGACCCAGGCCCAGCCGGCGCAGCTGGACCTTCATGTTCTCCATGTTGGCCTCGGTGGAGGCCCGGGGGTGCGTACCGGTCTGCACGGCGTACTGCTCCGCGGGCAGGCCGAAGGCGTCGAAGCCCAGGGTGTGCAGGACGTTGTGCCCGGTCATCCGCTGGTGGCGGGCGTAGACATCGGTGGCGATGTAGCCCAGCGGGTGGCCGACGTGCAGACCCGCACCCGAGGGGTAAGGGAACATGTCCATGATGAACTTCTTCGGCTTGGCGGCCAGTTCCGGATTGTCCGCCAGGTCACCGGTGGGGTTCGGTGCCTCGTACGTCCCCTCGGCGTCCCAGAAGTCCTGCCAGCGTGCCTCGATGTCGGCGGCCATCGCTGCCGTGTAGCGGTGCGGCGCAGCCACCTCGACTGCGGAATTCGTCTCGCTCATGATCCTCAAAGCTCCATCGATCGTCATCTGCCGGCGCCCACGTCTACGGACACACGTCTACGGAAACGAAAAATCCCCTCGCACAGGAGGGGACGCCGCGCCGAGTCCGACCAGGCATTCTCACCGGTCGGGAGTGATCAGCGCGGCTCGCTAAGCAGAAGGCGTACGGCACGCATGGCGTCAGGGTACCGCACAGCCCCGGAACGCCGCCGGGCACATACCCGTCCACGGGACCCGCCAGGGGCGTCGCGCACACAGGCCGATGCCCCACGACTTCACCACGATCTCTACGCAGTACCCACACACTCCGGGGGTTACTCCGCGTACTGCCCTCTATCGGGGCAACAACTCAAACCTCGTACTGGCCGGTATGCGGCGACTTACCATGCGGCAACGGGACCGCTTTGCCGAACCATTCGGAGTCGCCCCCCATGAAGCCTCATCGCAGGATCCGCTCATCACCCTCAATGAGCAGCAGCCCAGGACTGAGCCGCCCGGTGCAGGGTGGACTGACCGTCGGCGCGCTGGTGCTCCTCCCTCTGCTCGCCGTCGCAGGGAGCGACGGCTTCCGCGCCGGACTCGACTTCACGACCGGCGTCCTGACGCTCGTGTCGCTCACTGCTGCGGTCGCTTGGGGCCTGCTGGCCACCGACCGGATTTTCCTCTCGACCCGTCAGCGGCTGATCGGCCAGGGCATCCACCGGGCCGCCGCTGTCACCTCGCTCGGCTTCCTCCTGCTCCACGGCACCGTGAAGGTCTCGCTCGGGCACGTGGAACTGATCGGTGCCCTCATACCCTTCGGCCTCGGCGTGAGCGGCACGGCCGGACTCATCGGCTTCGGCTCGCTGGCCGGCCTGCTCATGATCGTCGCCGCGGCAACCGGTGCCATGCGCAGCGCCTTCGCCACCCCAGGGAAGATCGCCGGCCGCTGGCGTGCGCTGCACGCGCTCGCCTATCCGGCCTGGTGCTCCGCACTGCTGCACGGCCTGTACGCCGGTCGCCAGGCCGCGACCTGGGTCGTCGTCATGTACAGCCTCTGCCTGATCGCTGTGGCCGCCGCACTGTGCCTGCGGCTGCTGCCCGCCCCGACCAAACGTCTGATCACCAATCTGGTCACCACCCTGATCAGTGCCGACGGCCCTCCCCAGGAACCCGCCCCGGTGGTACGCAATTCCCCGCTCCCCGGCGCGGAGAACCTGCCTCGGCAGTCGCGCGAGGGACAGCGGCGACAAGGGCTGCCGCCCGAGGCGCCCGGGTGGGGTGACGACCGCGAGGTGCGCGGCACCCCGGTCCGTCCCCGTACGCTCGCCGCCCCCGCACCGCCGCTGTACGAGGCACCGCAGTACGGGGCGACACCGGACGAGACCCTCCTGTACGAGGCCCCGCCGCGCAGCTCCGAGCGGCTCGGTCCGGGCCTCGACGCCACCACGGCGACAGGGGGACCGGGACCCGGGCCGGGCATCTCCGCCGCCTACCGCGCCGTCTCCCGGCCGCCCGAGCCCCCGCAGGAAGGTGCGGCGGACGGACTCTGGCCCGCACCGTCCCCCGCGCCCCCGGCGCAGGCGCTCAGGCCTCCCTACGGTCCTGACCCCTCTTACGACCCCGAGCACGCTTACGCGCGCACCCAGGAGTCCACGGCGTACGCCACGCCCTCGCCCCCCGAGACGTCGTACGCCACGCCCTCGCCCACCGAGACGGCCTACGCCACGCCCTTGTACACCGAGACCGCTTACGCCTACCCCGATGCCACGTCGACCGGCTACGTCCCCACGGTCGACCCGTCCGGATACGACGGCAGTGGCGCCCGGGGCAACGCCGACACCGAACAGCTGCCAGGGCTCTACCCGCCTTCCGCAGGAGAGCCCTGGCACGCACCAGCAGGAGACCGACCGTGAATGTCCCCCTCCCCGATGTACCCGAGGTTCGTGTTGTCGGCCTTCCCCAGCTGACAACCGGCTTCGACCTGGTCGAGCGGATAGACCTCGCCATGCACCTGAAGGTGCACGGCCCGCTCGAACCGATGAACGGCGAGCGCCTTGCCGAACTGGCCGAGTCCATCTCCCTGCGCGGCCGGGGCGGCGCAGGTTTCCCGTTCGGCAAGAAGCTCCGCGCCGTGGCGAAGGCCTCCATCCGGCGTGGAGTGCGGCCTGTCGTCGTGATCAACGGCAGTGAGGGCGAGCCCGCCTGCCGCAAGGACACCGTCCTGCTCAACCGCGCACCGCATCTCATCCTCGACGGCGCCCTGCTCGCGGCGGAGGCACTCGGCGCGCGCACCCTGGTCGTCGCCGTCACCCGCAACTCCACGGAGATCTCCATCCGCGCCGCCCTGGCGGAGCGCGGGCTGTCGGACCGGCGGGGACAGCACCTGCGCGCCCGGGTCGTTCGCACCCCGGAGCGCATGGTCTCGGGTGAGGCCTCATCAGTCATCCGCGCGGTGAACGGTGGCCCCGCACTGCCGCCGGGCCGCCGGGAGCGCGCGGCGGAGTCCGGAGTAGCCGGCGCCCCGACCCTTCTCTCGAACGCGGAGACGTACGCACAGCTCGCCGTCGCGGCCCGGATAGGCTCCCGCCGCTACGGGCACACCGGCCTGCCCGACGAGCCCGGCACGGTCCTGCTCACCGTTTCCGGGGCCGTGGCGCGCCCCATGGTCATCGAGGTGCCCACCGGAGTGCCCCTGCGGTACGTCCTGCAGCTGGCCGGTGCGCCGCCGCTGCCCCAGGGCGTGCTCACCGGTGGCTATCACGGCAACTGGATCGATGCGAACGCCTCGCACGACGCCGTCGTCTCCCGGGCGTCCCTGGCTGCGGCGGGGGGTGCGCTCGGTGCGGGGGCCATCCTGCCGATCGGCCCGGAGACCTGCCCGATCGGCGAGTCGCTGCGCATCGCGAACTGGCTGGCGGCCGAGACCGCAGGCCAGTGCGGGCCGTGCAAGCTGGGGCTGCCGGCCGCTGCCGGCGGACTCTCCGACGTGCTCAACGGCGGTGGACCCGCAGCCCTCGAGGCGCTGCGGGAGGTGACTCAGGCGGTGAAGGGCCGGGGGGCGTGCAAGCACCCGGACGGCTCGGCGCGCTTCCTGGCGTCCACCCTGTCCGCGTTCACGGACGACCTCGCGGCGCATGTGCTCGGCGGCGGCTGCGGACGCGAGACGCTCGGAGTGCTGCCCCTGCCCGCTCCCGGTTACGAGGACGTGGAGGAGTCGATTCCGAGCGGCGAGAAGCTGGCTGTCGACTGGACGCTCTGCCGGGGCCACGGGCTGTGTGCGGACATCGTGCCCGAATTGATCAGACTCGGCCCCGACGGCTACCCGGCGCTCGCCGACACGGCCGTTCCGATGCATCTGCGGGGCCGCGCCCAGCGCGCCGTACGGCGCTGCCCGGAGCTCGCCCTCCGCATCGAGCAGGCCCCTGCCGAACGTCCGGCGCTCCCGAGCACCCAGCGAAAGGCCCTGGGCAGCGGACGCAGTTGATCCGGAGCCCCACCCCCACCGCTTGCGGCGCACAACGAGAAGCGGTCCATCCGATTCGGATGGACCGCTTCTTCACTGTGGAGCTAAGGAGAATTGAACTCCTGACCTCCTGCATGCCATGCAGGCGCTCTACCAACTGAGCTATAGCCCCTCGCTTATCGCCCGGTTCCCCCGGCGACATCGAGAACATTACACGGTCCCCCCGGCCCTTCACCAAATCGTTTCCGGTCTGCCCCGATTTGCCCGCCTGGGGAGGCCCTGACCAGCGAGGGGTCCGGCCACTCGGACCTCGTCAGGCAGTGGCGAAGGAGTAGAACCGCTTGAGGGTGCAGTGCTCCTCCAGGAGCCGTCCGTAGATGGGCTCCCCCTCCAGCTCCCGGTACGTCTCGATGGGGTCGCCTTTTATGATCAGCGCCCGCGCGCACTCCTCGCACCAGTACTGGAACTCCGAATTGACCGGATCCATGTCCCTGACGATGGGCGTACCGCTGCCGCACCAGTCGCACTTCCGCCTGTGCGCACCCATCGGTCAGCTCCGACTGTGGCCGCAGGCCGTGCACGCGTGGGGGGCCTCTTGCGGGGCCTCCGGACCCGGGGGCGCCTTGGAGGTAAGGGGCAGGTCCGGGACCTGTTCGCGGCTCGCAGGCATCGCGCTCCCTCCCGATCGGTCCATCGCCCCCTCCGGCGATCCGATTCTGCCATGGCCCCGCAAGGGGGTCAGCCCGCCGACCGCCGGACTGCCTGTATATGCCGTACGGAACCGGCCATCGCGCCCGCGAAGAAGGCTTGAATGCGTTCCCGAGGGGAGGGGGAGAGTTGGCGAGGGCGCTCCGGCCCTCAGGACGGCAGTCCTGCCACGCCCCACCCGACCGACGGCACGGGGCGCGGGGCACGACGGCACGACGGCACGACGGCACGACAAAAGATCCCGCCCCCTACCGGGGACGGGATCCTGTGATTGTGGAGCTAAGGAGAATTGAACTCCTGACCTCCTGCATGCCATGCAGGCGCTCTACCAACTGAGCTATAGCCCCGCTGTTCGCTGTGTTTCCCTGCGTTTCCGCGCTGCGAACAAGAAGAACTTTAGCCTGCGACCAGCCGGAAAGTGAAATCCGGCCCCCGCGGGCCGGAGACGCCTTCCGGCGCGGCCCGGAGACACCCTCCGGACACCCGCTAATCGTCGTCGCCGAGCACCGGTTCGGGGAGTGTCCCGGCATTGTGCTCGAGCAGTCGCCAGCCCCTCGCACCTTCGCCGAGAACGGACCAGCAGCAGTTGGAGAGCCCGCCGAGCCCTTCCCAGTGGTACGCCTCCAGACCGAGCAGCCGGCCGATCGTCGTCCGGATCGTGCCGCCGTGGCTCACCACGACGAGCGTGCCGGCGTCGGGCAGCTTGGCGGCGTGCTCCAGCACGACCGGAGCCGCCCGGTCGGCGACCTCGGTCTCCAGCTCGCCACCACCCCGGCGCACAGGTTCCCCGCGCTTCCAGGCGGCGTACTGCTCGCCGTACCGGCCGACGATCTCCTCATGGGTGAGACCCTGCCAGGCGCCCGCATACGTCTCGCGCAGTGCGGAATCGTGTGCGACTTCGAGACCGGTGACCGAGGCCAGCTCGGCAGCCGTGGCAGCTGCCCGCTGCAGGTCCGAGGCCACGATGGCGTCAGGCTTCAGCGAGGCGAGCAGTCGGGCAGCCCTACGGGCCTGTCCGACGCCGGCCTCGGTGAGCTCGATGTCCGTGGAGCCCTGGAAACGGCGCTCCAGGTTCCACGCCGTCTGGCCGTGCCGCCAGAGGACGATCCTGCGGCCTCTGCCGCCCTTGCTGCCGTTCAGCTCTGCTCACCTTCCGTGACACCGTGGAGCTGTGCGTGCTCCTCGGCCTTGCCTCGGGTCTTGAGGGCGTCCTCGGGGAGGGCGATCTCGGGGCAGTCCTTCCACAGGCGCTCGAGCGCGTAGAAGACGCGCTCCTCGCTGTGCTGGACGTGGATCACGATGTCGACGTAGTCGAGGAGGATCCAGCGGGCGTCGCGGTCGCCCTCGCGGCGTACCGGCTTGGCGCCGAGCTCCTTCTGCAGCCGCTCCTCGATCTCGTCGACGATCGACTTGACCTGGCGGTCGTTGGGAGCCGAGGCCAGCAGGAAGGCGTCGGTGATCGACAGCACATCGCTGACGTCGTAGGCGATGATGTCGTGCGCGAGCCGGTCGGCTGCCGCCTGGGCGGCAGCGTTGATGAGCTCGATGGAGCGGTCCGTGGCGGTCACATGCAGGCTTTCGTCGGCGGTCAGATCAACCTCTAGGGTCTCACGGACCGCCGACAGCCCTTACGACGTTTACGCCGGGTGCTACTTGATCTTGTAGTTCTGGCCGAGCACGACGGACACATCGGCATTCGCCGCGGGCTTGCCCTGCTTCACCGAGCTCGTCGGCAGACCGAGGGTCTTGGCGACCTCGACCGCCTTAGCCTTGTCCTCGGCAGCCCGGTAGACGACCTGGGACGACGCCTCGGCGCCTGCCTTTCCGCCGTCCACGAACGCGTATCCACCGTTGACCAGCTGGACTCTGGCGAATTCCGTACCGTCCGCGTTGCCCGTCGCGTTCTTGACTCCGACGCGTACCGCCGCACCCTGGTCCGGGGCCTTCACGGTGCCGCCCAGGATGTCCTTGACGACGCTCTCCGTCGCCTTGTCCGTGAGGGTGCCGTCCTCCTGGACCGGGAGCAGTGCCGTCTTGTAGTCGCCCACCTTGGCGTGCCCGGCGAGTTTCGCCAGCGAGGCGCCCAGGTCCTGCTCGGGCAGCGACGGGTCGAGGATCTGCGCGAGGGTCTCCACCGTGACCGTGGCGGCCTTGGGGTCCTCGGACATCTTGCGCAGAACACTGCGCATGACCTGTCCGAAGCGCAGCAGCTGCTTCGCCTCCGGCTCACCGGGACCCCGGTAGGTGGCGTACGCGACGGCCATCTGGCCGCTCAGCGTCTGCGCCTCCCCCTTCCGCACGAGCGGCGACGCGCCCTTCTTGACGTCGGGTACGTCGATGTCGGTATCGACCTCGATGTTGCCCACGAGCTCGACGAGGTTCTCCAGGTACGGGGTGTCGAGCCGCCAGGTGCCACTGATCTTGGTACCGAGCAGGGTGTCGATCGCCTCGCGCGTGCCGGTGGACCCGTCGTCGTCGACGGACTTGCCGAGCGTGGTCGTGGACCCGTCGTCGGTGGCCACGGAGAGCGAGTTGGGAAGCAGGACCGTGGTGCCCTGCTCGGTGGTGACGTTGTCGACGAGCAGCGCCGTGGAGGTGCCGCCCTTCTTGGTGTTGTGCAGATGGACGACGATGACGTCCCGCTGCTGCGGGCCCGTCGCCGTGGTGTTCTGCTTGTCCTGGTCCGAGAGGCCGGGGATCTTGCCCGCGTACCAGAGGTAGCCGACGCCGCCGACGGCCACGAGGACCATGACGACTATCAGCGCGACGATCCTCTTGCGCCCGCGGCGTCGTGCTTCCTCGCGCCGTTCACTGCGGCTCTCGGTGAATTTCAGCCAGTCGATGACGTCTTCGGAGTCCTCGTCGGGCTCCTCGATGAACGAGAACTGCTCGGTGCGGTAGTCGCGGTCGGCGCGGCGCTGCTCGGGCACGACGGGCTCGGGAGCCGGCTCGGGCACACGCCGGGGCTCGGGCTCCGGTGGCGCGGCCATCGGGGCGCTCTGGGGCTGCGGGGCGTTCCACTGCTGGGTGGAGTCGTCGACGGCGGGCTGCTGGCCGGTGTCGTAGCCGTAGTTCCCGTAGCCGCCGTCGTAGTCGTAGCCCTGCTGCTGGGGCTGCTGGGGCTGCTGGGGAGCGGCATACGGGTCGTACTGCTGCGTACCCGCGTACGGGTCGTAGCCGTAACCCTGGCCGGCCCCGTAAGCCTGCTGCGTCTGGGCCTGCTGCGTCTGCCCGTCCTGCTGGGCCTGCTGGGCATACGGGTCGTACGGCTGCTGCCCCTGCTGCTGGTAGACCGGCTGCCCGTACTCGTCGTAGCCGATGATCTGCGGCTGCTGTTGGTAGTACGGGTCGTACGGGTTCTGTCGGTCGTTCACCGGTGCCCCTCTCCGTGGCTCATTCGCCGCGGTACAGCTGGCGCTTGTCGATGTAGCGGACCACACCGTCCGGCACCAGGTACCAGACAGGATCCCCCTGCTGGACCCTCGCTCGGCAGTCTGTGGACGAGATCGCCAGCGCGGGTACCTCCACGAGCGAGACCCCGCCCTCAGGCAGTCCGTCGTCCGTGAGGACGTGACCCGGCCGGGTCACACCGATGAAGTGGGAGAGCGAGAAGAGCTCCTCCGCGTCACGCCAGGTGAGGATCTGGGACAGCGCGTCGGCGCCGGTGATGAAGAAGAGGTCCGCGTCGCCGTGCACCGCACGCAGGTCCCGAAGCGTATCGATGGTGTACGTCGGTCCGCCACGGTCGATGTCGCTGCGGCTGACCGAGAACTGCGGGTTGGACGCCGTGGCGATGACCGTCATCAGGTAGCGGTCCTCTGCCGGGGACACGTTCTTGTGGCTCTTCTGCCACGGCTGCCCCGTCGGGACGAAGATCACCTCGTCGAGGTGGAAATGGGCGGCCACTTCACTGGCCGCCACCAGGTGTCCGTGGTGGATCGGGTCAAACGTCCCGCCCATCACGCCGAGTCGGCGCTTGCTGCGGCCGGTAGGCACTTCCTGCTCTCCCATGCGTGCAGACCCTACTGGCACAGCTGTTCGCCTCTGCCTCAGCGGTCTCGGTTGAAGCGGGTCGTGATCCACAGAAGCAGCATGAGCGCGACGAACGCACCGCCGCCGGTGAGGTACGGGCTGAGGCTTTCGTGGTTGCCACCCTGCTCGCCACCTTCGGAGGCGAGGGTGACCAGCTGGTGCGCGGTGCTCGTGAGGCTCATCTTCGGCAGGACCTATCGATCGGGAGTCGGAAGGAAGACGTCGCGGACATCGTATGCGGGCGCCGCGGGCACGCTCACGCCGACTCAGTCGTTGTTGTCGTCGTTGCGGTATCCGCGCAGCAGGAACCAGGCGAGCAGGGCGGCTCCGACGAGCGAGACGAGCAGCACCACGCGGAGCGTATTGCCGGGTCCCTGGTCCTCGGATGCGGCAGCGAGCACTGCGACGGTGTACGGCATTTCGGGCGCTCCTCAAAGTTATCCACAGCCCCCCGCACACCGTAGCGCCAGCACCTACGCTGGGTTTTGTCAGGGGGACGAGCGACGTCTCGTACGAACAGGGGGCATCCATGACCGACAACAGTCACGAGAGCGTGCCGAGCAGGCAGCGCAGGCGATTCCCGGGTATCTCCTCCCGGGCGTACGAACACCCGGCGGACCGCTCGGCCCTGGTGGCCCTGCGCAAGCTGAGCGGTTTCGACACCGTGTTCAAGGCGCTCAGCGGACTGCTCCCGGAGCGCAGCCTGCGGCTGCTCTTCCTGTCGGACTCCGTCCGGGTGAGCGACGCACAGTTCACCCACCTCAACGACATGCTGCGGGACGCCTGTTACATCCTGGACCTGGAGAAGGTCCCGCCCATGTACGTCAATCAGGACCCGCAGCCGAATGCCATGTGCATCGGTCTCGACGAGCCGATCATCGTCGTGACGACGGGCCTGGTGGAGCTGCTGGACGAGGAGGAGATGCGGGCGGTCGTGGGCCACGAGGTGGGCCACGCGCTCTCCGGTCACGCGGTGTACCGGACGATACTTCTCTTCCTGACCGGCCTTGCTCTCAAGGTGGCCTGGATCCCGCTCGGCAACGTCGCGATCATGGCGATCGTGACGGCGCTGCGCGAGTGGTTCCGCAAGTCGGAGCTGTCCGCGGACCGGGCGGGACTTCTGGTCGGGCAGGACCAGCAGGCCTCGATGCGCGGCCTGATGAAGATCGCGGGCGGCAACCACCTCCACGAGATGAACGTGGATGCCTTCCTCGCCCAGGCCGACGAGTACGAGAAGGGCGGCGATCTGCGCGACTCCGTGCTCAAGATCCTCAACGTGCTGCCCCGCTCGCACCCCTTCACCACGGTGCGGGCGGCAGAGCTGAAGAAGTGGTCGGAGACCCGCGAGTACCAGCGGATCATGGACGGCCACTACCCCAAGCGCGACGAGGACAAGGACACCTCGGTGACGGATTCCTTCCGGGAGTCCGCATCGCACTACGCGGACACGGTGCGCACCAGCAAAGACCCGCTGATGAAGCTCGTCGGTGACATCGCGGGCGGTGCGGGCGACCTGGGGGGCAAGCTCCGGGACAAGTTCACCGGGGCGAGCGGCGGGAGCAACGGCAGTGGGGCCGCGGGCAAGGGCGGAGCCCCGTCCTCGGACACTACGGAAGGCTCCGGTGGGACCTGGAGGCGTCCGGACCCGGAAGAGGGCTCGGAGCCGACGGGGGGCTGACCGCAAGGGTGCCGCACAGCCCCGCGGTGGGCAGGCCCGTGGCATACGGGTCCGTACCGGCCGGGCCCCGGGTGTCGGCCCGCTGGCCCGCGAACAGCGGACGCAGTGCGCCTGCCGCGTCGGCGGAGCATGCCTGCGGGCCGGCCTGGACGTAGGCGCTCCGCACCTCCAGCCGGTGCAGCCTGAGGTCTTCCCGGTCCACGAAGAAGTGCATCTCGCGCCGCACGGTGAACAGTGACGCGCCGTCCGCTCGGTGGGGGCCGGATACGGCCGGGCGCAGGGCGTACGTGAAGGTGTGGTCGGACACCACCTCCAGGGTGTCCGACCCCGCCTCCGCGTAGGAGAGCGTGCCCTGGACCCGTATATCCGGGTCCGCGAGCTCCACCTCGGCCGGGTCGAAGCGCACGAGCCAGCCCGTCGCCATGTGCTGGCCGTCCCCGTCGGGTGCGCTCATGCTCCGGTCGAACTGGGGTGTCTGGTCCGGGTCGATCAGCCGCCCGACCGGCCGCACGATGCCACCGGTCAGCACATCGGGGTCGAGCGAGGACTCCACCAGGTAGTCCTTGACCGTGATCAGGGCTGTCGTCACCTGGCTGTCGGAGAAGTTCTTCGTCCGCCGGACCGCCGGCAGGTTGATGCCCGCCGCGCCGGTCCGGAATCCCGCTGCCGGACCGGTGGCGAAGAGCGTGTCAGGGGTCCCGCCGGGCACGGCGCCCCGGGGAGCGAGTGGGATCAGAGTCGTCCGCAACGGCTCGGCATGCCTGCCCGCGGGCGTCGGATAGGGGTTGCGGAAGCCGACGTAGACCGCGGCGGCGAAAGCAAGCGCGATGAGCACGACGAGGGCGACTGCGGCCCTGGAGTGCCGACGGCCGACGCGGCCGGGCAGGGAACGCACGGCGCGGGCGTGTTCGCCCATCCGTTCCTGGGCGGAGAACTCCTGCAGACGGGCAGCACGGACAAACGATTCGTCGAAGACGAGCGAGCGGTACTCGTCCTCACCGCTCGAGGAGTTCTCGGGCGGACCTTCCGGCGGTTCTCCGCGGCCTGTCATGACTTCTCCCGATCTCCACGCCACCGGCGAGGGCGGGCGCTGGGGGCCCACCTCAGCCGATAGGCACCGGGCCGACCTGTCCGTCACGGGTTCGACGCAGGGATGAGTGAGGGGCCCTCTCCCCGGGGACGGGGACGGGAGGAGGGATCACGGGGTCATACCTTCAGATTGGGTCGATCGTCATCAAGGTAAACGCCGTGCAGGTGGGAGCGCAGTCGGGGAGGCCCGCGGTTACGCCACCGGGTTACGCCTTTTCCGGCCCCACCGGATTGCCCCACCCGCGTGACTCCGGCCGCTGCGCCCGGAGGCCGCATCTCCGGAAGCCGCATCTCCGGGAGCCGATGCTTCGGAAGCCGACGCGTCGGAAGCCGCGCTGTCTGCCCAGCGGTCCGCCTATGGTCTGACCTCCGGCTGGGCCCATCGGCCGGCGCCCACGCCCATCGGCCGGCCTGCCCGTCCGCCCCCGCTCAGCGCCGCCAGACGCGCATGAGCGACTGCCGCTCCCGCCCGTGCGCAACGGCGTGCGCCACGCGCGTACGTCACGCCCATACGTCACGTCGGTACGTCACACCGCTACGTCACATCCGTGCGTAGCGGCGGGCATGTCGGTGGGCCCGACGGCGTACATCACGGCGTGCGTGGGATCGCCGAGACCGCCGGGCGGGAGTAGTCGGCCGAGGCGGAGGGGGCGACGCCGGGCTTGTCGACCCCGCTCGTCACCGGCGGCGGGATCTGGTCCTGACGGTTGCCCGCAGCACCGCGGTAGACGGCGCTGAAGGCCAGCGCGACCATGCCGATCCCCATCAGCACGGCCAGCAGCCACGCGACCGGGCGGTGCCAGCGCGCGGTACCCCGGTAGGGGCGCAGAGACCCGCCGTGACGCCCGTAGGGGCCGCTCTCGTCCTCGTAGTCACCGTCGGGGCCGTCCAGGTCGCATGGATCCCCGAAGGCCCGCTCACGGCCGTACAGGCCGTCCGGCCCGTAGCCGTCGTCGTGGAGGTCGTCGTCCAGGGTGCCGCCGCGCGAATGCGCTCTGGCCGCCTCGGCCTCGGCGCGGGCCTCCGCGGCGGCGAGCAGCCGCTCGACGGCAGTGGGTTCGTGGATCTCGGCGGACTGGACGAAGTCCTCGTCGAACACCACGGAGGCGAAGTCCTCGTCCGCGCCCCCGCGGTCGTCGTCGGGCTCCCAGCCGTCCGGGAACGGCCTGCCCCCCACGTCGTCCGGCACAGCTTCAGCGTAGCCGCGGCGGGGCGTTTTGGGCAGAGAGCCCACACATTCGCCCGCCCCGTCCGAGGCGTACCGGGTTACCGGATGTGACCGTCTCCGGTGACGATGTACTTCGTCGAGGTCAGCTCCGGCAGCCCCATCGGCCCGCGGGCGTGCAGCTTCTGCGTGGAGATGCCGATCTCCGCGCCGAAACCGAACTGTCCGCCGTCCGTGAAGCGCGTGGAGGCGTTCACGGCGACCGTCGTGGAATCCACCAACTGGGTGAACCGGCGGGCCGCTGCCTGTGACGTGGTCACGATGGCCTCGGTGTGGCCCGAGGACCAGAGCCGGATGTGTGCCACGGCCGCATCCAGCGAGTCCACGACGGCCGCCGCGATGTCGTACGAGAGGTACTCGGTCTCCCAGTCCTCCGGCGTCGCCGCGACGACGGTGGCCTTGGAACCCTCTGCGTACTCCAGCACCCGTTCGTCACCGTGCACGGTGACCCCGGCCTCGGCCAGCGCCTCCAGGGCACGCGGCAGGAAGTCCGCTGCGACGTCCTGGTGGACCAGGAGCGTCTCCGCGGCGTTGCAGACGCTGGGGCGCTGCGCCTTGGAGTTGATCAGGATGTCGACGGCCATGTCGAGGTCCGTCTGCGCGTCCACGTACACGTGGCAGTTGCCCGTGCCGGTCTCGATGACGGGGACGGTGGACTCCTCCACGACCGTACGGATCAGCGAGGCGCCGCCCCGCGGGATCAGCACGTCGACCAGGCCGCGGGCGCGCATCAGCTCGCGGACCGAATCGCGGTTCTCCCCGGGAACCAGCTGCACCGCGTCGGCCGGGAGGCCCGACCCGCCCACGGCGTCCCGCAGTACCCGTACGAGGGCGGTGTTGGAGGCGTACGCGGAGGACGATCCGCGCAGCAGCACGGCGTTCCCGGACTTCAGGCAGAGGGCGGCGGCGTCGACCGTCACATTGGGCCGGGCCTCGTAGATGATGCCGACCACGCCGAGCGGTACCCGCACCTGGCGGAGGTCGATGCCGTTGGGGAGGGTGGATCCGCGGACCACTTCACCGACCGGGTCGGGCAGGGCCGCCACATCGCGCACATCGGCGGCGATCGCGCGGATCCGCTCGGGGGTGAGGGTGAGCCGGTCGACGATCGACTCGCTCGTACCGGCCTCGCGTGCGCGCTCGACGTCCTCGGCGTTGGCCGCGACGATCTCGCTGGTACGCACCTCGAGCGCGTCCGCGATCGCCAGCAGGGCATCGTCCTTCGCGGAGCGCGGCAGCGGGGCGATGTCGGCGGCGGCGGCGCGTGCCCGGTAGGCGGCCCGGGCGACCGGGGACATGTTGTCGTACGGCGAAAGCGTGGTCATGCCCGCAGGGTAGTGCGCACACTGCGGGCATCCGTCACGTATCCCGTGATGCGAGACAAGCACTCCGGTACCTGTGCACCCTGCAACGTACGCCCGGTCAGTACGGGTGCACCCCGACCGGGGCCGCCGGTGGCGGGCCGTAGCCCTCGGCGATGCGCTGGTGGTACGTCTCCCGGTCGATGACCTCCAGGCCGACGATCTCCCAGGGCGGAAGCTTGGCGCTCGACCGGTGCTCACCCCACAGGCGCAGCGCGACCGCTGCCGCGTCGTGCAGGTCGCGCGCCTCTTCCCAGTAGCGGATCTCCGCGTGGTCGTTGGCGTACCGGCTGGTCAGCAGAAACGGGTGGTCGTGGGCCAGCTGCTCCAGGCCGCGTCTGACCTCCTTCAGCGGGGTGTCGCTGCCGGAGACGCTGAGGGTGATGTGCCACAGCTTCGACTGGGTCCGCTCCTCCTCCGTCACCACCGGTTCCTGCTCGAGGGTCTGGTCGCTGCGCGGACCGCCGAAATCGGCCCCCGCTCCGACGCTGGTCAGGGCGCGGCTGCCCGTTCCGCGGGGCAGCGCCCCCGGGCGCGCTCGTCTCACCGGCGGCCTCCTGTGAATGTGTAGCTGTGCTGACCCCTTGTATCCCCGTGACAAAGTTGACCAGCCCGGGGCCGGGTGTGGGGCGGTTTTGGTGAAGGTCTCTGCCGGAAGGCTGGACTTTCAGCCGTTTCAGGGGGTGAGGCGGGGCGCGAGGACGACGAGATCGTCCCTGTGTACGACCTCGCGCTCGTACGAGGGGCCGAGCTCCCGTGCCAGGTCGCGGGTGGAGCGGCCGAGCAGCTGGGGGATCTCCTTGGCGTCGAAGTTGACGAGCCCCCGGGCGACGGCCCGGCCGGCGGAGTCCCGCAGCTCCACCGGGTCCCCTGCGGAGAACTCGCCCTCCACTGCGGAGATCCCGGCGGGCAGCAGAGAGGTGCGGCGCTCGACGACGGCCTCGACGGCTCCGTCGTCCAGGGTCAGCGCGCCCAGCGGGGTGGACGCGTGTGCCAGCCAGAGCAGCCGGTCGGCCGAGCGGCGTCCGGTGCGGTGGAAGTACGTACCGGTGTCGCGGCCGGCGAGGGCGTCCGCGACCCGGCTCGCGGAGGTGAGGACGACGGGTACCCCGGCGGCGGTGGCGATCTGCGCGGCCTCGACCTTGGTGACCATGCCTCCGGTGCCGACGCCGGCCTTGCCCGCGCTGCCGATCGTGATGCCTTCCAGATCCGCGGGTCCGCTCACCTCGGCGATGCGGGAGGTGCCGGGGGTACTGGGGTCGCCGTCGTAGAGACCGTCCACGTCGGAGAGGAGGACGAGGAGGTCGGCGTGGACGAGATGGGCGACGAGCGCGGCGAGCCTGTCGTTGTCGCCGAACCGGATCTCGTCGGTGGCCACGGTGTCGTTCTCGTTGACGACGGGGAACGCGCCCATCTCCAGGAGCTGGTCGAGCGTGCTGTACGCGTTGCGGTAGTGAGCGCGCCGGCTCGTGTCGTCGGCGGTGAGGAGCACCTGGCCGACGCGTACGCCGTACCGGGCGAAGGACGCCGTGTAGCGGGCGACGAGCAGGCCCTGCCCGACGCTGGCCGCGGCCTGCTGGCGGGCCAGGTCCTTGGGTCTGCGGACGAGTCCGAGGGGGGCGAGTCCGGCAGCGATGGCTCCGCTGGAGACCAGGACGATCTCGCGCTCCCCGCCACTCCTGACTTTGGCGAGTACGTCGACGAGGGCATCGACCCGGTCGGCGTCGAGGCCGCCGGACGCCGTGGTGAGCGAGGAGGATCCGACCTTGACCACGATCCTGCGGGCGTCGGTCACGCCCGGCCTTCGCTCCGCGCCGTCCCCGGAGGGTGTGCGGAGTGCGCCTTCGGTATCCCTTGCCCCTGACACGTACGCCCGTCCCCATCACGTCGTCCTGCTCGGTGACCACAATCTACGCGAGGAGGCCGGAGTGGCGCCGCGCCGTCTCAGGGCCGACGGACCGCCCGGTGGCACCTTGTGACATGTCGCTGAAAAGAGCCATTTACGTAATCTCCACCGGTCATTCATCGGGCTACGCTTGATGCGTGACAGATGAACCTTCCCGCAAGAGACGCATTCTTCTCAGATCGGGCAAAAGCCCCTTCGATGTGGCCTCGCTCGAACAATCCCTCCACAGAGATGTCTTCGCGACCAACGCGGGCAACTTGATCTTCAGCGACGCGGCGCACAAGATTCTGACGACTCCGCGGGCAGAGGTGTTCTCCAACGGAATCCGTACGGACCCGTCGGCGGCCGAGCGCATAAACGAGGAGTACGACGCATTCGTCGTGCCCCTCGCCAATGCCTTCCGCCCGACCTTCGAGCGGCCGCTGAAGCGGATGACGCAGCTGATCAAGAAGCTGCGCATTCCCGTCGTCGTTCTGGGTGTCGGGGCGCAGGCCTCCCTCACCTACGACGCGTCCCGGCTGAAGCCGATGGAGCCGACCGTCAGGGAATTCGTCACAGAGGTACTCAACCGCAGCGCGTCCATCGGCGTGCGTGGTGAGTTCACCGAGCAGTACCTCAAGAACATGGGATTCCGGGACGTCGAAGTCATCGGCTGCCCCTCCATGTTCCTGAACGGCGACACGTTCCGGGTCGAGAAGAAGACCGAGGCGCTGACCGCGGATTCCCTGATCTCGGTGAACGGCTCGCACAGCGCCGTACGCGTGCACGGCCTGGACGCCATCATCCGGCAGGCGCACGAGCGCTATCCGCACCTGCGGTTCATCGGGCAGAACCTGCTCGAGGCCCAGCTGCTGCACTGGCGGGAGACGTCGAACCCCATCGGCGCCCAGACCTCGATGCCGACCCACCCGTCCCACCCCATGTACCGCGAGGGCAAGGTCCGGCTCTTCGTCGACCCGGTCACCTGGATCGACGAACTGCGCGCGTACGACTTCTCGTTCGGCTCCCGCATCCACGGGAACATCGCGGCGCTGCTGGCCGGCGTACCGAGCACCGTGCTCTGCAGCGACTCCCGCACCCTCGAGCTGTGCAGGTACTTCGGCATCCCGCACCGCAAGATCACCGACACCCCCAAGGACATCGACCCCGCGGATCTGTACGCGGCGGCCGATTTCGGTGAGCTCGTGAACGGTCACAAGGAACGCTTCCTCCGCTTCACCGGATTCATGGAGAGGAACGGCCTGGAGAACACGTTCACCCATGGCGACGGCGGCGCGGCATTCGACGCGCAGCTGGGCAAGCTCTCCTTCCCGCCCGCCGTGCGCCCCTGGATCGACAGTGACCCGGAGTCGCTGAGCGGCCGGTTCAGCTGGATGCAGAGCCGCATGGAGGAACTCAACGCGCAGAACACCATGTTGAGGAGCCAGCTCGACAGGAGGAGCGGCCCGGTCAGCATCAAGGTGCAGGCGGGAGACGGTGCGGCCGCCTGGCCGTCCGCCTACCGGCGCGCCCGCCGCGTGGTGGGCCGTCCCGTGAGGAAGCTGCTGCGCCCCGAGCAGTAGCGGAAGGAAGTCCACTGTCGCGGCGGGCACGTGGGGCCGCACTCCTGCGCGGGCTCAGACCTTGTGCGCCCGCTGCGGCATGTGCAGGGTGGTCCGGGCCACCCTGCGGGCCTTGCGTGCCAAGCGCCGCACGAAGACGGCAGTGGACTGCGTGACCGGCGGCGCCTCGGTCCGTCCGCCGGCGAACCGTTCGGTCACGGTCACCTCGTAGGCCGAGTCGGGCAGCCCCGCGCCCTCCCCGAAGTGCGGATAGGCCAGGTACAGCCGGCCCCTGAGCCCCTTCCGGACGGCCTTCGGCTCGTGCTTGTCCTTGATGAACCGCAGGATGTCCAGGAGCAGATCGAGCCGGCCCTTCGACACACAGAGCATGCGCAACCGCTCCTGGACCCGGAGGCGTCCGGCCAGCCCCGGCGACCAGTAGGTCTCCAGCAGCGGGGCACCCAGTTCCATCTTCTTGGCCCGCACCGCCTCGGACTGCTTGAGGAGCACGGGGCCGAACTGCGGGAGCAGCGTGACGACGAACGGCCTGACCATCAGGGCGTCCCGCTTGGGCCCGGGCGGGACGTGTGCGGCGATGAGCCCCATCAGCGCGCGGGCCGAATCGAAGCGCAGCAGGTAGCTGCCGCTCTTGGTCACGTGTTTGCCGTCCTCCCTGCCGACCAGGTAGTAGCAGACGTGGTCGGCGACGACGGAGACGCCGTTGCCCCGCAGGTACGCCTCCATGGTGAAGAGCGCGTCCTCACCGGTCTTCAGTCCCTCGTCGAAGGCCATTGCGAACCGTACGAGAAGTTCCCGACGGAACAGCTTCTGGGCACTCAGCGTGAATTTGATGTTGGAGGAGTGGACGTCGGTCCGTTCGACCGTTTCCTTCCACATCGACTTCGCGGCACCGCGGTTGACTCCGACGACCTTGCCCAGCACCACATCCGTGCCGGCCCGGTCGCCCATCGCGACCATCCGCTCCAGGGCCTCCTCGCCGAAATAGTCGTCCGCGTCGAGGAAGAAGACGTACCGGCCACGGGCGAGTCCGAGGCCGACATTGCGCGGGCCGCTGGGCCCGCCCGAGTTCTCCTGGCGGACGACACGCATCTCGATCGCGGTCCTGGCGGCGAATTCCTCCAGGTACTCCCCCGTCCCGTCGGTGGAGCCGTCGTCGACGGCGACGATCTCCATGCGTCCGGCGGGAAGTGTCTGCGCTTCGACGGATTCCAGGCAGCGGATCAGATAGGGCATCGCCTCATAAGCCCCGATTATGACGCTGACATCTGGCGTGCTGCTGCTCATCTCTCCCCGGTCTGTACATATGCGCATCAATCAGGAGAAACGATAGAGCGGTGTTCGATCACCTGCTCTGTGTACGGGCACGCCGAACGGCCCGTACGTTCCCCTCCCGCAGGAGGAGACGGACGGGCCGTCAAGGGGGTTGCATCATCATCCGGACGACTTTCGAACATCTGGATGACGGCTGGATTACATCTGTTGGCCGATACCGATCAGGCCATCAGCGAGACATCGTGGGACCTGCGCCGATGCTCGCGTCGGCCTGCGAATCGGCTGTCTCATCGGGATCGGCCGCTGCCACTGCCTCCGCGGTGACCGCGGCCGCACCGTCGCCGACACCGCTGGAGGAGGCTTCGGGGTCGGGCAGGGGGGCGGGCTGCTCCCCGATGCGCTGGGCGACACCCGCGTTGCGCGCCTCGGCCTTGACCGAGAGCGCCCACACGGCCGCGTCGAACCGCTCCAGGGACGTCGGCTCGTCCGGGCCCAGCAGATAGCTCTTCAGCTCACGGCGGGCCTCGGCCAGCGGGTCCGCCTTCGGGTCGCGGACCGCGTTCAGCAGCTCGCCGATCTCCTCGGCGCTGTTGGAGAGGACGACGGCGGCCCGAACAGCGGTGTTCTGGCGCTTGAACTCATCCGCGCCAAGCTCCGCCGAGTCCGTGACGGCGTACGGCTTGCCGCTCGCGATGAAGTCGGACACCACGCTGGAGATGTCCGAAACCATGGCGTCGGCCTGGTTGAAGCAGTCGTACAGCTTGGGCTGCGAGCCGGTCACCGTCCTGTGCTCCCACCAGCCGAAGGAACGCCAGTACGCGTCGTTCCACTCGGCCCGCAGGGTGGCCATCTCGGCCTGGCGTGCCGGGTCGGCGAGCGAGACCCGCGACTCCTCCGACTCGTCCCCACCGGCCCGGCCGGGCTGGGCCAGTACGTCCAGCCGTGCCTCGATCCGCGTCAGCTCGGCCTGCGCCGCACGCTGATCCGCGGCGGCCCTGCCGGCTTCCTCGGCCCAACGGGGGTCGGCGGCGCGTGCCTGGGCCGCCTTGGCCACCCGGGCGACGATCCGCGCGTGCACGGCCTTGGCCTTGGCACTGCGGATGCCGGTGAAGGGGTGCGGCTTGTAGATGACCCGGACGGGCTCGTCCGCGTCGAGCAGCCTGCGGACGATGTTCTCGCCGGCCAGCAGCAGGGAGGTGTTGCCGGGGTTGTCGTCCCAGCCTTCCCAGGTCGGGGCGTACAGCACCGTCGGAATGGGGTTCTTCGCGGTGCCGCTCCAGCTCGTGATGGGCGCCAGCTGCGGACGTCCCACCTCGACGATGTCCTCGTCGCGGATGCCGACGTCGGCCAGCGCGTAACGGTCGCGGCCCGCGCGGCCGGCCGTCCACACCTCGTCGTACACCTTGGAGTACGGGTTGACGCTGGCCAGCTTGTCGCTGTCGCCGTGCCCGATGAAGACGTGCTTCATCGTCGGGACGCGGAGCATGTGGATGTTCTTGCCGACATTGGCCGGATACAGGCAGACCCGCACGGTGGAGAGGTTCAGATTCATCAGGTGCGTGCCCCCGGGGATGCAGACCACCGGTACGGAGGTCTCGGCGAGCATGGACACCAGCGGGCGCTCCCGCATGACGATCAGCGGCCGGCCCTCTATGCCGGCCATGGTGTCCAGCCACATGTTGACCTGGTACGCCGACTCGTTGGAGCCGGAGAAGTACAGGACGACGGTCGGCTGGTACTCGGTCAGCCAGGTGTCCAGGGCCTTGAGCACGGCGGGGGCCGTAGGAACCCGGCGGGCCCGGCGCAGGTACGGGACGAGCAGGGCGGTGTAGACGACGGCCAGCAGAACCGTCACTCCGGCTCCGACGAACCCGATGATCTCCTGCCCAGTTCCGGCGGCGATCAGGATGCCGGCCACCGCGGGGATGTCCAGGTGCAGCATCTTCTCGGCGGAGCGGTGCAGCAGTGCGCGCGGCGGGGCGTCTGCGATGCGGACGGCATGCAGGTCCACGTTGCGGGTGACGATCGGCATCGTGCGGCGGAGCCGGATGAGCGTCGTCAGGGCGCCGTGCGGTGCCTGGAGACCGTAGAAGAGAAGGAAGCAGGCGACCGCCGCGTAGAAGAGCGGTTCCTCGGCGAGATCGAGCCGCGCCAGCAGCAGGATGATCATCAGCTGGCGGAGCAGGAATCGGATCGAGAGTCCCGCCCGCACCTTGCTGAGCCGGTTGACCAGATAACTGCCACGCTGGTGCAGGAACCAGTCCGTGATGTACGTGACAGCCGTGGCCGCCGCGAAGAACCAGATATCGGGGAGAAGCGCGGCAATCATGACGCAGGGGTATCCCAGCGTCATCAGTACGGCTGCCGCCAGTTCTGACCGACTGCCCACACGGGCCAGGCGAATGGCTGTCGAAATCACGAAGAACCTGCTCCAAGGGGGGTGCCGGTTTGTTTCACGTATTGAGGGAAATGTGAAGATGCGGCTTCACGCACTCGGGCCTCTGCAGTCGCGTTTCAGCGAAAACAGAGGCCCGTTAAAGTACATTTGTCAAGAATTATTACACATCTTCCTGACGGTCCAGCACCGAGGCGAGTGCCTGCTCGAATCCGGAGGATTCGGCGACGTCACGCGTCGGGTCCTGCTGGCGCACGTCGATGACGTGACCCGTCATCGCCGAGAGCAGGACGTCCAGGGAGGTACGTGCCACCGCCTCCGAGGAGAGCAGCGAGCCGTCCGGCTCCTGGCCGAACGCCTTGGTCCGCATCGGGGTCGCGGTGCGCTCCGGGTTCACGCAGTTGACCCGGATCCCGTCGCCGGCCCACTCGTCCGCCAGCGCCTGGGTGAGGTTCACCATCGCGGCCTTGGTGGAGGAGTAGAGGCTGTACTCGGCGCGGCCGCGGGTGTAGCTGCTGGAGGTGTAGAGCAGCAACTGGCCCCGGGTCTCCGCCAGGTACTTGTAGGAGGCGCGGGCGATCTGGACGGGCGCCAGGTAGTTGACGTTCAGCGCTTCCTGGATCGTCGTGTTGTCGGTCTCGGCAAGCTTGCCGATGCGCAGCACGCCCGCGGTGTTGATGACGTAGTCGACGCGACCGGTCTCCGCGTACGCCTTGGAGAGCGCGTCGTCCACGTGCTCCGGGTTCTCGACGTGGGTGCCGGTGGTCGAACGGCCCAGCGCGTACACGGTGGCGCCGTACTGTTCGGCCAGTGTGGCGATGTCCGCGCCGATCCCGTACGAACCGCCGAAGACGACCAGGGTCTTGCCCGAGAGCAGCTCCCGGTAGGCGGCCTCGTCGGCCTGGCGCGGGGCCGCGGTGGAGGCCAGCTGGAAGAGCTTGTCGGTGATGAAGACGTCGACCGGCTGGGTCACCTTCATGTTGTACTCGTCGCCCGCGACCACGTAGATCGGTACGTCGGGGAGGTACCGCAGGACCACCGAACAGTCGTCGGTGGCCTGGAAGTTCGGGTCACCCGCCGCGATCGCGTACGCCTTGCGGATCGTGGAGAGCTTGAAGGCCTGCGGGGTCTGGCCGCGGCGCAGCCGGGACCGGTCCGGGACCTCGGTGATGAATTCCCCGTCCTCGCCGTGCGTACGGGTCACGATGATCGTGTCCGCGGACGGGATGGCGACGTCGACGGCCTGGTAGCGGTCGAGGGCGTCGACGCAGTCCTTGATGACGCGCTGTGACAGAAGCGGACGGACGGCGTCGTGGAAGAGGACGTTGCGGTCCTCGCCCTCCGCGAGCCCCTCGCCGAGTGCCGCGATGGCGCGCTCGGTGGTCTCGTTGCGGGTGTTGCCGCCTTCGATGATCTTGATGACCTTGGTCAGCCCGGCCTTGGCGACGATCTTCTCGACGTCGGGCACGAAGCCCGGCGCCATCAGCACGATGACATCGTCGATGTCCTCGGCGTTCTCGAAGATGGACAGCGTGTGCTCGATGACTGCCTTACCGGCGATCTTCAGCAGCTGCTTGGGGATCGCCAGTCCCACGCGCTGACCGGTACCACCGGCGAGCACGACCGCTGTGGTCCGGGGCTTGGCTTCATGCGGCAAAGACACAGACGACCTACCTTGCGATGACAGGGGGGAACAGTGTGATGGTCGCACTCTCCGTGACCGTCTCGCAAGGCGGACGTCCACCGCTGCACGCCTCCGCGAAACCCGCAGTTCACTGCCTGGCCAGGGAGGTTGGGCCCTGCCGGCCCCGTACGCGGAGTGACGGACTCCACAGACGTGTTACCCAATCCGCACATCGTCGGCCACGGAACCGCCGCCACCTGGCAGTTCCCTGTGAGAACCGGTCGCCCTCCGTAGGGAGGGCGACCGGCGGGGGTGCCTAGAAGGGCTTGAAGTCGTCGTACTCGCGCTGTGCCTCGTCGCGCTCGGTCTCCCGCTCGCGGCGACGCTGCTCGGCGGGCCGCGGTGCCTCCAGACGGTGGTCCTCGCCACGGCGGCCCAGCATCTCGGCGCCCGCTGTCAGGCTCGGCTCCCAGTCGAAGACGACCGCGTTCTCCTCGGCCCCGATGGCCACGCCGTCACCGGCCTGGGCGCCCGCCTTGCGCAGCGCGTCCTCGACACCGAGGCGGTTGAGGCGGTCCGCGAGGTAGCCGACGGCCTCGTCGTTGTTGAAGTCGGTCTGGCTGATCCAGCGCTCGGGCTTCTCGCCGCGCACGCGGTAGATGCCCTCGTCGTCCCTCTTGACCGTGAAGCCCGCGTCGTCGACGGCCTTGGGACGGATGACGACGCGGGTCGACTCCTCCTTCGGCTTGGTGGCGCGCGCCTCGGCGATGATGCCGGCGAGGGCGTACGAGAGTTCGTTGAGGCCCTTGTGCGCGATGGCCGAGACCTCGAACACGCGGTAGCCGCGCGTTTCCAGGTCCGGGCGGATCATGTCGGCCAGGTCCTGGCCGTCCGGGATGTCGACCTTGTTGAGGGCGACGATGCGCGGGCGGTTCTCGAGGCCGCCGTACAGCCGCAGCTCCTCCTCGATCATGTCGAGGTCGGAGACGGGGTCACGGTCCGACTCGAGCGTCGCGGTGTCCAGGACGTGCACGAGCACGGAGCAGCGCTCGACGTGCCGCAGGAACTCCAGGCCGAGGCCCTTGCCCTGGCTGGCGCCCGGGATGAGCCCGGGGACGTCCGCGATGGTGTAGACGGTCGAGCCCGCGGTGACGACGCCCAGGTTGGGCACGAGGGTCGTGAACGGGTAGTCCGCGATCTTCGGCTTGGCCGCGGAGAGCACCGAGATCAGCGAGGACTTGCCGGCGCTCGGGTAGCCGACGAGAGCGACGTCGGCGACGGTCTTGAGCTCCAGGACGATGTCCCGGCTCGTTCCCGGCTCGCCGAGCAGCGCGAATCCGGGCGCCTTGCGGCGAGCCGAGGCCAGCGCCGCGTTGCCGAGGCCGCCGCGGCCGCCCTGGCCCGCCACGAAGGTGGTGCCCTGGCCGACCAGGTCCGCCAGCACGTTGCCGTCGCCGTCGAGGACGACCGTGCCGTCCGGGACGGGCAGAACCAGGTCCTGGCCGTCCTTGCCGGAGCGGTTGTCGCCCGCACCGGGCTGGCCGTTCGTGGCCTTGCGGTGGGGGCTGTGGTGATAGTCCAGCAACGTGGTGACGGCCTGCTCGACGACGAGGATCACGTCGCCTCCGCGTCCGCCGTTGCCCCCGTCGGGGCCGCCCAGCGGCTTGAACTTCTCACGGTGAACGGAGGCGCAGCCGTGGCCTCCGTTACCTGCGGCGGCATGCAGCTCGACGCGGTCCACGAAGGTGGTCATGGTTGGGCCTCCAGGTAATGCGGATAAATACAGGAATGTCTTTAGACGTAACGCGCCGAGGGCGGACCCGCTTCCCCGATTACCGGGAAAGCTGAGATCCGCCCTCGGAAGGTGCTGTGTCGTTCAGTCGAAACCTGAAATCAGGCAGCGACGGGAACGATGTTCACGACCTTGCGGCCACGGTGCGTACCGAACTCCACCGCACCGGCGGTCAGCGCGAACAGCGTGTCGTCGCCGCCACGGCCGACGCCCGTGCCCGGGTGGAAGTGGGTACCGCGCTGGCGGACCAGGATCTCACCGGCGTTCACGGCCTGACCGCCGAAGCGCTTCACGCCGAGCCGCTGGGAATTTGAGTCGCGCCCGTTCCGAGTGGACGATGCGCCCTTCTTATGTGCCATGTCTCCTCAGTCCCTTACTTCGCAGCCGCGGGGATACCGGTGACCTTGATCGCCGTGTACTGCTGGCGGTGACCCTGGCGACGGCGGTAGCCGGTCTTGTTCTTGTAGCGAAGGATGTCGATCTTCGCGCCCTTGTGGTGGTCCACGATCTCGGCCTGGACCTTGATGCCGTCCAGGACCCAGGGGTCGCTGGTCACGGCGTCGCCGTCGACAACGAGCAGGGTCGAGAGCTCGACCGTGTCGCCAACCTTGGCGGTGGGAATCTTGTCAACCTCAACGATGTCGCCGACAGCAACCTTGTGCTGGCGACCACCGCTGCGCACGATGGCGTACACGCGGATCTCTCTCTCACTCGGAACGGATCCCCCTGAAGCCAGCCGTTCGCGCAGGCCGGGGCCCACGACAGTCCGGAAGGATGAGCGGCCTCTCCCGGGGACGAATCCACCGCGAGGGATGTGCTCAGGGGTAGGCGCACGGAAACACGCCGAAGGTCAAGGCTACGGGGCGGGGCGCGGGGGGTCAAACCGGGGTCCCGTCGCCCGCGCCCCCGACCGCGGGCCGTCATCACCCGCCGGAAGCGACGCACCTCGACGTCCCACCCGACGCCGAAATGTCGGGTGGGACGTCACTTCGGGAACGTCTGGAGGCGCACGGCCGGGCCGGGACGCGCATCAGTGGGTGACGGCGGTGATGTTCTCGCCGTGGCACCGATGCCGTCCCCGTTGCCCAGCGCCGTCGTGGGGCACGACTGCCCCTGCCCCGATGAGTCCGCCCCGGTCAGCCGAAGTACTCGTTGGGGTTCAGGCCGCCCATGCATACGGCCCCGTTCTGCCCGAAGCCGGAACCGGCGTTGCTGCTGAACTTGCCGGGCCCGATCGTGCCGGCCAGCTCCCAGCGGAAGTTGTCCCCGATCTCCCAGATGGCCGCGTTCACCGACAGGTTGTTCACATACGACCCGATGTCGAAAATGGTGTACGGGTACGCCGACAGGATGAAGCAGGCCTTGGTGCTCGTCGAGGTCAGCGCCAAGGTGCTGTAGTTGGTGTACTCGTACAGACACAGCTTCCCTGAGGGGCAACCGCCTACCGCTGCCGCGGGCGTCGCGGTCGCCGCGAGCCCGCCGACCGCCATCGCCATCGCGCCGACCGCGAGAGTGGTCTTACGGATCCATGCCATGGTGAGCCCTTCGTCGATGCCAACCGCGTCCGATGCGCTGCGAAAACATATGCACGTTCGAATCCGGAACTCTGGCCACCGACCCCATCTGGCCGAATCTCCACACCTGCCTCGACCGCATGGCTTGATCACTGCGGCGGATCGGTCGCAACTCCGCCCACGCGGGCTCCGCCGTCATGATCGTTCGCGTCCGTCGCGGCACCGCGAGGGGCCCTCTCGCGACGCCCGCCGGCAACGTCCGCCGGGCGGGTTCGGCGCAAATCGCGCAGCCTGTGGAGGCAGGGCGTGACGGGGGCTGCCATGGCCCGGAGAAGTTGCGTACCGCCTCGCGGCGGCGGCGTTCGGGGATCGTATGCTTTCCCCTGATCCGCTCCCCGAAAGGTGCCGCACGTGACCTACAGAGTCCAGCCCACTGCCCAGGTGGACGACCGTGCCGAGATCGGCGACGGCAGCAGTGTCTGGGAGCTCGCCCAGATCCGTGAGGGAGCCAAGCTCGGCGAGGGCTGTGTGGTCGGCCGCGGCGCCTACGTGGGCACCGGTGTTCAGATCGGCAACAACGTCAAGCTGCAGAACTACGCCCTGGTGTACGAGCCCGCCGAGCTCGGCGACGGCGTCTTCGTCGGTCCCGCCGTCGTCCTCACCAACGACCACAATCCGCGCTCCGTGGATCCGGACGGCAAGCAGAAGCGGGGCGGTGACTGGGAGGCCGTGGGTGTGAAGGTCGCCGAGGGTGCCTCGCTCGGCGCGCGGTCCGTATGTGTGGCGCCCGTGCGAATCGGCCGGTGGGCGATGGTCGCCGCCGGGGCCGTGGTGACCAAGGACGTCCCGGACTTCGGTCTGGTCGTCGGCGTACCGGCCCGCCGGATCGGCTGGGTCGGCCGCACCGGGGTGAAGCTCGTCGAGCGTACGGGCGAGCCGGGTGTCTGGGAGTGCCCGCAGACCGGCGCCCTGTACGACGAGTCCGAGGGCGCCCTCTCCGAGCGCGCGGCCTGAGCCCGTTGTCCGGCATCATGCGCGCGCGGGAATCGGCGGCGCCCGCGCCGGAGGGCCGAATACCGGGTCCGGGCACACGCGACCGGCTCGCGTCCCTGACCGGACTTCGTTTCTGGGCCGCCCTGGTGGTCGTCTTCTACCATTTGTCACGATTGACGGGGAAGCTCCCCTGGATCAGTGACGCCACCTGGTACGGGCGCACGGGAGTGACCTTCTTCTTCGTCCTCTCGGGCTTCGTGCTGGCATGGACGTACGACGGGAAGACCGTGCCCACCACGGTCTTCCTCTGGCGGCGTTTCGCCCGGATCTGGCCCCTGCTGGCTGTGTCCACGGCTGTCTCCGTGGCTGTGTGGCGCGCGCTGGGAACGGACATCTCCCTCAAGGGTGTCGCCGCCACGCTGGGACTCGTCAACTCCTGGGCCCCGGGGCGCGAGTACCTCGTCGGCGGGAATCCCGCCGCGTGGTCGCTCAGTGACGAAGCCTGGTTCTATCTCCTCTTCCCTCTGCTGATGATGCTGCCGTTGCTGCGATCGGCCCGCGGGAGGACGTGGTGCACGGTCGCGTTGTGCGTCGTCCCGGTGGCCGTGTGGGCATCGGGGTCGCTGTTCAGCGAACCGGCTCTCCGGGTCTGGGCCCTCGACTACTTCCCGCCGACGCGTACGCTCCAGTTCGTTCTGGGCGTGGTCGCGGGACTGGCGGTGAAGCGAGGATGGCGGCCGCCGGTCGGCCTCCCGGCCGCGATCGTCCTGGTCGTAGCCGGGCACATGGCCCTGGTCCCGTGGTCCCGGGCGGTTCCCGACAGCCTCTGGTACAGCCCCTACAGTGCGTCGCACCTGCTGTCGGCGCCGCTCTTCGCCCTGCTTGTCACTGCTGCGGCCACCGCCGACCTCGAGGGTCGCAGGACCGGCCTGAGCAGCCCCTGGATGGTCCGGCTCGGGCATTGGTCCTTCGCGTGGTACCTGTTCCACGAGATCGTGATCCGCGCTCTGCTCGGCTGGCTCGGCCGGCCGGTCACGCAGACCGGGACCGCGAAGATCTGGCTGCTGACGCTCGTCATCAGCCTGGCCCTCGCGGCGATGGCCTACCACTGGGTGGAGCACCCGCTGGAGCGCCTGCTCCGCCGCGCGGGGCCGGGCGGCGGCTCGGGCAAAGCGCCGTCCCGCCCGGTCGGCTCCGGGCAGGACGGGTTCCCCGAGCCGGCCACACCCTGCCCTGCCCTGTCCGAGCCCGAGAAGAAGAGCGTCCAATGAAAGTCATCAGCATCGTCGGCGCCCGCCCCCAGTTGGTGAAGCTGGCGGCCGTGGCCGCGGCGTTCGCCGGGACCGGTCATCAGCACGTCATCGTCCACACCGGACAGCACTACGACGCGGATCTCTCGGACGTCTTCTTCTCCGGTCTCGGCATACCCGACCCGGACGTACACCTGGGCATCGGTTCCGGCAGTCACGGTGTTCAGACCGGTTCCGTGCTCTCCGCCCTCGACCCGGTGCTCGAGGCCGAACAGCCCGACTGGGTCCTGGTGTACGGCGACACGAACTCGACCCTCGCCGGGGCGCTGTCCGCGGTCAAGCAGCACCTGCCGGTCGCGCACCTCGAAGCGGGCCTCCGATCCTTCAACCGGCGGATGCCCGAGGAGCACAACCGGGTCCTCACCGACCACTGTGCCGATCTTCTGCTGGCTCCGACCGCCGAGGCCATGCGCCACCTGGCCAACGAGGGCCTCTCCCACCGGGCGGAGCTGGCCGGTGACGTGATGGTCGACATCTGCTTGCGGATCCGGGACGCCGTACTGGCAGGGGATCACCCGGCCCCGGCGCTGCCGGAGGGGATCGACCCCGCCGAGCCGTTCCTGCTCGCCACGCTGCACCGGCCGGACAACACGGATGACCCGAAGCGGTTGTCCGCTCTCGTCGGGGCACTGGCCGGACTGCCTGTCCCGGTGGCCCTGCTGGCCCACCCCCGCCTGGTGGCGCGGGCGCGGGAGCACGGAATCGAACTTGCGCAGGGCTCGGTCCACGTCGGCCGTCCGCTTCCGTACGCCGGGCTCGTCGCCGCGGTTCTGGCGTCCACGGGTGTGGTGACCGACTCCGGAGGCCTGCAGAAGGAGGCGTACCTGCTGGACCGTGTCTGCACCACCGTCCGGCCGGAGACCGAGTGGGTCGAGACGCTGGAGGACGGCTGGAACCAGCTGGTCCCCGACCCCCACGAGATGACTGCCGCCGACTGGTCCGCGGTGGCGACCCGCCCCGCACCGTCGGCCGCACGCGGGGTGCCGTACGGCGACGGGACCGCCGCGAGGCGTGTGGTGGAGCTCATGGAGCGGGCACTGCGCAACCGCGGCTGACCGGGATGTGAAGCGAGGGCCCACCCGACAGGGTGGGCCCTCGCTTCACATCCGGCCCTGTCCTGCGGCCGCGGGTCTCAGCCCAGGTCCTTCAAGAGCCTCTCGTACAGGGCGACGTACTTCTCCGTCTGCACTTCCCAGCTCCACTCGTCGAGCATGCCGGGCTGCTCGTACGGCGCCGTGTAGCGCGCGCGGTCCTTGAGGATCAGGCCCACCGCCCTGGCCAGATCCTTGCTGTCCTCCGACCGGAAGACCTCCCCGTTGCCGACCCGGGTCACCTCGTCCGACATGGCCTTCACATCGCTCACCGCCACCGGGAGCCTGGCCTGCATGAACTCGAAGAACTTCGTACTCAGCGCGACTTCGTGATTGACCGGACCCTTGCGCAGCGGGTGAATGCCCACGTCAGCGGTCGACAGGAAGCCCACGAGCACGTCGTAGGGCACGTAGGGCATGAGGTGGATCCGGTCCGCGACCCCCAGACCCTCCGCGCGCTCACGGAGCGAGTTCACGTACGCGCCGTCGAGGTTGTTGATCACGAAGGCGGCGTGCAGGCCGGGGACGTACTCCAGCGACTCGACGATGGTGTGCAGCCCGCGCTGCGGGCCGGCGGCACCGCAGTAGACCGCGAGCGGAGTTCCGTCGTCCAGACCGCACGCCTCCCGCACGTGTTTGGCACCGCTCTCCGACGCCCACGCACCGCGCTGGCTGGGAACCAGCTTGGGCGGGGCGTTGAGCGTCACTTCCGGGCGTTCCGTCAGACCGTGGGACTCCTCGAGCATTTCGGCCAGTGCCGGTGACACGGTGACTATCGCGTCCGCGTAGCCGATGTGCTCGCGCTCGTAGCCGATCTGGGCCGCGAGCCACTTCTTGCCGGGAGCGTTGAGGCCCGGCACGAACTCATGGGCGTCGTAGACCAGCCGGATGGTCCGCCCCGCCCGGCGGGCACGGGCGACGTAGCGTGCCGCCACACCGATCATGCGGAAGTCATGGGCATGGATCAGATCGGGCTTCAGCCGGTCGATCTCGGCGCTGAAGCTGATCTCGTACCGGAAGGGCAGCGGATCCAGCCGACGCCATGCCCGGTCCCCCATGACCGCCCGCCAGAACCTGGCCTCGATGTCCTCGAGCACACCGTCGTGCTTCACCCGCGCGTCGAGCGCGCCCGGGGTCTGCCTGGACCGCGCGGCGATGAACGACCGGCGGACCTTGGCCGTCACACGCTGCACACCGTGCGGGACCCTGCCCCGGGTGGAGCGCCTGCGGGAGATCCCGGTGCGCGCCGCGTCACCGATGCTGCCGACCTGCAACTCGGCACGGTCGACCTCGACCTGGTTCTGCTTGAACTCGATCCGGTTCTTCGCGGTGTACGCCAGCGGGTAGCGCAACCGGTGGAGCCGGAGCCGTAGCGTCTTCTTGACGATGAGGTGCTTGAGCGGAACACGCAGCACCCGTGCGGGACCTATGCCGTACTCGTCCCTGCCGGATTTCGGCGCCTTCCCAAGAAGGTGGACTTCCCAACCCGCTTCGGCCATCGCCCGGGCACTCTTCTGCACCCGGGAGTCGCCGTCGATCGTGTTGTCCACCAGCATGACCACGCGCCCTGGGCGCTTCACTGCAGTCATTTCGTTTCCAATCGGAGAAGGCGCCGGAAGCGGTCAGCCGCCGATGACGACGCGGCGGACGCCGGCCCAGTTGGCCGGGTCGGTCGTACGGCGGCCGTCGACCAGGACACGGACGTCCGGAAGGTCGGCGGCGGCCAGCTCGCGGTACTCGGCGTGGTCGGCCTGGAGGATCGCGGCAGTGACGGCCTGGCCCTCGTGCGGCACGAGGCCGTGGGCGGTCAGCTCGTCGGCCGTGTACATCGGGTCCGAGACGAACGGCATCGCGCCGCGCGCCTTGAGCGCCTCCACGACTCCGAAGACACCGGAGAACGCGGTCTCCTTGACGCCACCGCGGTAGGCGGCGCCCAGCACCACCACACCGACACCGTTCAGGTCGCCGTAGGCGGCGGCCAGCAGGTCGACGGCGTACTCGGGCATCGCGGCGTTGGCCTCACGGGCCGAGCGCACGACGGTGGCCTCCGGGTCGTTCCACAGGTACATCCGCGGGTAGATCGGGATGCAGTGGCCGCCGACGGCGATGCCGGGCTGGTGGATGTGGCTGTAGGGCTGGCTGTTGCAGGCCTCGATGACCTTCTTGATGTCGATGTCGTTCTTGTCGGCGAACCGGGCGAACTGGTTGGCCAGACCGATGTTGACATCGCGGTAGGTGGTCTCGGCGAGCTTGGCGAGCTCGGAGGCCTCCGCCGTACCGAGGTCCCACACACCGTTCGCACGGGGCAGGTCCTCACGGTCGTCGAAGTCGAGCACGGCCTCGTAGAACTCCACACCGCGCTGCGCGGACGCCTCGTCGATGCCGCCCACGAGCTTCGGGTAGCGGCGGAGGTCGGCGAAGACGCGGCCGGTCAGGACCCGCTCCGGGGAGAAGACGAGGTGGAAGTCCCTGCCCGGCGTGAGGCCCGAGCCCTCGGCGAGCATCGGCGCCCAGCGGGTACGCGTGGTACCGACCGGCAGCGTGGTCTCGTAGCTGACGAGGGTGCCCGGCTTGAGGCCCGCGGCGATCACCTTCGTCGCGGCGTCCATCCAGCCGAAGTCGGGGGTGCCCTCGGCGTCGACGAAGAGCGGTACGACCACCACGACGGCGTCGGACGCGGCCACCGCGGCCGTGGTGTCCGTCGTCGCGGAGAGCAGGCCGGCGCCCACGGTCTCCTTGAGCTTGACGTCCAGGTCGTACTCGCCGGGGAACGGCTCGGTGGCCGCGTTGACCAGCTCGACGACCTTCTCGTTGACGTCCGCGCCAATGACCTTGTGGCCCTTGGCGGCGAACTGCACGGCGAGCGGAAGGCCGATCTTGCCGAGCGCGACTACACAGATGTTCATCGGGTTACTTTCCTCTTCAGCCTGGACAGCATGTGGCGCAGCCGCTTGCCCGCACCGGGTTTGATCTCCCACAGGGGTGCCGTCGTGATCACGAGACGGCCCTTGGGATTCTGGTTCGCCGCGACCCTGTACGGGACGGCCTGCCGCCAGCGGCGGGCCAGGGGCAGCGGTCTGCCGCCGGTCTTCACCGGGATCTCGTACGTCGAGCCTGCCAGGTCCACGTACACGCGGACACCGAGCTTCGACTTCACCGCGTGGACGGGGATCCGGCCCTGCAGCGTCGTCGCCCGTCCGTCGTCGGTGGTGCCGCGGGTGAACTCACCCTCCGGGGCCGGCAGTTCGTGGTCCGGCTGCAGTCGTCGCGCGCCGGGCTTGTCCGCGCTCTTGGGCATGGCCCCCTTGGCCATGCGCACGGTCACCGAGCCGGTGTCGCCGAGGACACCGATCCGTGCCGAGAGAACGAGGTGCAGGTTGTCGCCCGCCTGGTCCCACTCGGCGGCGAGCAGCTCCGTGCCCTGCGCCAGCCGCCCGGGAACGGCCTCGCCGACCAGTTCGTAGCAGCGGTCGGGCAGGCCGAGGGACTCGTCGCGGAAGCCGGGGTACAGGGCGAATGCCTTGTCGCCCTCGATACGGAAGGGCGGGGCGCCCTGCTCCGCCTCCTCGGTGATCGCCCGGATCAGTTCGTCGACGGCACCCGCGCGCGCAAGACAGATCCGCACCCGGCGCTTGACGTCCAGGGAGTCCCTGAGCGCGTCGGTGAAGTACTCGTCGGCGAGCGCCGCGATGCCTTCGCAGACCTCGCGCCGCGTCTCGGCGTCGAGAGCGGGGAAGTCGTCCTGGACGAGCTTGGCGAGCTCCCAGGTGAAGTGGCGCTGGAAGAGGGCGTCCCGGTCCGGACCCGCCTCGACCAGTGAGGCCGCGTGCTTCATGATCGCGGCCGTGCAGCGCAGCCGGGACAGGTGATTGGCCCGGTAGGTGATGTTGCTGGCATCACCGCGCTTCACCGCGTAATAGAAGGTGTAGTCCGAGAGCACCGAGATCTTCCGGGCCCGGAAGCACGCTTCGATGGTGAACGGCTGGTCGCTGCCGACCGGCAGGTCCTCCGGGAAGCGCAGTCCGTGCTTCTCGACCAGCTCGCGGCGGAAGAGCTTGGTGTTCGCCAGCGTGAAGGGCAGGCTGGAGTGGAACAGGCTGACGTCCGGGTCGTTCTTCTTGTACAGCTTCTGGTGGACGTACCGGCCGTTGGTTCCGACCATCTTGCCGATGACCACGTCGGACTCGTGCTCGTCCGCGTAGGCCACCATCCGCTCCAGGGCTTCTTCGCCCAGGTAGTCGTCGGAACCTATGAAGTAGACGAACCGGCCGGTGGCCACTTCCAGCGCCCTGTTGCTGGGCGCGGCGGGACCGCCCGAGTTGGCCTGGTGGATGACCTTGACCGTACCCGGGTACAGCTCGGCGAACCGGTCGAGCTCGGCGCCGCTGCCGTCCGTCGATCCGTCGTCGACCGCGATGATCTCGAGGCGGTCGAGTCCTATGCTCTGGCCGACGAGTGAGGTGAGGCACTCCGTCAGGTAGGGCATCGTGTTGTAGACGGCTACGACGACGGTGGCATCAGGTCTTCCGCTCATGCCACCACCTGGGCAACCGGCACCGTCGCCTTGCTGTGGGTGCCTCCGCCGAGTACGCGGGTGTAGACGCCGTCGAGGACTTCCGCCTGCGCCTCCCAGGTCCACTCGTCGAGCAGCCCCTTGGTCTCGTAGACGTCGCGGTACTTCTTCGGATCGGCGAGCACGGCCTTGACCGCGCGGACGTAGTCCGCCACGTCCTCCGCGGTGAACACCTCACCCTGCCCGGTCTGCGCCACCATCTCGCCCATCGTCTTGACATCGCTGACGACGAAGGGGAGGCGGGCGTGCGAGTACTCGAAGAACTTGGTGATCAGGGCGATCTCGTGGTTCGGCCAGTGGTGGATCGGGATCACTCCCGCGTCCGCCGAGGCCAGGAACGGGACGACCTGGTAGTGCGGCACGTACGGCAGGATGTGCAGACGATCCGACACACCGAGTTCCTCGGCCCGCGCGGTCAGCTGGTTCATGTAGTCCGACGTGGGCCGAAGGACGACGAACGCCACGTGCGTTCCCGGGAGCTGCGGCAGCGACTCGACCATGATGTCGAGGCCTCGCTGCGGGGCGGCGGCACCGCTGTAGACGGTGAGCGGCACGTCCGGCCCGATCCCGCACATCTCCCGCAGGTCCGGTACGGGTTCGGCAGCCTGCTCGGGAGAGATCTCCGCGTCGGGCGCGTTCAGCACGACTTCCGGCTTGGCCTTGAGGCCGTGCCGTTCGGCGAGCATGTCGGCGAGGGTCTCGGAGACCGTCGTCACGGCGTCGGCGTACTGCGAGAACTCCCGCTCGTAGGCGCACTGCGCGACGTGCCACCGCGGGTGCGAGTTCCACGGCTTGATGCCCGGCAGGAACTCGTGGGCGTCCCAGACGAGCTTGACGGAACGGCCCTTGGCCTCGGCCCGCAGCTTCGCCCGCGCTCCCACGCCGAGCATGCGGAAGTCGTTGGCGTGGATCAGGTCGGGCTCGAGGCTGTCGATGACCTTGCCGTACGCAAGCTCCATGTCCCACAGTGCGGGGTCGAGCCGGCGCCAGGAACGGTTCCCCATCGTGCGCACCCAGAAGGCCGTGGTGAAGCGGTCCAGCGGGGACTTCATGTCCTTGCGGCGCTGCTCGAGGGCGTTCGTCTGCTTCACGCGCAGGGAGACCCACTTGCTCGCGAAGCGCGCAAGGAGCCGCGGGGGCAGCAGTTTGAGCTTGGTGACGGCCGACCCCTGCCGTCCCGCCTGGATGACCTGGATGTTCAGTTCGGTCCGCCAGGCCTTCATCCGCTGCCTGCGGTAGGCGGCCAGCGGGCCCGGCTGGTAGGCGAGCGGCGACCGCAGTATGGCGCGGCGGTACTCGTGCCGTCTGCGGTGCATGGGCGTCGGAACGTGAAGCAGTCGCACCTCGGCGTCACCGAGCTGCCAGGTCTGCTCCTTCTTCGTCGGCGATTTGCCCAGCAGGACCACGTCCCAGCCGGCCGCGGCCGCTGAACGCGCCTCCTTCTGCACACGTGAGTCGCCGTTCACGCCGTTGTCGACCAGCATGACGATCTTGCCACGGGGGCTACGCTGCGCCACCGCCACCGAACTCTCAACCGCCATGATGAGCGGGCTCTCCTGTCTCAAGAACAATCGTGCGACCGCTCCGGGCCGATTCCAGAACCGAAGCCGCCACCTCAACGGTACGCAAACCCTGTCGCAGGGTGCAGATATCGGCCTCGGTACCCAGCACAGCGTCCCTGAAGAGCTCATGCTCGACAAGCAACGGCTCGCGCTTCGGGATCGCGTAACGGATCATGTCGCCCTCGGAGACCCCGCGGAACGCGCGCAGCGCCTCCCACTCGGTGGTCACCGCTGCGTTCGAGTGGAACGTGAGGTCGGCGGTGAGGGTGTCGGCGATGTAGCAGCCGCGCTCACCGGTGACCGAGGTGAAGCGCTCCTTGAGCGGGCTCAGCCAGTTGACCAGGTGGTTGACCATGGTGCCGTCGGAGAGCTGGCCCACGGCGGAGACCATGTCCTCGTGCGGGCGGCCGGACTTCGACACGGTGTGGGCCGCGATCGACGTGTACGTCTGGCCGGTCACCCAGCCCGTCAGGTCGATGTCGTGCGTGGCGAGGTCCTTGACCACGCCGACGTCCGCGATCCGGTGCGGGAACGGGCCCTGGCGGCGGGTGACGACCTGGAAGACGTCACCGAGCTCGCCGGCCTCCAGACGGCTGCGCAGCGAACGCAGGGCCGGGTTGCAGCGCTCGATGTGGCCGACTCCGGCCACCAGGTCGCGCGACTCGAAGGCCTCGACGAGGCGGCGGGCGCCCTCGACGGTGTCGGCCAGCGGCTTCTCGATCAGGGCGCAGACACCGGCGTCGGCCAGCTGCAGGCCGACGGTCTCGTGCAGCGCGGTCGGGCAGGCCACGACCGCGTAGTCGACACCGAGGGCGATGAGCTCCTCGACGGTCGACAGGACGGGGGCGCCCTGCGCCCAGCCGTTCTTGTCGCCCATCGGGTCGACGACGCCGACCAGGCTCACGCCGTCGAGTCCGGCCAGCACACGGGCGTGGTGGCGCCCCATGGAGCCGAGGCCGATGAGCCCGGCCCTCAGTACGGCGGCGGTCACAGGCTCTCCCCCAGTGCGTTCACGGCGTTGGCGATGCGCTCCAGTTCACCCTCGCTGAGCGACGGGTGGACGGGCAGCGAGACGACCTCGGCGGCCGCCCGCTCGGTCTCGGGCAGGTCCCAGGTGCGGCCGGCCTTCTGGTCCGGCTCCCAGTAGGGCTTCAGCCGGTGGATCGGGGTCGGGTAGTAGACGGCGTTGCCGATGCCCGCCTCGGTGAGCTTCGCCATCGCGGCGTCGCGGTCGCCCTGCACCCGGATCGTGTACTGGTGGTAGACGTGGCGGGCGCCCTCGGCGACCGGCGGCGTCGTCACGTTCGGCGCGGTGATGTGCGCGTCGAGGTACGCGGCGTTGGAGCGGCGCTGCTCGGTCCAGCCACCGACCTTGGTCAGCTGCACGCGGCCGACGGCTGCGGCAACGTCCGTCATGCGCACGTTGGCGCCGACGATCTCGTTGGCGTACCGCTGCTCCATGCCCTGGTTGCGCAGGAGGCGCAGGGTGCGGGCGAGCTCGGCGTCGGCCGTGGTGACCATGCCGCCCTCGAGGGAGTGCATGTTCTTCGTCGGGTAGAAGCTGAACGTTCCGCCCTCGCCGAAGGCGCCCACGGGGGTGCCGTTCAGGGCGGCGGCGTGGGCCTGGCACGCGTCTTCGACCACAGCGAGTTTGTGCTTCGCCGCGATGGGCATGAGCTTGTCCATCGCCGCCGGGTGACCGTACAGGTGCACCGGCATGATCGCGGCGGTGCGCGGCGTGATGGCCGCCTCGACCGCGGCGGGGTCCAGACCGTAGCTGCCGGGCTCGATGTCGGCGAAGACGACATCGGCGCCGACGAGGCGGACCGCGTTCGCGGAGGCCGCGAAGGAGAAGGAGGGAACGATCACCTCGTCGCCCGGGCCGACGCCGAGGGCAAGCAGCAGAAGATGCAGCGCGGAGGTACCGGAGTTGACGGCGACGCAGTGCCGTCCGTCGACCAGCTCGGAGAAGCCCTCTTCGAACGCCGCGACCTCCGGCCCCTGTACGACGCGGCCACTGCGCAGCACGCGTACCGCAGCCTCGATCTCTTCTTCACCGATGACCGGGCGGGCAGCAGGAATCGGCTGCTCGTTGATGCTCGTCATGGACGTCCTCCTTGAACAACACCGCAAGAGCTCTTTACAGGCAGAGGTCTGGGGTGCGGGACGTCATTACGAGGCCGCGCATAACCCCACCGGCACAATGCCGACGCCCTACCGAGGAATCTGGGCCCAGTCAGTCCTGAACCGGGTCGGTCACCGACCGTAGTCCCGCGAAGGGACCTGAACAGGCCGACGACCGCCGTCACATTATCAGGGATTTCCTAGGCGATTTCGGGCCCGTTAACCCGCCAGTGCATCAGTTCTGAAACAAAGCAGGTGTCCCGCCCCGAAGGCTTCGGGGCGGGACACGGATCGATGAACAACCGATTACGAAATGCTCAGTCGACCGTTGCTCAGGACTCGTCGGCCTGCGCGGAAGCGGTCACGGAAGGCGACGACTGCTCGGCGGCGACGGTCTTCTTGGCCGTTGCCTTCTTCGCTGTCGTCTTCTTCGCGGTCGTCTTCTTCGCGACCGTCTTCTTAGCGGCCGTCTTGGTGACCGCCTTCTTGGCCGGGGCCTTCTTGGCGGCCTTGCGGACCGCCTTCTTGACCGGGGCTTCCGTCTCCGTCCCGGACTCGTCCGCCGCCGGGGCGTCGGACGGGGCCGGCTCGGCCGCGGAGCTTCCCGTGACCACGACGACCGCGGCCTCGTCCGCACCGGTCGGCGAACCTGCCGGAGCGGTTGCCTTGCGGGTCGCCCGGCGGCGTGCACGCGGCGGGGCGGCCGGAGCGGACACCTCGTCGGCTGCCGGTGCCTCGGGGGCCGGAGCCTCGGCCGCGGGGGCCTCGACGACCGGGTCCTCGACCGCTACGGGTTCCGCGGCGGGCTCGGCCGGGGTGACCGGCGGCGCGACGTCGGCCTGCTTGGGAGCACCGGCCGGAGAGGTCGCCTTCCGGGTCGCCCTGCGGCGCGTACGCCCCGCGGGTGCGGCCTCGGCCTCGGGGACCGGGGCGGCCGCCGGGGTCTCGGCGACCGGCTCCGCCTGCGGCTCGGCCTCGACGGCCGGGGCCGGCTCGGCCACCGGAGCAGGGGCTGCGGCCTGCGGCGCGCCGGCCGGAGCCGACACCTTGCGGGTCGCACGCCGACGGCCACGGCCGCGTGTCGCCGCCGCTTCCGCCTCGGCCGGGCTGCTGTACAGCTCCTCGTCCGCGACGAACTCCGGCTCGGGCAGCGCGATCGGGGCTGCGACCTCGGCCGCCACCTCGTCCTCGCTCTCGACCTCATGCTCGTCGTGCTCGTGGTCCTGGACGTGCTGGTCGTGGTCGTGCTCCTGGCCGGCGCCACCGCGTCCGCGCTTCTTCGAGCGCTTGCCGCCGCCACCGCCGCCACCGACGGACGTCGGCTGCTCCATGTGCACGATCACGCCGCGGCCGTTGCAGTGGACACAGGTCTCGGAGAAGGACTCCAGCAGACCCTGGCCCACGCGCTTGCGCGTCATCTGGACCAGGCCCAGCGACGTGACCTCGGCGACCTGGTGCTTCGTACGGTCCCGGCCCAGGCACTCCAGCAGTCGCCGCAGGACCAGGTCCCGGTTGGACTCCAGCACCATGTCGATGAAGTCGACGACGACGATGCCACCGAGGTCGCGCAGCCGCAGCTGGCGCACGATCTCCTCGGCCGCCTCCAGGTTGTTCTTGGTGACGGTCTCCTCGAGGTTTCCGCCCTGCCCGGTGAACTTGCCGGTGTTGACGTCGACGACGACCATCGCCTCGGTCTTGTCGATCACGAGCGAGCCGCCGCTGGGCAGGTAGACCTTCCGGTCCAGTGCCTTCATCAGCTGCTCGTCGATCCGGTACGTCGCGAAGACGTCGACCTCGGAGGTCCAGCGCGACAGACGGTCCGTGAGGTCCGGTGCCACGTGCGAGACGTAGCCGTGGATGGTCTCCCAGGCGTCCTCACCGCTGACGATGACCTTCGAGAAGTCCTCGTTGAAGATGTCGCGGACGACCCGGACGGTCATGTCCGGCTCGCCGTACAGGAGCGTCGGGGCGTTGGTGCTCCCGCTGCTCTTCGACTTCTTCTGGATCTCTTCCCACTGGCCCTGCAGCCGCTCGACATCGCGGCGCAGCTCGTCCTCGCTCGCGCCCTCGGCGGCGGTGCGCACGATGACGCCCGCGTCCTCGGGAACGATCTTCTTGAGGATGGTCTTCAGCCGGGCCCGCTCGGTGTCGGGCAGCTTGCGGCTGATGCCGGTCATGGAGCCTTCGGGCACGTAGACCAGGTAGCGGCCGGGCAGGGAGACCTGGCTGGTCAGGCGGGCGCCCTTGTGACCGATCGGGTCCTTCGTGACCTGCACGAGGACCGACTGGCCGGACTTCAGCGCGGTCTCGATACGGCGCGGCCCGTGGGCCATGCCGAGCGCCTCGAAGTTGACCTCACCGGCGTACAGCACCGCGTTGCGGCCCTTGCCGATGTCGACGAACGCGGCCTCCATGGACGGCAGGACGTTCTGCACCTTGCCCAGGTAGACGTTGCCGACGTAGCTGGTGGCCTGCTCCTTGTTGACGTAGTGCTCGACGAGCACGTTGTCCTCGAGGACACCGATCTGGGTGCGCTCGCCGCTCTGGCGGACGACCATGACGCGCTCGACGGCCTCGCGGCGCGCCAGGAACTCCGCCTCGGTGATGATCGGGACGCGACGGCGGCCCTGCTCGCGGCCTTCGCGGCGACGCTGCTTCTTGGCCTCCATGCGGGTCGAGCCCTTGATGGACTGGACCTCGTCGAAGCCGGTGCCGGGCTCGCGCTCGGCTTCCTTCTTGCGCGGCTCGCGGACCTTGACGACCGTGCGCTCCGGGTCGTCCTGGCCCGAGGGGCCGTCCTCGCCCGAGGCGTCCCCGCTGCGGCGGCGACGACGGCGACGGCGACGGCTGCTGCTGGATCCGGACGCCGAGGACTCGTTGTCCTCGTCGTTGTCCTCGTCCTGCTCCTGCTCGTCCTCGGAGGCCTCGTCGTGCTGCTCGGCGTCGTCCGCGTCGTTGGTCTCACCGCGACGGCGACGGCGGCCGCCACGACGACGGCGGCGCGAGGGGCGGTCGCCGTACTCGTCCGAGTCGTCCTCGTGCTCGGTTTCCGCCTCGGGCTCGGCCTCGTGCTCGTCCTCGACGGGCTCCTCCACCGGGAGGGTGATGGGCGTTGCTGCCGGCTCGGTCTCGACCGCCTCACCGCGACGGCGGCGACGACGGCGCGAACCGCCCTGCGGCGCGGCCTCGGCGGCCTGCGCGGGTGCGGCGGCCTCCGCCGCGGGCTCAGCCTCGACGGCCTGTGCGGGCGCGGCCTTGCGCGACGCGCGCTCGGGGGCCTTCGGCTCCTCGAACTCGTCGTTGTCCTCGTACTGCGATCCGGAACCGGCGGCAGCCGCTGCGGCAGCCGCGGTCTCCGGGGTCTGGAACATCGGCTCGGCGAAGACCGGTGCCTGGAAGACGGCCACGGCGGGGCGCGTCGCACGACGGCTCCTGCGTGCCGGCTCCTCGACCTTGCCGGTGAACTCGGGCCTGCCCGCGGCGGCGGTGGCCCGGCGGCGCTGGCGGCCTCGCGGCGCGGCTTCCTCGACCTCTTCGGCCTCGGCGGCGAGCTCCTCGGCGACAGCCGCGGGAAGGCTCTCACCGGTCTCGGCGGCGGCCTCCTCGGCAGCCTCCTCGGCCGGCTGCGGGGCAGTTGCCGGAGCGGTGGCCTTACGGGTGGCGCGACGACGACCACGCGGGGCCTCGACGACAGGCGCCTCGGCAACGGGCTCGGCGACTTCCGCGACCGGCTCGGCCACGGTCTCGGCCGGAACCTCGGCGGCCTGCGTGCCCTGCGGCGTACCGGCCGGAGCCGATGCACGGCGCCGGGTACGGCCGCGCGGCGCGGCGACGGGCTCGGGGGTCTCGGTGGGCTCCGCGGCAACGGGCTCTGCGGGCTCGGCCACGACGATGTCCTCGGCGGCGGCCTCCGCGTTCTGCGGGGCACCTGCCGGAGCGGTCGCCTTACGGGTGGCGCGACGACGACCACGCGGGGCCTCGACGACAGGCGCCTCGGCAACGGGCTCGGCGACTTCCGCGACCGGCACGGCGACCTGCGCGGCCGGCTCGGCCACGATCTCGGCGGCCTCGGCGCTCTGCGACGCACCCGCGGGGGCGGTGGCCTTGCGGACCGCGCGACGGCGGGCACGTACCGGCGGCGCCGGCTCTGCGGCCTCAGGGGCTTCCTCGGCCTCGGCCGGGGTCTCCACGGGTGCCGCGGCGACGGGCTCCACGGCTTCGGGGGTCTGCGGCGCACCCGCGGGAGCGGTGGCCTTGCGGACCGCGCGACGGCGGGCACGTACCGGCGGCGCCGCTTCGGCGGTCTCGGCCGTCCCGGTGCCGGTCGTACCGGTCACCGCGGCCTCCTCGGCCGGTATGGCCGGCGTGGCGTCCTCGGCGACGGCCGCACCCGGTGCGCCCGACGGCGGGCCCGCGGGGCGGGAGGCTGCGCGGCGCCTGCGGCGCGGAGGCAGCTTGTCCCCGGGGGTGTTGTCCTCTGTGTTCCCGGTGGTACCGGGTTCGATCGGCTCGAGCATGCGGGCGGTTCTCCCGTCACGCTCCCGGGCGCCGCGCCTGATTCCGGTCCGGCACGGTACGCGTGATGTGCGCGATACCGCCGTCCGGGGCGCGGGCGCCGCACGGGAGCTGATGTCTGGCTCGCCGGTTCCGTACGCGATTACGCACGGCCTGGCGAAAGTCTTATGGGGCGGTGCGCGGCCCGACCCAGGTGGCTCCCGAGTCCAAGGGCTGCGCTACAACGACCGCCTTACGCGGAACCTGCACCTTCCGGCGCCGTCGCGACGGCGGGCCGGTCGGCCGGAACAAGAACGGCCGTGGCTGCCTCGCGGTCAGGCGCGAGCGGGTCGGTCACCGTGCCGGACTCCTCATCGAAGAGCCCCTGCGCCAGCCTGGTCACCGCTGCGGGGACCGGCGGCGCCAGGTCGGCCACAACTCGGAGACCGGACAGGACGTCGTCGGGTCGCACGGCAGGTGTCACGTGCCGCACTACCAGGCGCAGTATCGCACAAGGCCTGTCCCCGGACCTATCAGGCTGTGGATCAAGAGCCTGTAGTTCGGCGACGGCCGCACGGGCGTCGAAGCTCCGCATCCCGTTCTTCGCACGCCGCTGGACCTCGACGGTCTCGGCGTCCAGGAACGCGGCAACGGCCTTGCGGGCGTCCTCGACGTCGACTCCGTCCAGGCGCATCTCCCACACGGAGGCGGTCAGCCGGTCGGCGAGGCCCGAGGTGTGGGCCTCCACCGCGTCGATGATGTCGAGGCCGTCCGGCATCGACGCGTCGAGCAGCTCGCGGAGCTTTCCTGGGTCCCGCGCCTCGGTGAGGGCGATCTCCAGGAACTCGGCCTCGCTGCCCGTACCCGTGGGGGCGGCGTTGGCGTACGACACCTTCGGGTGCGGGGTGAAGCCCGCCGAGTAGGCCATGGGCACCTCGGAGCGGCGCAGTGCCCGCTCGAAGGCGCGCTGAAAGTCTCGGTGGCTGGTGAACCGGAGGCGGCCCCGCTTGGTGTAGCGCAGTCTGATGCGCTGCACCGCCGGTGCGGGCGGCGGGCCTTCGGGCTGTCGCTTGCCCAGTGGTTCTTCTCCTCGGTGCGGGGCGGACGCGGTGGCGCACCGCCCACGAAGTACAGGGTGCCCCGGGGTGCCGCTCCGGCTCACCCCCGCTCGACGGTTTTGTCGGCGAGCAGGGAGATCTCGGGCGCGGGCGCCTCGCTGGGGACAGTCGTTGTTCTACCCAGGGTACGCGCAGCGGACCCCCGTAGTTCCCGCACCTCTGTGACCTGCGGCGGTCCCACCAGTGCGCGCCATGCGTCGCGGCGGGCCGTGCGCACGCTCTCGCGGGCCGCGCTCAGCGCGCTGCGGACGGTGCGCCCCGCCTCCAGGGCGCCCTGTCTGACGGGGGCCCACACCGCGTCACGTACGAAGTGTCCGACCGGAGTGCACACCGTGCGCCAGACCCAGGTCACCGGCGCGCCGACCAGACGCCACGCCAGCCACGCCAGGGCGCGCCCGACGGCCCGGGAGATGTATCCGGCGATCCGCCAGGCGACCCCGGCCGCGGCAGCGACCTCCCGGCCGACGGGAGCCAGGACATGCCGGTACACCCAGGCGAGGGGCAGGAAGAGGAGCGTCATGATCAGCCAGACGGCGGCAGCCACGAGCCCCCGCCCGGTGGCGGAGATCCCGCGCCCCAGCTGGGTGAGCACCCAGACGATGCCGTGCCCGACCGGGGTGAGCGCATACCGGTACGCCCAGGCGACGGGCATGACGACCAGGTGTGTGACGAGCCAGTCGGCGGCGATTCCGAGTGGCTTCAGGACGTAGCGCCACAGGCCGGTCGCCGGCCACACCAGGAGCAGGGTGAACAGTCCGGCGACGGCGGCGCCGAGCGCCCGGCCGGCCGGGACGAGCAGCCTGCGGTACACCCACCGCAGGCCGTGCCCGGCCGGGGTGAGGACGGCCCCGTGCAGCCACACCAGCGGGGCGACGATCCCGTAGCGGACGACGGGGACGACGACGTACCGCCACAGCCCGATCCAGGGCCATACGAGGACGGCGACGGCCAGCCACGCGAGCGCGCGTCCGACAGGCGCGAGCACGGTGTCGTACAGCCACTCCAGGGCGCGCCGCAGCGGACGCAGCAGCACACGCTCCAGGACCCTCAGCCCCGCGACGAGCACGTCCCAGATCATCCGTACGGGCAGGACGAGGACGAGCACGACGATCCGTACCGGAATCCTGATGAGGGTGGTCAGGCAGCCCTCCCCGCCTTCGTACCGCTCGGGCGTCGGCCGTTCGTCGTGGTCCATGCAGTACATGACGCGAAGGCCCGGCCAGGGGTTTCCCCGGCCGGGCCTTCTTCACCGGGCTGTCACCCGGACGGCTGTCTCGGTGCTACTTCACCACGGTGAGCGGCAGGAGCTTCTTGCCCGTCGGACCGATCTGGATGTCCAGGTCGAGCTGGGGGCACACCCCGCAGTCGAAGCAGGGGGTCCAGCGGCAGTCCTCGACCTCGGTCTCGTCGAGCGAGTCCTGCCAGTCCTCCCAGAGCCAGTCCTTGTCGAGGCCGGAGTCCAGGTGGTCCCAGGGCAGGACCTCCTCGTACGTCCGCTCACGGGTGGTGTACCAGTCGACGTCCACGCCGAATGCGGGCAGCGTCTTCTCGGCGCTGCTCATCCAGAGGTCGTAGCTGAAGTGCTCGCGCCAGCCGTCGAAACGGCCGCCCGCCTCGTACACCGCGCGGATCACGGATCCGACCCGGCGGTCGCCCCGGGAGAGCAGGCCCTCGATGATGCCGGGCTTGCCGTCGTGGTAGCGAAAGCCGATGGAGCGCCCGTACTTCTTGTCGTCGCGGATCTTGTCGCGGAGCTTCTTCAGCCGGGCATCGGTCTCCTCGACGCCGAGCTGCGGTGCCCACTGGAACGGGGTGTGCGGCTTCGGGACGAAGCCGCCGATGGAGACCGTGCAGCGGATGTCGTTCTGGCCGGAGACCTCGCGGCCCTTGGCGATCACGTTGACCGCCATGTCGCCGATCTGGAGGACGTCCTCGTCGGTCTCGGTGGGCAGGCCGCACATGAAGTACAGCTTCACCTGGCGCCAGCCGTTGCCGTACGCGGTGGCGACCGTGCGGATCAGGTCCTCCTCCGAGACCATCTTGTTGATGACCTTGCGCATGCGCTCGGAGCCGCCCTCGGGGGCGAAGGTGAGACCGGACCTGCGGCCGTTGCGGGTCAGCTCGTTGGCCAGGTCGACGTTGAACGCGTCGACGCGGGTGGAGGGCAGCGAGAGGCCGATCTTGTCGTCCGTGTACCGGTCGGCGAGGCCCTTGGCGATCTCACCGATCTCGGTGTGGTCCGCGGAGGACAGCGAGAGGAGGCCGACCTCCTCGAAACCGGTGGCCTTGAGTCCCTTCTCGACCATTTCGCCGATGCCGGTGATGCTTCGCTCCCGCACGGGGCGCGTGATCATGCCGGCCTGGCAGAAACGGCAGCCGCGGGTGCAGCCGCGGAAGATCTCCACGGACATCCGCTCGTGGACGGTCTCGGCGAGGGGCACGAGGGGCTGCTTCGGGTACGGCCACTCGTCGAGGTCCATGACCGTGTGCTTGGACACGCGCCACGGCACGCCGGACTTCTTGGGCACGACGCGGCCGATGCGGCCGTCGGGGAGGTACTCGACGTCGTAGAAGCCCGGGACGTAGACCCCGCCCGTCTTCGCCAGCCGGAAGAGCACCTCTTCGCGGCCACCGGGCCGGCCCTCGGCCTTCCAGGCGCGGATGATCTCGGTGATCTCCAGGACGGCCTGCTCGCCGTCGCCGATGACCGCACAGTCGATGAAGTCCGCGATCGGCTCGGGGTTGAACGCGGCGTGGCCGCCCGCCAGCACGATCGGGTGATCGACGGTGCGGTCCTTGGACTCCAGCGGGATGCCCGCGAGGTCCAGGGCCGTGAGCATGTTGGTGTAGCCGAGCTCGGTGGAGAAGCTCAGCCCGAACACGTCGAAGGCGCCGACGGGGCGGTGGCTGTCCACGGTGAACTGGGGCACCTGATGCTCGCGCATCAGCTCCTCGAGGTCCGGCCAGACGCTGTACGTGCGCTCGGCGAGGACGCCTTCGCGCTCGTTGAGCACCTCGTACAGAATCATGACGCCCTGGTTGGGGAGTCCGACCTCGTAGGCGTCCGGGTACATGAGTGCCCAGCGGACGTCGCATTCCTCCCACGGTTTGACGGTGGAGTTCAGCTCACCGCCGACGTACTGGATGGGCTTCTGCACATGCGGGAGCAGAGCTTCGAGCTGCGGGAAGACCGACTCGGCAGACATCTGGGGACCTTCGTGAGCTGGCAGGGGTGACCATCAAGCGTAACCCGGTACTCAGCCCTTCAGCGCCGATCGCAGTTCCGGATCCGATGCCCGGGCCCACACCTCGGGCAGTTCGCGCTCCCGGTCGGCCGCCGCGGCCTCCTCCTGTCCGTACAGCAGACCCCAGGTGAAGGCGGACTCCCCCGCGCCGTGCGCCTGGACCGCCAGCGTGCGCAACGCGTCCCGGGCGACCACGCTGTCCTGGTGCTCCCCGAGGACCGTCTGCACCGCCTTCATGCGCTTGGCGAACCTCTTGGCCGGCCTGCCCAGGGCGGGCCGGGCGGCCTCTCCCGCGTACCGCGCGCGTTTCGCGGCCTTGCGGGCCTCATGCATGGCGAGGTCCCGCTCCTCGCCCGGGGGCTGCTCCAGGGCACGGCCGATCCGGGTGGCGAGGCGCTCGTAGTCCTTGAGCACGGCCCGGGGCAGGGTCTCCTGCGGCTCCTCCGCGGCACCGGGCCGCAGGGGCGGGTCGGCGAGGAGGGCGTCGAGGGTCTCCAGCAGGGCCAGATACCGCTTGCCGTCGAGTACGGAGATGATCCGGCGCCGCGATCCGGCACGCCCTGCGACGGACCACAGGCGCAGGCGGCCGCGGACGGGGCCGAGGACGAGGGGGCGGGGCAGTGCGGCGATCCGGTCGCCGAGCCGCTCGTCGAGCACTTCCTGGTCGCGGTCGATGCCGAGCTCGGCGGCGAGCCATCTCAGCTCCTCGCCGACGGGGTCGGTGACGGTCCGGTCCAGCACCTTGCGGTAGGTCTTGAAGGCGCTGCGCAGCCGTCGGGTGGCGACCCTCATCCGGTGCACGGAGTCCGGGAGGTCGCGGCGTACGGCCGGGTCGAGTCCGATGACGGCCTCGATCTGCTCACGTACGTAGGCGAGCACGTGGTCGCCTGCCGTGAGCGGGGCCGCCGCGCCGTTCTTCCTCTTCCGCCGCTGTTCCTTCGGGGCGGTCTCGGCCAGGGCCCTGGCCAGTTTCGACGCCGAGGCCGAGGACCGTACGCCGGCCTTGTGGAGCCGCCGCTCGACGGCGTCGAGGAAGGCGGGGTCTCCGTCGTCGGCCAGCTCGACCTCGATCTCGGTCCAGGCTGCCTCGGCGCCGTGCGCCTCGGCGGTGAGCCGTTCGGCGCGGACCGCGTCGATGCTGAGCTCGGCGAGCAGGGCGCCGTCCTCGTCGAGCAGGTGGTGGACGTCCCGGGAGGAGAGCAGCCGGACGACGGGGACCGTTTCCGCGTCCCTGACCCGGGAGCGGAGCAGCGCGGCGAGGCTGTGCGGCAGGGTGTCGGCGAGCGGGGCGTGGATCTCGTCGCGGATGCCGGTGGAGACCGGGAACTTGAGATGCCAGCCTGCGTCGTCCCCGCCCGTTCTGCGCCGGAGCGTGAGCGAGTCCGCGGCCAGCCGGAAGTCCTCGGTGTCGTAGTAGACGGCGTCGAGTTCCCTGAGGCCACGGTGGACGACGGCCGACACCCCGGCCACACGGGTCAGGTCGGGCAGCCGGGTTCCGGGCGTCGCTTCGTACTTACGCTCGATCTCACGCTTCGAGTCCGCCATAAACCGAATCTAGACGTGTTCCGCGCCGATGGGCAGGGGGCCCCGCGGGTGGCCGGTACCGGCTCAGGCCGTTATCGGCCTCTGCACCCTGATCGACTGGAGCAGCCCGATCGCCACCCAGACGGCGAACATCGATGATCCTCCGTAGGACACGAACGGCAGCGGAAGTCCCGCCACCGGCATGATCCCGAGCGTCATTCCGATGTTCTCGAAGGACTGGAAGGCGAACCAGGCGATGATGCCGGCGGCAACGATCGTCCCGTAGAGCTCGCTCGTCTCACGGGCGATCCGGCAGGCGCGCCACAGGACGATGCCGAGCAGGACGATGATCAGGCCTGCGCCGAGGAAGCCGAGCTCCTCACCCGCGACGGTGAAGACGAAGTCGGTCTGCTGTTCGGGAACGAACTGGCCCGTGGTCTGGGAGCCCTTGAAGAGCCCGGTGCCGCTGAGCCCGCCGGAACCGATGGCGATGCGCGCCTGGTTGGTGTTGTAGCCGACACCGGCCGGGTCCAGCGCCGGGTTGGCGAAGGCCGCGAAGCGGGCGATCTGGTAGTCGTCGAGCAGGCCGAGCTGCCAGATGGCGACGGCGCCCGTCGTCCCCGCGCCGAGGAGTCCGAAGACCCAGCGGTTGGACGCGCCGGAGGCGAGCAGGACGCCGAGCACGATGACGGCCATGACCATCACGGATCCGAGGTCGGGCATCAGCATGACCACGGCCATCGGGATGAGCGCCAGGCCGAGCGACTTGGCGACGGTCCGGTGGTCGGGATGCAGCTGGTCGCCCGCGTCGACCCGGGCGGCGAGGAGCATCGCCATGCCCAGGATGATCGTGATCTTGGTGAACTCGGAGGGCTGGAGGGAGAAGCCACCGGGAAGGAGGATCCAGGCGTGCGCGCCGTTGACGGTGGCGCCGAGCGGCGTGAGGACCGCCAGGACGAGAAGCACCGAGAGGCCGTAGAGGACCGGGACGGCTCCCCGCAGGGTGCGGTGGCCGAGCCAGATCGTGCCGACCATCAGGGCGACACCGATGCCGGTGTTGAGGGCGTGCCGGAACAGGAAGTAGTACGGGTCGCCGTGGGTGAGCGAGTCACGGCCGCGGGTCGCCGACCAGACGAGGAGCGATCCGATGAAGGACAGGGCGAGCGCCGACCCGAGCAGGGGCCAGTCCAGCCGCCGTACGACGGAGTCGCGTGCGGTGAGCTTGGCCCAGGAGGAACGCTCGGGGGCGTAGCGCGAAACGGAGAATCCGGCCATCAGTCCCGCCTCCACGGCACTCCGGCGAGCGCGAGTGCCTGGGTGCCCTCTTCGGCAGGGGGCTCGGGGACGTAGGGCTTGATCTTCGGAGACTCGATCTGCCCGTCCGGCTGGATCTTCGGCAGGGTCTTCTGGGGCTTGGGCAGCAGAGCCTTCTTGAGGTCCTGCTTCCCGGCGGAGTCGAGTCCGTAGAGCGCGTTGTAGATGTTGCGCACGGCGGGGCCCGAGGCGCCGGAGCCCGTACCGCCCTGGGAGATCGTCATGACGATCGAGTATTCCTTGGTGTACGTGGCGAACCAGGAGGTCGTCTGCTTGCCGTAGACCTCGGCCGTGCCCGTCTTGGCGTGCATCGGGATCTTGTCCTGGGGCCAACCGCCGAATCGCCAGGCGGCGCTGCCCCGGGTCGCGACTCCCGCGAGGGCTTCGTCTATTTTGTCGCGCGTGTCGCCCTTGAAGGGCAGTTTGCCGTGCGCCTGGGGCTTGATCTCCTGGACCGTCTTGCCGTCCCCGCTCACGACGGCCTTGCCGACGGTCGGGTCGTAGAGCGTGCCGCCGTTGGAGATCGCGGCGTAGATGGTCGCCATCTGGATCGGGGTGACGAGGGTGTCGCCCTGGCCGATCGAGTAGTTGACGGAGTCACCGGCGCGCATCTTGTAGCCCTCGAGGCAGCCTTCGTACGCGATCTTCTCGACGTACGTGCCGTCCTTCTTGCCCTGCTTGCACCAAGAGGTCTTGTTGGCGTCGTAGAAGTTCTGCTTCCACTGACGGTCGGGGACACGGCCGGGGACCTCGTTGGGGAGGTCGATGCCGGTCTCCTTGCCGAGGCCGAACTGGTGCGCGGTCTTGTAGAACCAGTCGTTGGTGTTCTTCTTCGGCTTGTTGCCGCCGTCCTTCTGCCACTCCCTGTGCGCGAGGCCGTAGTAGACGGTGTCGCAGGAGACCTCCAGGGCACGGCCGAGGCTGATGCTGCCGTAGCCCTGGGACTCGAAGTTCTTGAAGACCTGGCCGCCGATGGAGTACGAGCTCGGGCACGGGTAGTTGCCGTCGAATTCGTATCCGGCGTTGACCGCGGCGGTCGAGGAGATGACCTTGAAGATCGACCCGGGGGCCGCGGTTCCCTGGATGGCACGGTTCAGCAGCGGGAAGTTGGACTTCTTGCCGGTGAGCTTCGCGTAGTCCTTGGCGGAGATGCCGCCGATCCAGGCGTTTGGGTCGTAGGTCGGCAGGGAGGCCATCGAGACGATGCGGCCCGTCTTGGCCTCCATGACGACGACGGCACCGGAGTCCGCCTTGTAGAGCTCGTTGGTGTTGCGGTCCATCTCCTTGCGGGCCGTCTCCATCGCCTTGTTGAGCTCGTACTCGGCGACGGCCTGGACCCGGGCGTCGATGGAGGTGACGACGCTGGCTCCGGGCTCGGCCTCGTCGTTCTGCGCCTGGCCGATGACGCGGCCGAGGTTGTCGACCTCGTAGCGGGTGACGCCGGCCTTGCCGCGCAATTCCTTGTCGTACGTGCGCTCCAGACCGGAGCGGCCGACCTGGTCGGAGCGGAGGTAGGGCGAGTCGCTGTCCTGGGCCTTGGTCACCTCTTCGTCGGTGACGGGCGAGAGATAGCCGAGCACCTGGGAGGTGTTGGCCTTGCCGGGCGCGGCGTAACGGCGTACGGCGGTGGGTTCGGCGGTGATGCCGGGGAAGTCCTCGGCACGCTCACGGATGGTGAGGGCCTGCTGGGTGGTGGCCTCGTCGGTGACCGGGATCGGCTGGTAAGGCGAGCCGTTCCAGCAGGGCTGCGGGGTCTTGGCGTCGCAGAGCCGGACCTTGTCCCGGACGTCCTTGGGCTTCATGTCCAGGACGCCGGCGAGCCGGGTGAGGACGCCGACGCCGTCGTCCTTCATCTTCATCAGCTCGGTACGGCTGGCGGAGACGACGAGGCGGGTCTCGTTGTCGGCGAGGGGTACGCCGCGCGCGTCGAGGATGGCGCCGCGGACGGCGGGCTGGACGACCTGCTGGACGTGGTTGTTCTTGGCTTCGTCGGTGTACTCCTGGCCGTTGCGGATCTGGAGGTACCAGAGCCGGCCGCCGAGCGTCAGGAGCAGGGAGAAGACGAGGACCTGGATGACGACGAGACGGATCTGGACCCGCTGGGTCCGGCCCGTCTCCGGGATGTTGCTCACAGCCGCTTGACCCCCTTGATCCTTCCTGCGCGTGCGGCGCGGTTACGGGCGGCCTTGACGCGCAGTCCGCCCCGCTGGCTGCCGATCCGCAGCCCGGTGCCCGAGGCCAGCCAGCCGGCGGCGACATCGCCGCCACCGGAACTGTCGGCGATCGGATCGTTCTCGGTACGTCTGGCGAGCGCCATGATCAGCGGAACCGTGAACGGCGCGAGGAGCAGGTCGTACACGGCGGCGGTGAACAGCAGGCTGCCCAGTCCCACATGACGGGCCGCCGTGTCGTCGACGAGGGCGCCGACACCGGCGTACAGCAGGGTCGACCCGATCGCCGCGGCGACGACGACGGCCATCGGGGCGAAGGCCGACTTGAGCTGGCCGTTCTCGGGGCGGACCAGACCGGCTAGGTATCCGATGACGCAGAGCACCAGGGCATAGCGACCCGCGGCGTGGTCGGCGGGCGGCGCCAGGTCGGCGAGGAGGCCCGCGCCGAACCCGATGAGCGCGCCGCTGACGTGCCCGTACACGAAGGCGAGTCCGAGCACGACGAGCAGCAGCAGGTCGGGGGTGGCGCCGGGGAGCTGGAGGCGGGCGAGTACGGAGACCTGGAGGACGAGGGCGACCACGACCAGGGTGACGGAGAGCAGAGTCCGGTTGAAGCGCATGGGGATCAGCTCTATTCCTGCTCGTCGGCCGCGTTGTCGGCGTTGCCGGTCGCGTTCGCGTCGGCGTTCCCGGAGGCGTCCGCGTCGGGCTTCTCGTTGATGTTCCCGACGACCTTGCCGCTGCCGTCGACCAGGTCGCCGTTCGGCTGGACCGTGACGGTGACGGTCGGGGTGGGCTTCGGCTTCTCCGGCTTCTTGGGCTGCTTCGGCAGCACCATGTCGCGCGGGTCCTCACGGGGTGCCTGGACGACGATGCCGACGATGTCGAGCTTGGTGAAGCCGACGTACGGGCGGACGTAGACGGTCCTGGTCAGGTCGCCACCCGACGGGTCGACACGGACCACTTCGCCGACCGGGACGCCGGGGACGAAGGGCTTGTCCTTGCTCGATCCGAAGGTGACCAGCCGGTCGCCCTTCCTCACCTTCGCCTTGCCGTTGAGGAACTGGACCGAGAGCGGCCGGGAGCCCTGTCCGGTGGCGAAGCCGAGCTCGTCGGTCTTCTCCATCCGGGTGCCGACGGTGAAGTCGGGGTCGTTGGCCAGCAGGACGGTCGCGGTGTTCGGACCGACGGTGGTGACACGGCCGACGAGTCCTTCACCGTTGAGTACGGTCATGTCGCGCTTGAGGCCGTCGTTGGATCCCGCGTCGATGGTGATCGTCCAGGAGAAGCCCTGGGCCGCTCCTATGGCGATGACCTCGGCGCCCTTGATGCCGTACTGGCCGGCTCCGGCGGCCTTGAGCATGCTGTCGAGCTGGCGGACCTTGCTGCTGTTGCGGTCGTCGCTGCCCAGTTTCGCCTTCAGCGCGGCGTTCTCCTGCTCCAGGGCCGCGATCCGGTCGTGCCTCTCACCGGAGTCCCGTACGGCGCCGATGGCGTTGCCCACCGGGTCCACCGCCGCTGCTACGCCGTTCTCGACCGGTCCGAAGACCGTGGCGGCGGCCTGCCGGGCGCCGTCGACCGGCGACTCCTCGCCACCGCGGATGTCCACCGTGATCAAAGCGAACGCGATGGCGATCAGCAGCACCAGGAGCAGCCGGCTCTCTCGTGTGTCCCTCACGTGCGGCGGCCGTGCCTTCCTCGTCGGAATATTGGTGCCTGTATATCAACGTTCCGCCGTACGGGAGCGGCAGCACCCGTACGGCGGAACGTCGGGTTCTACCGTCGGGGCTGGGCGTCCAGCACCTGCTGGAGTGCCTCGAACTCCTCGACGCACTTGCCGGACCCGAGTGCCACCGAGTCCAGCGGGTCCTCGGCGATGTGGATCGGCATGCCCGTCTCGTGGCGCAGCCGCTCGTCGAGGCCGCGCAGGAGCGCGCCGCCACCGGTGAGGACGATGCCGCGGTCCATGACATCGCCGGAGAGCTCCGGCGGGCACTTGTCGAGCGTCGTCTTCACGGCGTCGACGATCGCGTTGACCGGCTCCTCGATGGCCTTGCGGACCTCCGTGGCGGAGATGACCACGGTCTTGGGCAGCCCCGAGACCAGGTCGCGCCCACGGATCTCCGTGTGCTCCTCCTTCTCGAGGTCGAACGCCGAGCCGATCGTGATCTTGATCTGTTCGGCGGTCCGCTCACCGAGGAGGAGCGAGTACTCCTTCTTGATGTGCTGGATGATCGCGTTGTCCAGCTCGTCACCGGCGACCCGGATGGACTGGGCAGTGACGATTCCGCCGAGCGAGATCACCGCGACCTCGGTGGTGCCGCCACCGATGTCGACGACCATGTTGCCGGTGGCCTCGTGGACCGGCAGGCCGGAGCCGATGGCCGCGGCCATGGGCTCTTCGATGATGTGCACCTGCCGGGCGCCGGCCTGCGTCGACGCCTCGATCACGGCGCGTCGCTCGACCCCTGTGATGCCGGAGGGCACACAGACGACGACCCGCGGACGGGCCAGGTAGCGGCGCTTGTGGATCTTGAGGATGAAGTAGCGGAGCATGCGCTCCGTGATCTCGAAGTCGGCGATCACGCCGTCCTTCAGAGGCCGTACGGCAACGATGTTGCCCGGCGTACGGCCGATCATCTTCTTGGCCTCGGAGCCGACCGCCAGGATTCCGCCGGTGTTGGTGTTGATGGCCACGACGGACGGCTCGTTCAGGACGATGCCGCGCCCCCTGACGTACACCAGCGTGTTGGCAGTCCCGAGGTCGATAGCCATGTCACGGCCGATGAACGACATTGAGTTCCCCTTGTTCCCCATGAGGATGCGTCGGGCCTTCCCAAGAAGCGAAGAATGGCTTGTTTTAGGTAGGCGAGGGTTGGCGCTGCGGGCGTGGAAGCTTCCATCGTAGTGCCGTGAGCACGGACACAGCGCGAGGGTCCTTCGCCAATGTGAGCGGAACGGCTGCCCGTCCCACCCATGGTGACGTTACGTCGGAAGGATGCGTTCCCGCGATCCGGGACCCTATGCCGAAGGGCGACCGAATTACTTCGGTCGCCCCAGGTCATGAGCGCTGATTGGCCGAGCCGAAGTCAGGAAAGTCCGGGAAAGAAAAGCTTCAGTTCTCGCTCTGCGGACTCCTCGGAGTCCGAGGCGTGGATGAGGTTCTCCCGGGTGACCGTCCCGAAGTCGCCACGGATCGAGCCGGGCGCGGCGGCGATCGGGTCGGTGGGGCCGGCCAGGGCGCGAACACCCTCGATGATCCGCTCACCCTCGGCCACGAGAGCGACGACGGGGCCGGAGGCCATGAACTCGACGAGCGGCTCGTAGAACGGGCGGCCCTTGTGCTCGCCGTAGTGCTGCTCCAGGGTCTCCTGGTCGAGCGTACGCAACTCCAGCGCGGTGATCGTCCAGCCGGCCTTGCGTTCGATGCGGCCGACGATCTCGCCGATCAGCCCACGCCGTACGGCATCCGGCTTGAGAAGGACGAGGGTGCGCTGAGTCATGTGCGGCTCCTTGCAGACTGCGGGTACGGGTGCGGTGAGGCGAGATTACAGGGGTGCGGGAACAGGCCGACGGCCGGGCTCACGCTGCGTCATCTTCAGGCCGGAGCCTCTGTGCCCTCCTGGGCCTCGGCCTGCGCCGCCCACCGTGCCTTCGCCTCGTCGATCTTGCGGCCGTAGTGCACCGAGGCCCACCACAGCACCCCGAAGACCAGGCCGAGGATGAACATCATGGGGACGACGAAGCCGCTCAGCACCAGGACCACCTGCAGCGCCCAGCCAAGCTGTATCCCGCCGGGGCGGGTGATGACACCGCAGAGCAGGACGGACAGCAACATGCCGATGCCGCAGACCGTCCAGACCGTGGCCATGGACATGTCGTCGGACTTCATCGCAACGAGTCCGGCGAAGCCGATCACGAAGAACTCGCCGATCAGCGTCGAAGCACAGAGCGTACGCACAGGTCAGCGCCTTCCCAGAAGCAGCCGGGCCTCGCCGACAGTGATCACGGATCCGGTCACCAGCACTCCGGCACCCGCGTACTCCGCGTCCTCCTCGGCGAGGGTGATGGCGGCCTCCAGCGCGTCGTCGAGGCGGGGCTCGACCTGGACGCGCTCGTTGCCGAACACCTCGACGGCGACCGCGGCCAGCTCGTCCGCGTCCATCGCGCGCGGGCTGGAGTTCTGGGTGACGACGACCTCGGCGAAGACCGGTTCGAAGGCTTCGAGGAGCCCCCGGACGTCCTTGCCCTCACTGGCGCCGACGACCCCGATGAGCCGGGAGAAGCTGAAGGCCTCGGAGATCCCCGCGGAGGCGGCAACGGCGCCTGCCGGATTGTGCGCGGCGTCCAGGACGACGGTCGGGCTGGACCGTACGACTTCGAGCCGTCCCGGCGAGAGCACCGCGAGGAAGGCCTTGCGGACCGCTTCGATGTCGAGGCTGCGGGCCTGTTCGGCACCGATACCGAAGAACCCCTCGACGGCGGCGAGCGCCACCGCGGCGTTGTGCGCCTGGTGGGCGCCGTACAGCGGGAGGAAGACGTCCTCGTACTCCCCGCCGAGGCCCCGGAGCGTCAGCAGCTGGCCGCCGACCGCGACCTCACGGGAGACGACGCCGAACTCCATGCCCTCGCGGGCCACCGTGGCGTCCACCTCGACGGCCTTCTTCAGCATGACCTGCGCGGCGTCGACCGGCTGCTGGGCCAGGATCACCGTCGCGCCCTGCTTGATGACTCCGGACTTCTCGCCGGCGATCTCCGCGGGGGTCGTGCCGAGGCGGTCGGTGTGGTCCAGCGAGATGGGGGTGACGACGGCGACCGAGGCGTCGATGACGTTGGTCGCGTCCCAGGTACCGCCCATGCCGACCTCGACGACCGCGACGTCGACCGGTGCGTCGGCGAAGGCCGCGTAGGCCATGCCCGTCAGCACCTCGAAGAACGACAGCCGGTACTCCTGCTGGGCGTCGACCATCTCGACGTACGGCTTGATGTCCTCGTACGTCTCGATGAAGCGCTCGGCCTCGATCGGGGCGCCGTCCAGGCTGATCCGCTCGGTGATCGACTGGACGTGCGGGGAGGTGTAGCGGCCGGTGCGCAGCTCGAAGGCGTTGAGCAGGGCCTCGATCATGCGGGCCGTGCTGGTCTTGCCGTTCGTCCCGGTGATGTGGATCGAGGGGTAGGCGCGCTGCGGCTCGCCGAGTACGTCCATCAGGGCCGCGATGCGGGTCACCGACGGCTCGAGCTTGGTCTCGCCCCAGCGTCCGGCGAGCTCCTGCTCCACGGCGCGCAGCGCCCTGTCGATCTCGGGGTCGGTGGGGCGGGCGGGGACCACATCGCCCTGGGGCGGTCCCGACTGGGTGCGCAGCGTGCGGCTCCCGGCCTCGATCACCGCCAGGTCGGGGTCGCGCTGGGTCGCTTCGTCGACGATCTCCTCGAAGGTGTCGTCGGAGTCTGACGCGTCGTGCCGGTCTGAAGGGCGGGGCTCACTCACAGGGCCAGTCTACGGATGCGCACCGACAACGCGCGCAGCGCCCGCAGCCCCGCTCCCCCGGGCCACGGCGAAGCCCCCGCTCCCCCGGTCGGTCGGGGGTGCGGGGGCTTCGTCCTCAGATCATCAGCTCTGCGGCAGATTCGCCAGCTGGGCGGTGATCCGCTCGATGTCGGCCTCGGCCTTCGCGAGCCGGCCGCGGATCTTGTCGACCACGTTGTCGGGTGCCTTGCCCAGGAACGCCTCGTTGTTCAGCTTCCCGTTGGCCTGCGCCTTCTCCTTCTCGGCTGCGCCGAGGTCCTTCGTCAGGCGCTTGCGCTCCGCCTCGACGTCGATCGTGCCGGAGAGGTCCAGGGCGACCGTGGCCCCCGCGACCGGGAGCGTCGCCGTGGCGTGGAAGCTGTCACCGGCGGGCTGCAGACGCGTGAGCTGACGCATGGCCGCCTCGTGGGGGGCGAGCGCCGTGCCCACCAGGGAGAGCTCGGCAGGGACCTTCTGACCTGGCTGAAGACCCTGATCGTTGCGGAATCGGCGGACCTCCGTGACGACCTGCTGGACGAGCTCGATCTCCTTCTCGGCCGCGTCGTCGCGGAAGCCGGAGTCTGCCGGCCAGTCTGCGATGACGATCGACTCGCGTCCGGTCAGGGCGGTCCACAGCGACTCGGTGACGAAGGGGACGATCGGATGCAGAAGCCGCAGCATCACGTCGAGGACCTCGCCCAGGACCCGCCCCGAGACTTCGGCCGGACGACCGCCCGCGAAGAAGGTCGTCTTGGAGAGCTCGACGTACCAGTCGAAGACCTCGTCCCAGGCGAAGTGACGCAGCGCCTCACTGATCTTGGCGAACTGGAAGTCGTCGTAGTACGCGTCGACGTCCGCAACCGTCTTGTTCAGCCGCGACAGGATCCAGCGGTCGGTCACCGACATCTCGTCGGCGGACGGCAGTTCGCCCTCGATGGTCGCGCCGTTCATCAGCGCGAAACGGGTGGCGTTCCAGATCTTGTTGGCGAACTTCGCCGAACCCTGGACCCAGTCCTCGCCGATCGGGACGTCGGTGCCCGGGTTGGCTCCGCGCGCGAGGGTGAAGCGCAGGGCGTCCGAACCGTACTTGTCCATCCAGTCCAGCGGGTTGACCACGTTGCCGAAGGACTTCGACATCTTCTTGCCGTGCTCGTCGCGGACCATGCCGTGCAGGACGATCGTGCCGAACGGCGGGACACCGTCGTTGACGTACAACCCGAACATCATCATCCGGGCGACCCAGAAGAACAGGATGTCGTAGCCGGTGACGAGGACGGAGTTGGGGTAGAACTTCGCGAGGCTGTCGGTCTGTTCGGGCCAGCCGAGCGTGGAGAACGGCCACAGCCCGGAGGAGAACCAGGTGTCCAGGACATCGCTGTCCTGGGTCCAGCCGTCGCCGGTGGGCGCCTCGTCGTCCGGTCCGACGCAGACGACCTCGCCGTTCGGGCCGTACCAGACGGGGATGCGGTGCCCCCACCAGAGCTGGCGCGAGATGGTCCAGTCGTGGAGGTTGTCGACCCAGTCGAAGTACCGCTTCTCCATCTCCTGCGGGTGGATCTTGACCTTGCCGTCGCGGACGGCGTCACCGGCCGCCTTGGCGAGCGGGGCGACCTTGACCCACCACTGGAGGGAGAGGCGCGGCTCGATGGTGGTCTTGCAACGCGAGCAGTGCCCGACGGAGTGGACGTACGGGCGCTTCTCGGCGACGATCCGGCCCTCGGCGCGCAGGGCGGCAACGATGGCGGAGCGGGCTTCCAGCCGGTCCAGTCCCTGGAAGGGGCCGGGGACGGTGATGATGGCCCGCTCGTCCAGGACGGTCAGGAACGGCAGGTCGTGGCGCTTGCCGATCTCGAAGTCGTTCGGGTCGTGGGCCGGGGTCACCTTGACGGCGCCGGTGCCGAACTCGGGGTCGACGTGGTGGTCGGCGACGACCGGGATCGTACGGTCGGTCAGCGGCAGCTTGATCTGCTTGCCGACCAGGTGCTTGTAGCGCTCGTCGTCGGGGTGGACGGCGACGGCGGTGTCACCGAGCATCGTCTCGGCGCGGGTGGTGGCGACGACGATGGTCTCGTCGCCCTCGCCGTACTGCATGGAGACGAGCTCGCCGTCGTCCTCCTGGTACTCGACCTCGATGTCCGAGATCGCGGTGAGGCAGCGCGGGCACCAGTTGATGATGCGCTCGGCGCGGTAGATCAGCCCGTCGTCGTACATCTGCTTGAAGACGGTCTGGACGGCCTTGGACAGACCCTCGTCCATGGTGAAGCGCTCACGGGACCAGGCGACTCCCTCGCCAAGACGCCGCATCTGTCCGGAGATCTGTCCGCCGGACTCGTTCTTCCACTGCCAGACGCGCTCGACGAAGGCCTCGCGCCCCAGGTCGTGGCGGGACTTGCCCTCCTTGCCGAGCTCGCGCTCGACGACGTTCTGGGTGGCGATGCCAGCGTGGTCCATGCCCGGCTGGTACAGCGCCTCGAAGCCCTGCATCCGCTTACGGCGGACCAGGGCGTCGATCAGTGTGTGCTCGAAGGCGTGTCCCAGGTGGAGGGATCCTGTGACGTTCGGCGGCGGGATGACGATGCTGTAGGGCGGCTTGTCGCTGTGCTCGTCAACTTCGAAATAACCGCGCTCCACCCAGCGCTCGTACAGTTTCCCCTCTACCTCGGCCGGCGCGTACTGGGTCGGCAGTTCGGGGTTGCTGACTGGCTGCTGCGATGAGTTCTCGGTCACGCACCACAGTTTAGGGCCGTCACAGTCGTGCACTGAAACGGGATAGTTCAGTAACGGTGTGCAGCCCGGTGCCCCATGTCACGGCCCCATCCGCCAGGATGTTCGGAACGCATAAGCATTCTGGAGGGGACAGCCCAATGAGCTACAACCAGCCGGGCCCGTACGGCGGTCAGCCGCCGCAGGGCCAGCCCGGACCCTACGGCCAGCAGCCGGGCCCGTACGGCGGACAGCCGCCGCAGGGCCCGCCGCAGGGCCAGCCCGGTTACGGCTACCCGCAGCAGGCCCCCCAGGGTGTCCCGCCGCAGCAGCCCCCGCAGGGCTACGGCTACCCGCAGGGCCAGCAGCCGGGCCCGTACGGCCAGCAGCCGCCCACGCCCCCGTACGGCGGCCAGCAGGCGTACGGCGGCCAGATGCCTCCGGCCGCACCGAAGAAGAAGACCGGCCTGATCATCGGCGGCGCGGTCGTGGCGCTGGCGGTCATCGCGGGCGGGGTCTACTTCCTCACGTCGGGTGGGGGCAACGGTGACGTGGCGGACTCCACCAAGGGGTACAAGATCACACCGGCCGCCTCGGTGGGCGATTACAAGCAGGGCAAGAAGGACTCCTCCTCGGACACGATGACGAGCAAGGAGAAGGCAGAGGCCGAGGCCCTGGGCATCAAGGACGCCCACAAGGCCGAGGCGCAGTACCAGAGCGGCGACCTCGAGAAGAACCCCCTCACGACCAAGATGCTCATGCTCTACGGCAACTGGGGCGAGGTGTCCGACCCGGCGAAGGCCCTCGACGGCATGTTCGCGCAGGCCAAGGTCGGGATGGCCGAGGACGAGGACGAGGGCAAGGCCACCCTGGTCGGCAGCCCCAAGAGCGTCACGCCGGAAGGCTTCGAGGGCGCGCTCATGAAGTGCCAGGAAATGAAGGTGGTCAACGACAAGGCCGACGGCACCGCGGCAGGAGGCCCCAAGGAGATGGTGATGCCTGTCTGCATCTGGGCCGACTACAGCACCGTCGCGGCGGTCATCGGCGTCGACATCGGCGCGGCCATGACCAACAAGTCCATGACGCTCGACGAGACGGCCGCCCTCGCGGCCAAGCTCTACAACACCTCGCGCACCAAGGTCTGACCTTCAACGCCGAAGGGGCGCCCGGCCATTGGCCGGGCGCCCCTTCGGCGTACGTATCGCTGCCGCTGCCGCTACGCGGACTTCTCGTGGCGGCCACCGTCGTCGTTCTTGCCGATCGTGCGCGGCTCGCGCGGGACCAGCGTCGGGTTGACGTTGTTGCGGACGACGTCCGGGGTGATGACCACGCGGGCCACGTCCTTGCGGGACGGGACCTCGTACATCACGGACTGGAGGACTTCCTCCATGATCGCGCGCAGACCACGTGCGCCCGTCTGGCGCAGGATCGCCTGGTCGGCGATGGCTTCCAGCGCCTCGCGCTCGAAGTCCAGCTCCACACCGTCGAGTTCGAACAGCCTTTGGTACTGCTTCACCAGGGCGTTACGCGGCTCGACCAGGATCTGGAGCAGCGCCTCGCGGTCCAGGTTGTGGACCGAGGTCAGTACGGGGAGGCGGCCGATGAACTCGGGGATCATCCCGAACTTCACCAGGTCCTCCGGCATGACCTCCTGGAACTGGTCGCTCGCCTGGATCTCCAGCTTCGAGCGGATCGTCGCGCCGAAGCCGATGCCCTTGGCGCCGGCGCGCGACTCGATGATCTTCTCCAGACCGGAGAAGGCACCGCCCACGATGAACAGCACGTTCGTCGTGTCGATCTGGATGAACTCCTGGTGCGGGTGCTTCCGGCCGCCCTGCGGCGGTACGGAGGCCGTGGTGCCCTCCAGGATCTTCAGCAGGGCCTGCTGGACGCCCTCGCCGGAGACATCGCGGGTGATCGACGGGTTCTCGCTCTTGCGGGCGACCTTGTCGATCTCGTCGATGTAGATGATCCCGGTCTCGGCCTTCTTGACGTCGTAGTCCGCGGCCTGGATCAGCTTCAGCAGAATGTTCTCGACGTCCTCGCCGACGTAGCCGGCCTCCGTCAGCGCTGTCGCGTCGGCGATGGCGAACGGGACGTTGAGCATGCGGGCCAGCGTCTGCGCGAGGAGCGTCTTGCCGGAGCCCGTGGGGCCCAGCAGCAGGATGTTGGACTTGGCGAGCTCGATCGCGTCGTCACGATTCGCGCCGCCGCCGTTCTCACCGGCCTGGACCCGCTTGTAGTGGTTGTACACCGCGACCGAGAGGGCCTTCTTCGCGGGCTCCTGCCCGACGACGTACCCCTCGAGGAACTCGTAGATCTCGCGCGGCTTGGGGAGCTCCTCCCACCGCACCTCGGAGGTCTCGGCGAGCTCCTCCTCGATGATCTCGTTGCAGAGATCGATGCACTCGTCGCAGATGTACACACCGGGTCCTGCGATGAGCTTCTTCACCTGCTTCTGGCTCTTTCCACAGAACGAGCACTTGAGCAGGTCGCCGCCATCACCGATGCGTGCCACGAGGTGCTTCCCCTTCGCCTGGGAGCAGCCTGGTTCAGCGGCTCCTGGTGCCTCTATCCGACGGTACCTTGCCTGGCCCCCCGTTCGGGCCCCCCTTGGCACGGTTCACACGGCCGTGGCCGTGCTGGTGGAATGTGCCAAGGGGAAAGACCGACGTCAGACGGCCGCGCCGGCTGTGGTCTTGCGGGTGGAGACAATCTGGTCCACCAGACCGTACGCGAGTGCGTCGTCGGCGGTAAGGATCTTGTCGCGCTCGATGTCCTCGCTGATCTTCTCCAGCGGGGTGGTGGAGTGCTTGGCCAGCATCTCCTCGAGCTGGGTGCGCATCCGCAGGATCTCGTTGGCCGCGATCTCCAGGTCGGAGAGCTGCTCACGGCCGGTCTGCGAGGACGGCTGGTGGATCAGCACACGGGCGTGCGGGAGCGCCATGCGCTTGCCCGGGGTGCCCGCGGCCAGCAGGACGGCGGCGGCGGAGGCCGCCTGGCCCATGCAGACCGTCTGGATGTCCGGCTTCACGAACTGCATCGTGTCGTAGATCGCGGTGAGCGCGGTGAACGAGCCGCCGGGGCTGTTGATGTAGATCGAGATGTCGCGGTCCGGGTCCATCGACTCCAGGCACAGCAGCTGCGCCATGACGTCGTTGGCCGAGGCGTCGTCGATCTGCACACCGAGGAAGATCACACGCTCCTCGAAGAGCTTCGCGTACGGGTCGTACTCACGCACACCCTGCGAGGTGCGCTCCACGAAGCGCGGGACGACGTAGCGGTTGTCCACCTGCGGGCCGGTGTAGAGGCCGCTCGCGGAGGCGCCGGGGAAGTTGTTCATGTGGGTGTTCACCATCCTGGTGGCGTTCATGTGGGCTGGGAGTCTCGGCGTACGAGTGGCGTACGAGAGGGTGCGGCGTGGTGCCTGTCCGGGGGCCGGATCAGGCGCCGGTGCCGCCGCCGCCCGGGATGCCCGACGCGACCGTGATGATCTCGTCGATGAGGCCGTAGTCCTTGGCCTCCTCCGCCGTGTACCAGCGGTCGCGGTCGCCGTCGCGGATGATCGTTTCCACGGTCTGGCCGGAGTGGTGGGCGGTGATCTCCGCCATCCGCGTCTTGGTGCGGAGCAGGTACTGGGCCTGGATCTTGATGTCCGAGGCGGTACCGCCGATGCCGGCCGAACCCTGGTGCATGAGGATGTCGGTGTTCGGGAGCGCGAAGCGCTTGCCCGCCGTACCACCGGTGAGCAGGAACTGGCCCATCGAGGCCGCCATGCCCATACCGATGGTGACCACGTCGTTCGGGATGTACTGCATGGTGTCGTAGACCGCCATGCCTGCCGTCACCGAGCCGCCGGGGCTGTTGATGTAGAGGTAGATGTCCTTGTCCGGGTCCGCGGCAAGGAGCAGAAGCTGTGCGGTGATCTTGTTGGCGATGTCATCGTCGACCTGCTGACCGAGGAAGATGATGCGTTCGCCGAGCAGTCGGCTGTAGACCTGGTCACCGAGGCCTCCACCGAGGGACGGCTCTCCGGCGGCGTAGGGCATCAGATTCGTCACGTATCCACCTGCTCGTCTCTGACGGCTCCGGCCGTCTCAGCGTCTTCGTACCGGGTGGGCCGGGACTGAACCCGACCCTTCCTCTTCATGGACCCTAACGCGCAGGTGGGACAACGCCATCCCGCTTCCCCAACTGTTCGCTGGGAGCGCAAGGTCGGCAGTCCGCACAAGGGTTCTGGGGGTGCGGACCGATACGCCGACGGGCCCCGGACGTGGTACGTCCGGAGCCCGTCGTGTACGGATCAGAAAAGCCGATCAGTTCGAGGATCAGGCCTCGGTCTTCTCGTCGTCGGCGACCGCGTCAGCGGTGCCCTCGACGGCCTCGACCGTCTCGACGGCCTCTTCCTCGTCGTCCTCGAGCTCGACGACCTCACCGTTGGTGTCGACGACCTTGGCGGCCTCGACGACCACCGCGAGCGCCTTGCCGCGGGCGACCTCGCCGACGAGCATCGGCACCTGGCCGCCTTCGACGACGGCCTGGGCGAACTGGTCGGGGCTCATGCCGGAGGAAGCAGCGCGCCGCATGAGGTGCTCGGTGAGCTCCTCCTGGTTGACGTTCAGCTTCTCCTTGTTGACGAGCTCGTCCAGGATGAACTGGGTCTTGATGCCCTTGATGGCCTGCTCGGAGGTCTCGGCCTCGAACTCCTCGAGCGTCTTGCCCTGGATCTCCAGGTACTTCTCGAGGTCGAGACCCATCTGGCCGAGCTGGTGGTGCTCGAGGTTGTGCTTGCGGGTCTGGACCTCGTCCGCGAGAAGCTTCTCGGGGATCGGGACCTCGGCCAGCTTCAGCAGCTCGTCGAGGACGCGCTCCTGGGCCTGGGTGGCCTGGTCGTACTGCTTGGTGTTCTCGAGGCGCTTGCGGCTGTCCTCGCGGAGCTCGGCCAGCGTGTCGAACTCGCTCGCCATCTGCGCGAAGTCGTCATCCAGCTCGGGCAGTTCGCGGGAGGCGACGGTGGTGACCTTGACGGTGACCTCCGCTTCCTTGCCCTCGGCGGAGCCGCCCTTCAGCTCGGAGGTGAAGGTGGCCTCGCCACCGGCCTCCAGGCCGGTCACGGCCTCGTCGATGCCCTCGAGGAGCTCGCCGGAACCGATGGTGTACGAGACACCGGCGGCCACGCCGTCCTCCAGGACCTCTCCGTCGACCTTGGCCTCCAGGTCGATCGTGACGACGTCGCCCTCGGCGGCCGCGCGCTCGACCGGGTTGGTCGAGGCGAAGCGCTCGCGGAGCTGCTCCACGGCCTTGTCGACGTCCTCGTCGGTGACCTCGAGTGCGTCCACGGTGACCTCGATGCCGGAGTAGTCCGGAATCTCGATCTCGGGACGGACATCCACCTCGGCGGTGAAGGCCAGCAGCTCGCCGTCCTTCAGTTCGGTGATGTCAACCTCGGGCTGGCCCAGGACATTGAGCTCACCCTCGTTGACAGCCTCGGTGTAGAACTTCGGAAGGGCGTCGTTGACGGCCTCCTCCAGCACAGCACCACGGCCGAACCGCTGGTCGATGACGCGGTTGGGGATCTTGCCCTTACGGAAGCCCTTCACCGTGACCTGCTGGTTGATCTTCTTGTACGCCGCGTCGAGGCTGTCCTTGAGCTCCTCGAAGGGCACCTCAATGCTGAGCCGAACCCGGGTCGGGTTCAGGGTCTCCACGGCGCTCTTCACGGTTCGGTCTCCTTGGTGGCTGACTTCTTGGGGTTCTGCTGGGCCGCCGAGAGGCGGCTTCGCGGATCGAGCCCGGTACATCAGACACACGGGCACGCAATTTGCATAGTAACGGCAAGCGGGATGACTCCCACAACGCGATCTTGCCTGAAGATCTTGCTGGTGGTCGGGGTGGCCGGATTCGAACCGACGACCTTCCGCTCCCAAAGCGGACGCGCTACCAAGCTGCGCCACACCCCGTCGGTGCGACACGTAGGGTACATGCCGACAAGCAGTGCGCAGCACGCTTTCCGAAGGCGGTCACGGACGGTCACACCGATACAGGTGTGCGCGCACCTTCCCCGACCCGCTACGATGCTTTTCGTGCCGCGGTCCACAGGACCCGCGGTGCACCGCTTGCGGGCGTAGCTCAATGGTAGAGCCCTAGTCTTCCAAACTAGCTACGCGGGTTCGATTCCCGTCGCCCGCTCCACGCCAGGGCCCGGTCCGACGGTTACTCGTCGGACCGGGCCCTTTGCGTGCGCGGATCAGAAGCTGATCTGGTTGATCGTCTCGGCTATCGAGTTCATGAATCTGTTGATCGACGGCGCCATGCCCGTCGATGCCAGGAAGAAGCCGAAGAGCACGGCCACGACCGCCGGCCCGCCCTTGATGGACCCGCCGCGGATCAGCACCACCAGGATGATCCCCAGCATCAGCACCACAGACAGTGAAATGGCCACGACTGATCACACCCTTGGTCGGTCCGCCTTGCCGGCCCGGAGGGTGTGCAGCCCAGCACACCTCCGTTGACTCCATCGTGCCACCAACTCCCCTGTGGGTGCTGCCAGGTGACGGATGGCACTGTCCGGATCGCGCCATCCTCGCGCCCGCGTGCACCCCGGGGCGGATCGGCGCACGGGGCGCGAGGAGAAGGCACGCCGGGGCGCAGCCGGAAATCCGCGCGCCGACTGCGCTCGAGGCAGTTCGAATATCGGCCACTGTGATCGTTTCCATACCCCCACACTTCATTCACAGCATTGCGCCGCGTGTTCGTGCGACGAAATTCACTCTCCCCAACTACGCGACGATATGCACCGTTTAAGGGGGATTAACCGCCTCATAGCGGGCGGTTTTCGGTGGTTTCATTTTCGAATGAGCGGGAACACGCGAAATCTCTTGAGAGTTTCACGCATGGCAATCAACAGGTCTAAGGTGCTTTAGATGTTCCAAGCTCCGAGCGAATTCAAGAGGGCCCCGATCCCCCCGGAGACCCGGGAATCGGAGCCCAGACACGAGCGCGCGGCGTCGACGGCCGTCAGGACTCCCCCGGTGTCCGCCCCGGCCCGCTCCGCCGCCCCTGCGGCCTCCGGGGGCCCCGCTCCGGCCAAGCAGCGCGATGCCTACTTCGACAATGTGAAGTACCTCGCGATCGTGCTCGTCGCGGTGGCCCACGCCTGGGAACCGGTGATGGACGGCAGCCGCGCCGCGCGCGCCCTGTACATGGTCGTGTACACGTTCCACATGCCGGCCTTCATCCTCATCTCCGGCTACTTCTCACGGTCGTTCGACATGAGTCCCACGAAGGTGAAGCGTCTGGTCACCGGGGTGGCGGTGCCCTATGTCCTGTTCGAGACGGCGTACTCACTGTTCAAGCGGTACGCGGGCGGCGGTTCTGAGGACGTCCCGGTCACCCTGCTCGACCCCCTGTTCCTCACCTGGTTCCTGATCGCCCTGTTCATCTGGCGGGTCACCACTCCGCTGTGGCAGTCACTGCGCCACCCGCTGCCCGTCGCCCTCACGATCGCCGTGCTCGCGTCGGTGACTCCGGGCATCGGTGACGATCTCGATCTGCAGCGTGTCCTGCAGCTCCTGCCGTTCTTCGTGCTGGGTCTCCTGCTGAAGTCCGAGCACTTCCAGCTGGTCCGGCGACGTGAGGTGCGGCTGCTCGCCCTGCCGCTGTTCGCAGGGGCCCTGCTGTTCGCCTACTGGGCGGCTCCGCGCATGCAGCTCGGCTGGTTCTACCGGAGCAGTGCCGCACAGGAACTGGGCGCGCCGTGGTGGTCGGGGGCCGTGATGTCCCTGGCGATGTTCGGGTGCGCGCTCGTCCTCACGATCGGCTTCCTGGCCTGGGTGCCGCGCCGTCACATGTGGTTCACCGTGCTGGGAGCCGGGACGATCTGCGGCTATCTGCTGCACGGCTTCCTCGTGAAGGGCGCCGGATACTTCGGCCTGTTCGACCGGTACGAGTGGCTCACCGGTCCTGCCGGCCTGCTGGTCGTCTCCGTGGTCGCGGCTGCCGCCGTCACCCTGATGTGCACTCCCCCGGTCCGGCGCGTACTGCGGTTCGCCACCGAGCCGGATCTGAACTGGGCCTTCCGCCGGAGGGCCGCCAGGCGCTGAGCCCGTCCGGCCCGCGACGTGCCCGGACGGGTTCCGGCCGTCGCGTGGTCCGGCCCCGGACCGGCGAAGGCCGGTCCGGGATCAGCCTGCCGCGGGGTTGGCCGGATCCGACCGGTCGGTGGGCCATTCGCCGCCGGGGAGCCCCAACAGCCCACGTACCTGCGCATATTTCGCCGTCAACCGGGTACGCGTCGCCGGATCCAGGACCGCGAGGCGGTCCGGATCGGCGTTGTGCGCCAGGTCCGACTCCTTGATCAGCAGCGCGCCGGGCGTGGCGAGAATCCGCCCGGTGTACGCGGAGAGGTCCTCGCCGTCCCGCTTGGTGACGGCGAGGACCATTTCCTTGACCTGCCGCGGGAGCGGGGCCTCGTCCAGCCACTGCCGGGACAGCGCGCCGTCCTCGACGGCGTCGTGCAACCAGGCGGCGGCGATCTGCTCGTCGCTCCCGCCCCGGATCCGTACACCCTCGGCCACCGCGGCAAGGTGCTCGGCGTAGGGGCGCCCCGCCTTGTCGGTCTGGGCGCGATGGGCCTCGCGAGCTGTGAACTCGACCTCGGCCAGGGTCAGATACGGGGTCGGCATGCGCCCGACTGTACGCCTCGGGGCCGACGTTCGGCGGGTTCACAGTTGCAGCGTCAATGGTTCGGTAAACTAATTACTGACGATTCCTTGACGCTCTCTTGACCTAACGAAGGATCAGGCTCATCGGACACGCAGACACGCTCATCGCCATGGGCGGCGCCTTCCTGGCCGCCGCCGTCCTCGCCCGCGTCGGCGGCCGGATCGGACTGCCGACCATTCCCCTGTTCATCCTGGCCGGGATCCTGCTCGGCCCGCACACACCGGGTGTCGTCCTCGTCGACGATCCCCACGAGCTGGAGATGCTCTCCGCGCTGGGCCTGGTCCTGCTGCTCTTCTACCTGGGCCTGGAGTTCCACCTCGACGACCTCAAGGCGGGCGGGCGCAAGATGGCGCTCGCAGGCGGCACGTACCTCGCACTGAACGTCGGCGCCGGACTCGGCTTCGGCTTCGCGCTGGGCTGGGGCACTTCCGAGGCACTGGTCCTCGCCGGTGTGCTCGGGATCTCGTCCTCGGCGATCGTCACCAAGGTCCTGGTGGACCTCGGGCGCATCGGCAACGCCGAGACCAAACCGATCCTGGGCATCATCGTCGTCGAGGACGTCTTCCTCGCCCTCTACCTGGCCGCGCTCCAGCCCATCCTCTCCGGCGCGGACAGCCTCTCCGCCGCGGCCCTCGACGGGGGCAAGGCGTTCGGCTTCCTGCTGCTCCTCGCGCTGGCAGCGCGCTTCGGAACCAAGGTCGTCTCCCGGCTCTTCGACACCAAGGACGACGAACTCCTCGTCATCTCCTTCCTCGGCGCGGCCGTCTTCGTCGCGGGCGTCTCCGAGTGGTTCGGGGTGGCCGACGCGATCGGCGCGTTCATGGTCGGCCTGATGCTCGGCAGCACCGCGTCGGGCCCGCGCATCCTCAAGCTCGTCCATCCGCTGCGTGATGCCTTCGGCGCCATCTTCTTCTTCGCGTTCGGCCTCTCGATCGACCCGGGCGACCTGCCGAGCGTCGTGTGGCCGGTGCTCGCCGCGGTCGCGGTGACCATGGCGATGAACGTGGTCGCGGGGCTGGCCGCCGCCAGGATCTACGCCTTCGGCCCCCGGGCCACCGCGAACATCTCGACCACACTGCTGGCCCGCGGCGAGTTCGCCCTGATTCTCGCGACCATGGCGGCGGGCGCCGGACTCGACGAACGGCTCTCCCCGTTCATCGCCGGTTATGTGCTCCTGCTCGCGGTCCTGGCGCCGCTGGCGGCCGGCCGCTCGGACCGGCTGGCCCGCTTCCTGCCCGGAGGGACCGCGAAGGACCGGGAGGCCGAGAAGCCCGCGGTGCCGGTCTGACCGCCTGGCACGGGCACGGGGGCCGCCTCTCCGTGTCCGTGCCCCGCCCCGGGAGATCCACGTCCGGGTGAAAGTGGGTGCCCGCATTGACGGTTGCACCTTTTCGTACGCTTCCGCACGGTTCAGGAGCGACGGGACAGAAGCAGCAGCGCGCGGTCGTCGTTGACGTCCTTCGCGCACGCCTCGATCAGGTGCCAGGCCGCGCCCTCGAAGCCCGTGGCGACATAGCGGTCGGCCTCGCCGGTCAGCCGGTCGATGCCCTCGGCCATGTCCCGGTCGGACGCCTCCACCAGACCGTCGGTGAAGAGCATCAGCACATCGCCGGGCGCCAACGAGCCCTTCACCGCGTCGAACTGGGCTCCGTCGTACACGCCCAGCAGCGGCCCCTCCGCGGCCTTCTCCTCCCACTGGCCGCTGCCCGCGTGCAGTTGCAGGGCAGGCGGGTGGCCGGCGGACAGGAGTTCGTAGTCGCCCGACTCCAGATCCAGGACGAGGTGGATCGACGTGGCGAAGCCCTCGTCCCAGTCCTGGCGCAGGAGGTAGCCGTTGGCCGCGGGCAGGAAGCCGTGCGGGGGAAGTGAGCCGAGAAGGCCGCCGAAGGCGCCCGACAGCAGCAGGGCCCGGGAGCCCGCGTCCATGCCCTTGCCGGACACGTCCGTGAGGACCGCTTCGAGGGTGCGCCCGCCGTTGGTACGGGCCGCGACGACGAAGTCGCCGGAGAAGGACTGGCCGCCGGCCGGGCGCAGTGCCATCTCGCGGTGCCAGCCCTGGGGCAGCAGGGGCAGGGCGCTCTGGACCCGGATCCTCTCGCGGAGGTCGAAGAGCATCGTGCCGCCGCGTCTCCACGGCACTCCGACCCTCGCCCGGAACTGGGCGAGGACCAGCCCGAAGAAGCCGCAGGCGGCGACGACCAGGACGGTGCCCGGAGTGACCCCGGCCGGTTCCCTCATGTACGGGCCGAGGCTGAGCGACTCCACGATCAGGGCGGCGGCCGCGGCCGCGTACAGGCCGAGGAGGCTGGCCGGCCGGAGCAGCAGACCACCGGCGACGATGGGCAGCGCCAGCGCGGCAGGTGAGAACCACACGGGGTTCAGCAGAGTGGCGCAGGTGATCGCGGGAATGATGAGCAGGAGGCCGACGAGCGCGATCCAGTCGGAGCCGTCCCCGCGGAAGTAGTCGACGCCTGACTTGCGCAGCGCGATGCGCGCCCGGTGTGCCGATCTTCGCCACCGGGCCGGGTACGCGTCTACTCCTCTGCGACGGGCCATTGCCGGGACCCTATCCACCCGACAGCCTCCGGTGCAGGGGGACCCCTGTGACAATGCGTTCGAAATCGGGCCGACCCGGTCCGGGACGCGTACTCCGCAGGAGTTCCGGAGCCGCTTTGTCCTCAATCGCGGGACGGACCGGACGCGCTCGTGTCCGGAGCGGATGCGCCCTTCTGGCAGGACGGGCACCAGAAGAGGTTGCGGGCCGCGAGGTCCGCGGTCCGGATCCCGGTGCCGCAGATGTGGCAGGCCTGCCGGGCCCGCCGGTAGACGTAGACCTCGCCGCCGTGGTCGTCGACGCGCGGTGGGCGGCCCATCGCCTCGGGCAGGTGCTCGGGGCGGACCGTGTCGATCCGGTTGTTCCGTACGCCCTCGCGCATCAGCTCGCCGAGGTCGGACCAGATCGCGTCCCACTCCCTGCGCGCGAGGTCCTTCCCGAGGCGGTACGGGTCGATGCCGTGCCGGAACAGGACCTCGGCGCGGTACACGTTGCCGACGCCCGCGACGACCTTCTGGTCCATCAGCAGGGCGGCGACGGTGACGCGGCTCCGGGAGATCCGCTGCCAGGCCCGCTCGCCGTCCTCGTCGGTGCGCAGCGGGTCCGGGCCGAGCCGGTCGTGTATCGCCCGCTTCTCGGGTTCGGTGATCAGGACGCACGTGGTGGGGCCGCGCAGGTCGGCGTAGTGGGCGTCGTTGACCAGGCGGAGCCGGACCGTGTCGGTGGGCGGCGGTGCCGGAGTCGCGCCGAAGCCGAGCTTGCCGAAGAGGCCGAGGTGGATATGGACCCAGCCGGGCCCGTCGAAGCGCAGCCTGTCGGAGCCCTGCCCGTCGGGGCCGTGGCCGTCGAAGCCCAGGAAGAGGTGCTTCCCGTGCGCGTCCACGCCGGTGAGGGTCCGGCCGTCCAGCAGGGCCGCGCTGTCGGAGAACTTTCCCTGGGGGCTGCTCACCCGCACCGGACCGCCCTCGAACCGCTCGCGGTGGTCCGCGGCGAGGCGGTGGATCGTATGCCCCTCGGGCACGGCGGATCTCCTCGGTGACACGACTGTGCCGCCGGGTACGGACCCGGCGGCACAGTGGAGCGGGTGCGGGCGGTTCAGCCCTGCTGCGGGTGGTGGGCCGGGATCGGGGGGAGCTCGCCGGTCACCTCGTACGCCGACAGCATCTCGATGCGGCGGGTGTGACGCTCCTCGCCCGAGTACGGGGTGCCGAGGAAGATCTCGACGAACTTGGTGGACTCCTCCGTCGTGTGCATCCGGCCGCCGATGGCCACCACGTTGGCGTCGTTGTGCTCACGGCCGAGCGCGGCGGTCTGCTCGCTCCAGGCGAGTGCGGCGCGGACGCCCTTGACCTTGTTGGCGGCGATCTGCTCGCCGTTGCCGGAGCCGCCGATGACGATGCCGAGGCTGCCCTTGTCCGCTGCGGTCCGCTCGGCGGCACGCAGGCAGAACGGCGGGTAGTCGTCCTGGGCGTCATAGATGTGGGGACCACAGTCGACGGCCTCGTGGCCCTGGGCCGTGAGCCACTCGACGAGGTGGTTCTTGAGTTCGTAGCCGGCATGGTCGGAGCCGAGGTACACGCGCATGGTGCGAAGTGTGGCACGGACCGGGCGGGGTAGCCGTCAGCGGGGTCGGGACCCACCGGGCGGTCCGGGGGCCCGGCGGCCTCGGGACCTGTGTGCAACTCCACTCGGGCAACGATCCGGTCAACGATCCGGAAGAGGGGGTTCCCCTTCCGGTGTCATTCGGGCTTGAATGCGTGGCCTTGCCTTCGCACCACCCCCGCCGAGGCAGGACCGACACACGCGATCAGAAAACGTAAGGATTCGATCCATGACGTCGCAGACGACTCTGGTGGAGCCGGGCCAACAGCCCGACGGGCCGGACAAGCCGGACAGCACGGACGGGCTTCAGGCCGGTCTCAAGAACCGTCATCTCTCGATGATCGCCATCGGCGGAGTGATCGGCGCGGGCCTCTTCGTAGGCTCCGGCGCCGGTATCGCCGCCGCCGGACCGGCCATTCTCCTGTCGTACGCGCTCGTCGGCCTGATGGTCGTCTTCGTCATGCGGATGCTCGGCGAGATGGCTGTCGCCCGCCCCAGCTCCGGCTCCTTCTCCGCCTATGCGGACCGGGCCCTGGGCCGCTGGGCGGGCTTCTCGATCGGCTGGCTGTACTGGTTCTTCTGGGTCGTGGTGCTCGCCGTCGAGGCCACGGCGGGTGCCAAGATCCTGGAGAGCTGGATCCCCGGCGTTCCGCAGTGGGCCTGGGCCCTGATCGTCATGGTGGTACTCACCGCGACCAACCTGGTGTCCGTCGGCTCGTACGGTGAGTTCGAGTTCTGGTTCGCCGGGATCAAGGTCGTGGCGATCGGCGCCTTCGTCGTCGTCGGCATGCTCGCCGTCTTCGGCCTGCTGCCGGGCTCGGACAACCCCGGTTCGGGACTCGCCCACCTCACGGACACCGGCGGGTTCTTCCCCGAGGGGCCGGGCGCCATCCTCACGGGTGTGCTGATGGTCGTCTTCTCCTTCATGGGCAGCGAGATCGTGACCCTGGCCGCCGGTGAGTCGGAGGACCCGCAGCGCGCCGTCTCCAAGGCGACCAACAGCGTGATCTGGCGTATCGCCATCTTCTACCTGGGCTCGATCTTCATCGTCCTGACGCTGCTGCCGTGGAACGACCCGTCGATCGTCAAGGACGGCTCGTACGTCGCCGCGCTGAACGCCATCGGCATTCCGCACGCCGGCCAGGTCATGGACGTCATCGTGCTGACGGCCGTGCTGTCCTGCCTCAACTCCGGCCTCTACACGGCCTCGCGGATGGGCTTCTCGCTCGGTCAGCGGGGCGATGCCCCGAAGGCCTTCGCCCGGGTGAACAAGCGGGGCGTGCCGCAGGTGGCGATCCTCTCGTCCGTCGTGTTCGGATTCGTGGCCGTCTTCTTCAACTACCAGTGGCCCGACACGGTGTTCCAGTTCCTGCTGAACTCCTCGGGTGCCATCGCCCTGTTCGTCTGGCTGGTGATCTGCTTCACCCAGCTGCGGATGCGCGGCATCATCCTGCGCGAGTCGCCGGAGAAGCTCGTCGTACGGATGTGGCTCTTCCCGTATCTGACCTGGGCGACGATCGCGATGATCTCGTTCGTCCTCGTCTACATGCTGACCGACGACGCCGGGCGTGAGCAGGTGCTGCTGTCGCTGCTGGTCGCGGCGCTGGTCGTGGCCGTCTCCCTGGTACGCGAGGCGCGCGGCCGCAAGGCGGCGGCCCCGGTCGAGTAGCCGGCACGGACACCTGACGGCAGGTGCCGGGTTCACCCGGGGAGGCCCTCCGTTCGCACGCATACCGGCGAGCGAACGGAGGGCCTCTCTCTTTGCTGCCCGCACGGGGTCGCCCTGCTGCGGCCGCTCTCGCCGCGCAACGGTGCGGCCGGGGGCCGCCGTACGGGCGCTGTACGAGGAGATCACGGTGAACCCGGGACCGTACCGGAGGCGCCGAGTTCCCCGGGCACACGAGAGAGGCCCGCAGGTCGCACTGCTGTGGCAGCACGACCGGCGGGCCTCCCGGTGGGGCCTACGGCATCAGCCGCGGCGCCCGATGAGCTTCCAGGACGCGGGCAGCGCGCCCATGGCCAGCGCCGCCTTGAGGGCGTCACCGATCAGGAACGGCGTGAGGCCCGCCGCGACGGCGGCGCTCATCGACATCCCGGTGGAGAGGGCCAGGTACGGCACACCGACCGCGTAGATGATCACGGAACCGACCACCATCGTGCCCGCGGTACGCAGCACCGAGCGGTCGCCGCCGCGACGGGCGAGGCCGCCGACGACCGTGGCGGCGAGCAGCATGCCCAGCACGTAGCCGAACGAGGCGCCGCCGGCTCCGGAGCTGCCCTCGGCGAACCACGGCATGCCGGCCATCCCGATGAGCGCGTACAGCGCGAGGGAGAGGAAGCCGCGACGGGCTCCGAGGGCGGTTCCGATGAGCAGCGCGGCGAAGGTCTGGCCGGTGACGGGAACCGGGGAGCCCGGAACGGGGACGGCTATCTGGGCAGCGATACCGGTGAGTGCGGCGCCGCCGAGGACCAGCGCGGTGTCCACGGCGTAGCGGTGCCGGGCTGCGGGCAGCAGGTCGGCGAGGACCGCTCCGGAACGGATGGGGGCGGCAGCAGTGCTCATCGGGGGACTCCGCAGGTGAGGGCAACAGGACAGGTGGGGACAGGCTGATGGTGACGTTAGCCGACGGAATATCGCTGGATCACCAGCAGCCGCCCACAAAGCGGTGGTTGAGGAGTTAGTTGGGTTCGGACAAAGAGCGTCACGCAATCGCTCATCGACGTGATGCTTGTCACTGAGGCAGGGGCATGTGCGGCACCCTGCGCGGGAAGGGCCGGTGGCCCGTGAGACTGTAGGTTCCCCATAAATGATCCGAGAGTGACCCGCACCTCATGCACGACGCCCTTCCCCCCGCACCCTCCCCCCTGCAGCCGGAGCCCCTGGCCCACGGTCTGAAGCAGCGCCACCTGACCATGCTCGGGCTGGGCGGAGTGATCGGCGCCGGGCTGTTCGTCGGCTCGGGCGCCGGCATCGCCGTCGCGGGCCCCGCCATCGTCGTCTCGTACCTGATCGCGGGCGCGCTCGCGATGCTGGTGATGCGGATGCTCGGCGAGATGTCCGCGGCGATGCCCACGTCCGGTTCCTTCTCCGTCCACGCGGAACGCGCTCTGGGCCGCTGGGCGGGCTTCAGTGTGGGCTGGCTGTACTGGTTCCTGCTGGTGGTCGTGCTCGCCGTGGAGGCGACGGCGGCCGCACAGATCGCTCACGGGTGGGTACCCGCGGTGGATCAGTGGCTCTGGGTGCTGGTGTTCATGGTGGTCTTCACCGTGGCCAACCTGACGGCCGTGAAGAACTTCGGCGAGTTCGAGTTCTGGTTCGCCGCGCTCAAGGTGACGGCCATCGTGGCCTTCCTGGTGCTCGGGCTGCTGGCCGTCTTCGGCATCCTCCCGGACACCTCTCCGGTCGGGATGACCAACCTCACCGGACAGGGCGGCTTCCTGCCGAACGGCTGGGACGGGGTCGTCTCCGGCGTACTCACCGTCGTCTTCGCCTTCGGCGGGCTGGAGGTCGTGACGATCGCCGCCGCCGAGACCGACGACCCGGCGCGCGCGGTGGGCCGTGCGGTGCGCAGCGCGATGGTGCGCGTCCTCTTCTTCTACGTCGGTTCGATGCTGGTCATCGTGACGGTGCTGCCGTGGACAGCCCAGCAGGCGGGGCTCAGCCCGTATGTGAAGGTCCTGGACGCCGTCGGGGTGCCGTCGGCCGGGCAGATCATGAACATCGTGGTCTTCGTGGCGCTGCTCTCGGCGCTCAACGCCAACCTGTACGGGGCCTCCCGGATGGTCTTCTCGCTGGCCGAGCGCGGCGAGGCCCCGCGCGGGCTGCTCAAGGTCTCGGGGGGCGGCGCCGGCGGGGTGCCGCGGCGGGCCGTACTGGCCTCGGTCGCCTTCGGCTTCGTCTCCGTACTGCTCAATCTGAAGTGGCCCGACACGGTCTTCCTCTACCTGCTCAACTCGGTCGGTGCGGTCCTGCTGTTCGTCTGGGCCCTGATCGCCGCCTCGCAGTTGCGCCTGCGCCGGCGCATCGAGCGTGAGGCGCCAGGGGCCCTGACCCTGAAGATGTGGTGCTTCCCCTGGCTGACCTGGCTGACCCTGGCCGGTCTGCTGGGTGTCCTGCTGCTGATGCTCACCGATGACGCGGCACGCTCCCAGGTCCTGTGGTCGGCGGGGGCCACCGGGCTGGTGCTGCTCGTGGCAGGGGTGCGGGAGTTCCGGGCACGCAGGGCCTGACCCGCGGTCAGCACGTACTCGGGTGTGCACCATGTGTGAGCCCGGTGACCGTATAGCGGACAACGGTTCCTTGTGGACGGTCAGCATGCTCAGACTGTGGGCCGTCCCCTGTCCCACCAGCGAACAGAGCCTGCCGATGTCCCGGACTTCCGCGCCGCCCCCCACGGACACCACGCCCACCGTCGACTCCGCGCTCACCCACGGGCTCAAGCAGCGCCATCTGTCGATGATCGCCCTGGGCGGTGTCATCGGCGCCGGCCTGTTCGTCGGCTCCGGCGCCGGGATCGCCGCCGCAGGTCCGTCGATCGTCATCGCGTACGGCATCTCCGGTCTGCTGGTCATGTTCGTGATGCGGATGCTCGGCGAGATGTCGGCCGCCAATCCGGCGTCGGGATCCTTCTCCGTACACGCCGAGCGGGCGATCGGACCGTGGGCGGGCTTCACCGCAGGGTGGTCGTTCTGGGTGCTGCTCTGTGTCGCCGTCGGCCTGGAGGGCATCGGCGCCGCGAAGATCGTCACGGGCTGGCTGCCGGGTACGCCCGAGTGGGCCTGGGTCGCCCTGTTCATGCTGGTCTTCCTCGGCACGAACCTCGCCGCTGTGAAGAACTTCGGCGAGTTCGAATTCTGGTTCGCGGCGCTCAAGGTCGTCGCGATCACGCTCTTCCTCGTGCTCGGCGTACTCGCGCTCCTCGGCGTGCTGCCCGGGACGGACTCGCCCGGCGGCTCGAACCTCACCGGAGAGGGCGGGCTCCTGCCGAACGGCTCCGACGGGTTCATCATCGGACTGCTCGCGTCCGTCTTCGCGTACGGCGGTCTGGAGACCGTCACCATCGCCGCGGCCGAGTCGGAGAACCCGGTTCAGGGCGTCGCCAAGGCCGTGCGCACGGCGATGTGGCGGATCGCGGTCTTCTACGTCGGCTCGATGGCGGTCATCGTCGCCCTCGTCCCGTGGGACGACCCGGCGGTCGCCGAGGTCGGCCCGTTCTACGCGGCACTCGACCACCTCGGCATCAGCGGCGCCGCGGAGATCATGAACGTGGTCATCCTGGTCGCCCTGCTCTCCGCGATGAACGCCAACATCTACGGCGCCTCGCGCATGGCCTGCTCGCTCGTCGCACGCGGCCAGGGGCCGAAGCGCATCGGCACGATCTCGTCCGGTGTGCCGCGCAACGCCGTGCTCGTCTCCTCCGTGTTCGGTTTCCTGTGCGTGCTGCTCAGCTACTGGCGTCCGGATGACGTCTTCCCGTGGCTGCTCAACATGATCGGCGCGGTGATCCTGGTCGTCTGGATCTTCATCGCCGTCTCCCAGCTGATCCTGCGCAGCCGGATGGAGCGCGAGGCGCCCGAGAAGCTCGTCGTGCGCATGTGGCTCTTCCCGGTCCTGACGATCGTGGCTCTGCTCGCCATGGCCGGCATCTTCTTCCTGATGCTGCGTCAGCCCGACACGCGGGACCAGCTGCTGGCGACCGGGGCGCTGACCGCGGCGCTGATCGTGACCGGCCTCATCCGGCAGAAGCGTGCGGGGCGCGAACCGCGCGCCTGAGGATCACGTGCCTGAAAGTCCCGTGCACACTGCACGGGACTTCTGGGAGAGTGCCCGCATGAGCCTCGTCCCCGCCGACCCGACCGTGCTCCACCCGATGCCCGGCCAGCCCCGGGTGGTGCAGCTGAAGCCCCTGGTCAAGTCGGCCCTCATCGAGGTGGGCGCGTACTCGTACTACGACGACCCCGATGACGCGACCGCGTTCGAGACCCGCAACGTGCTGTACCACTACGGTCCGGAGAAGCTCGTCATCGGCAGGTTCTGCGCGCTGGGGACCGGGGTGCGGTTCATCATGAACGGCGCCAACCACCGCATGGACGGCCCGTCGACGTTCCCGTTCCCCACCCTGGGCGGCTCCTGGGCTGACCACTTCGACCTGCTGACCGGCCTGCCGGTCCGGGGCGACACGGTGGTCGGCCACGACGTCTGGTTCGGCTACCGGGCGACGGTGATGCCGGGCGTACGGATCGGGAACGGCGCGATCATCGCCGCCGACGCCGTGGTCACGGCCGATGTCCCGGACTACGGGATCGTCGGCGGCAACCCGGCGAAGCTGATCCGTACCCGGTACGACGACGCGGACATCGCCCGGCTTCTCGCCGTCGCGTGGTGGGACTGGCCCGCCGAGCACATCACCGAGCATGTCCGCACGATCATGTCGGGCAGCATCGACGAACTGGAGGCGGCCGCACCCGAGGGCTCCGCTCAGCCGGGCAGCTGAGCTTCCTCGGGGCGGCCCTTTCGGGCCTTCATCCGGCACCGTCCCCCGTTCCGCGCCGCCGGCGTTCGACGCCCGCCAACGGCCCTACCCACGTCCGTACATGAGGTGGCAAGCCTCTGTCCGCCCTGCTGTAACCCCTCGTGGCTTTGGTGGTTCCTCCGCCTGATCCGGCCCGCACGAGGAGCTCGCATGTCCCAGCACCCGAGACGCCGTTCGATCCTCCTGGCCACGGCCGCGGTGTCGGCCGCCGCCGCGACCCCCGCCGCCGCGTCGTCCAACCCCGGACGCCCCCACGGGCCCGTCGTCATCGGCCATCGCGGCGCCGCCGGCTGGCGGCCCGAACACACCGCCGCCGCCTACACCTTCGGGGTGCGGGCCGGAGCCGACTGGATCGAGCCCGACCTCGTCCCGACGAAGGACCACGTCCTGGTCGTGCGTCACGAGAACGAGATCTCCGGCACGACGGATGTGGCCGGGCACCCGGAGTTCGCCGGCCGCCGCACCACGAAGACGGTCGACGGCAGGGCCGTCACCGGCTGGTTCACCGAGGACTTCACCCTGGCGGAGCTGAAGACGCTGCGCGCCGTGGAGCGGCTGCCGCTGATCCGTAACCGCAACACGGTCTTCGACGGCCGCGAGCGGATCATGACGTTCCAGGAGGTCGTCGATCTGGCCCGCACCCTGTCCAGGGAGCACCGCCGCCGGATCGCGGTCTTCCCCGAGACGAAGCACCCGACGTACTTCCGCTCGATCGGCCTGCCGCTGGAGCCCGAACTGATACGGGTGATCCGGCGCAACCGCCTCACCGCCCGCGACTGCGTCGTCCAGTCCTTCGAGCCGTCCAGCCTGCACCGGGTGGCCGAGGCCCGGCTCGGTCTTCCGCTGTGGCAGGCGCTGGGAACGAGCGGTGGCCCGTACGGCCACCCGGTCACGTACAAGGAGATGATGACGCCGGCCGGGCTGCGCGAGATCGCCTCGTACGCGCAGTGGATCGGCCCGGACAAGTCCTCGCTCGTCCCGCCGCTGACCCTGCTGGCCGATGCGCACGCGGCAGGGCTGAAGGTCGGTGCGTACACCTTCCGCGCGGAGAACCAGTACCTTCCGGCCCCGTACCGAAGGGGCGCCGCGCCCGACGACTTCGGGGACGCGTTCGCCGAGTACGCCTTCCACTTCGGGCAGGGCGTGGACGCGGTCGTCACCGACTTCCCCGACCTTGCTGCGGCCGCGCGCGACGGTCTGGGGTCCTAGGACCAGGGGCTGATCACTTTCGGACCCTCCTCCTGCTAGCCTGCAATTGCGAACAACTTGCAATAACAACAGGACAGCAGTTGGAGGGTTCGAACTTATGGCCACGTACACGCTTCCGGAACTCCCGTACGACTACGCGGCGCTCGAACCGGTCATCAACCCGCAGATCGTCGAGCTCCACCACGCCAAGCACCACGCCGCGTACGTCAAGGGCGCGAACGACACCCTGGAGCAGCTGGAAGAGGCCCGCGACAAGGAGGCCTGGGGCGCGATCAACGGCCTCCAGAAGAACCTCGCGTTTCATCTCTCCGGCCACATCCTGCACTCGATCTACTGGCACAACATGACCGGCGACGGCGGCGGCGAGCCCCTCGCGGCGGACGGTGTGGGCGACCTCGCCGACGCGATCGCCGAGTCCTTCGGCTCGTACGCCGGCTTCAAGTCCCAGCTGACGAAGGCCGCGGCCACCACGCAGGGCTCCGGCTGGGGCGTCCTCGCCTACGAGCCGGTCAGCGGCCGGCTGATCGTCGAACAGGTCTACGACCACCAGGGCAACGTCGGCCAGGGCTCGGTCCCGATCCTGGTCTTCGACGCCTGGGAGCACGCCTTCTACCTCCAGTACAAGAACCAGAAGGTCGACTTCATCGAGGCGATGTGGCGGGTCGTCAACTGGCAGGACGTGGCGAAGCGGTACGCCGCCGCCAAGGAGCGCGCGGACGTACTCCTGCTCGCTCCCTGACGGTGCCCTGACGTCCTGCCTCGTGATCGTCTTCTCAACCTTCACCCGGCAGGCGGATCAAAGAGGAACCCCCGCGAGGACATGACTCGCGGGGGTTCTTCCATATCGGCCGTGCGGGGTCGGGCGGGTACGTCAGTCGAAGGACGGGCCCTGCGTACGGGTCCGCTTTATCTCGTAGAAGCCGGGGACCGACGCGACCAGCAGCGTGCCGTCCCACAGCTTCGCCGCGTCCTCGCCCTTGGGGGCGGGGGTCACGACCGGGCCGAAGAAGGCGATCTGCTCGCCGTCGGCGCCCGGCACGGCGATGACCGGCGTGCCGACGTCCTGCCCGACCTTCTCGATGCCCTCCTTGTGGGAGGCGCGCAGCTCCTTGTCGTAACGGTCCGAGTCCGCGTACTCCGCGAGCTCCACCGGCAGGCCGACATCTTCGAGGGCACCCACGACGGCCTCGCGGGTCGGGCCCTCGCCCTTGTTGTGGAAGCGGGTACCGAGCGCTGTGTAAAGGGGGCCGACGACAGCGTCGCCGTGCTCCTGCTGGGCGGCGACGACGACCCGGACCGGGCCCCACGCCTTGTTCGCCAGCATGTCCCGGTACTCCTCGGGCAGCTCGTCCAGCCTGTCCTCGTTGAGCACGGCCAGGCTCATCACGTGCCAGCGGACCTCGACGTCGCGGACCTTCTCCACTTCCAGCATCCAGCGTGAGGTCATCCAGGCCCAGGGGCAGAGCGGGTCGAACCAGAAGTCCGCCGGGGTCCTGCCGTTCGACGTGCTGTTCTCGGGCATGTGTCTCCTCATGAGGTCGTCTCGCACCTGAGTTCCAGAACGCCACGGGGCGCTCCGGCCATTCCCGGGTGCCGGGGTCCTGGGCCGCGTGCGAGGATCAAAGCTGTTCGAATGAGACACAAAGGAGTGTTCCGTGCCCGGTGAGAACCTGTCCCGCGACGAGGCCCGTGAGCGGGCCGAGCTGCTGACCGTCGACGGTTACGAGGTCGCTCTCGACCTGCGTTCCGCTGTCGGTGAGCCCGACGGGAGCGCCGGTCCGCGCACGTTCCGCTCGCTGACCACGATCCGCTTCCGCGCCGCGCGTGCGGGGGCCTCGACCTTCGCCGACCTGGTGGCCCCGGCCGTGACCGCGGTGACGCTGAACGGGAAGGCCCTGGACCCGGCGGCCGTCTTCGACGGCGCCCGGATCGCACTGGACGGCCTCGCAGCGGGCGAGAACGTCCTGGTGGTCGACGCGCAGTGCGCGTACAGCCGGACCGGCGAGGGCATGCACCGCTTCGTCGACCCGGAGGACGGCGAGGTCTACCTCTACACGCATTACGAGCCGGCCGACGCCCGGCGCGTCTACACGAACTTCGAGCAGCCCGACCTGAAGGCCCCCTACCGCTTCGAGGTCACCGCGCCCGAGGGGTGGACGGTCCGGTCGAACGGCGCCGAGGAGTTCCACGAGGGCGAGGCGTGGCGGTTCGTTGAGACGAAGCCCATCTCGACGTACATCACGACGGTCGTGGCGGGTCCGTACCACTGCGAGAGCGACCTCTACACCCGTACGTTCGACGACGGTTCGAAGCTGGAGATCCCCCTGGGCGCGATGTGCCGCAAGGGGCTCGCGCGGCACTTCGACGCGGACGACATCTTCCTGATCACCAAGCAGGGCCTGGACTTCTTCCACGACCACTTCGACTACCCGTACCCGTTCGGGAAGTACGACCAGGCCTTCGTGCCCGAGTACAACATCGGCGCCATGGAGAACCCGGGCTGTGTCACCTTCCGCGAGGAGTACATCTACCGCGGCAAGGTCACCTCGGCGTCCTACGAGCGCCGTGCCAACACCATCCTGCACGAGATGGCGCACATGTGGTTCGGCGACCTGGTCACCATGCAGTGGTGGGACGACCTGTGGCTGAAGGAGTCCTTCGCCGACTTCATGGGGTCGTTCTCGATGGTGGAGGCCACCCGCTTCACCAACGGCTGGATCACCTTCGCCAACAACCGCAAGGCCTGGGCGTACCGCGCCGACCAGCTGCCGTCCACGCACCCGATCACGGCCGACATCCGTGACCTGGAGGACGCCAAGCTGAACTTCGACGGCATCACGTACGCCAAGGGCGCCTCGGTGCTCAAGCAGCTGGTCGCGTACGTGGGACGGGACGCGTTCCTGGAGGGTGCGCGCCGCTACTTCAAGCAGCACGCGTACGGCAACACACAGCTGGGCGACCTGCTGTCGGTGCTCGCCGAGACGTCGGGGCGCGACATGACGTCCTGGTCCCGGTCCTGGCTGCAGACGGCGGGCGTCAACGTCCTGACGCCGGCGGTGACGTACGACGCCGCGGACCGGATCACGGAGCTGGTGGTGCTCCAGGGGGCCGCCGACTCCCACCCCGAACTGCGCCCGCACCGGGTCGCGGTGGGCCTGTACCGTCGCACCCCCGCGGGTGACCTGGTGCGGTACGCCCGCGCCGAGGTGGACGTCGCCGGGCCGCACACCGTGGTCACGGAGCTGGCGGGGGCCGAGAAGCCCGACCTCGTCCTGGTCAACGACGACGACCTCACGTACTGCAAGGTCCGCTTCGACGAGGGATCCCTGACCACCCTGCGGGAGCACCTGGGCGACATCACCGACCCGCTGGCCCGCGCGCTGTGCTGGTCCGCGCTGTGGAACCTGACCCGGGACGCACTGCTGCCGGCCCGCGACTTCGTCTCCCTGGTCCTGGCGTTCGCCGGCCGGGAGTCGGACATCGGCGTGCTCCAGATGCTGCACGCCTGGGCCCAGTCCGCGCTCGTGCACTACGCCGCTCCGGCGTGGCGCGAGGAGGGCGGCCGGGCGCTGGCCGAGGGCGCGCTGCGGGAGCTGCGCCTCGCGGAGCCGGGCGGTCAGCACCAGCTGACCTGGGCGCGGTTCTTCGCGGCGGTCGCCACCTCGGAGGCGGACTTCCAGCTGCTGACGGCACTGCTGGACGACACGGCCGTGATCGAGGGCCTGGATGTCGACCAGGAGCTGCGCTGGGCGTTCCTGTCGCCGCTGGCCTCGCACGGGGTGGCCGACGAGCCGGCCATCGACGCCGAACTGGCCCGTGACGACACGGCGTCCGGCAAGCGCCACCACGTCCGGTGCCTGGCCTCGCGCCCCTCGGCCGCGGTCAAGGCTCAGGCGTGGGCGGCGGTCGTGGAGTCGGACAAGCTGTCCAACGCGCTCGTCGGGGCGACGATCGCCGGCTTCGTGCAGCCCTCCCAGCGCGAGCTGCTGGCGCCGTACACGGCCTCGTACTTCGAGGCGATCGAGCGGGTGTGGGCCGAGCGGTCCATCCAGATCGGCATGGACGTCGTCAAGGGCCTGTTCCCGGGGCTGCAGGACGACCCCGCGACGCTGACGGCGACGGACGCGTGGCTGACCTCCCGCCCGGACGCGGCGCCGGCGCTGCGGCGGCTGGTCCTGGAGGCCCGGGACGACCTCGCGCGGGCGCTGCGCGGCCAGGAGTGCGACGCCGCGGCCTGATGTGGTGACGCGGTCGCCCCGCACATCTGTACGGGGCGGCCGCCGCACAATCCCCGGCGCGACCGCTCTTTTCGGCAGTCGAACTGCCGTACTTTAGGACGGCGTTGTCCTGAAATGCCGACGGCTTCGTAACAGGGGTCAGCGCTCCTGAGAGGTACGGAAACCTCCGGGGCATGACCCAGAACACCCCGCTGCCCCCTCGCCCCCTTCACGATGTGCGTCAACGCGTCCAGTCCGCGGCGCAGTTGCGCGCCCAGGGCGTGTCCGCCGCGCAGACCGCAGCACAGTGCCTGCCGGGCGGGCCGTGGCAGCAGTTGCTGCCCGGCGTGTACCTCCTGCACCCGGGCCCGCCCACGAGCCAGGAGCGCCTGCACGGCGCCCTGCTGTACGCCGGCCGGCCACCGGTCTCCGCGCGGCGGACCGTACCGGCCCAGTCCGGTCCGGGGTACGGCGAGGCGATGGTCACCGGGCTGGCGGCGCTGGCCCTGCACGGTTTCGCGTCCGCGCCGCCGATGATCGCCCTCCACCGGATCGACGTGCTGGTGCCGCGCACGAGGCGGCTGCGCTCCACCCGCTTCGTCGGTGTGAAGCGGGCGGCCTCGCTCCCCGCGCCCGACCGGCGGCTCGGAGTGCCCGTGGCCCCGGTGGAGCGGGCCCTGGCGGATGCGGTGGCCGGGCTCACCGATGCCCCCACGGTGCGCCGGATGCTGACGGAGGCGGTGCGCGGCGGTCACTGCGAACCGGCGACGGTCGTACGGGAGTTGAGTGCCGCCAAGCTGCTGGGCAGGCCCCATGTGGTGGAGGCCGTCGACGCGCTGCTCCTGGAGGGCAGGGCGGTGGCGGAGGACCGGCTGTACGGCATGGTGCGCAGCTACGGCCTGCCGGAACCGCTGTGGAACGTGGATCTGTACCTGCAGGGCGGCACGTTCCTGGGCGGGGTGGACGCGTACTGGCCGGAGCAGGCGGTCGCGCTCGAACTCGGCACCCGCAGCCCCCGCCAGGAGCACGTCACGTACACCGCGGAACGGGAGCACCTGGAGCGGCTGGGGGTGACCGTCGTCCGCGTCACGGCGAAGAAGCTGCGCGAGAGGATGGCGCAGCAGGCTGTGGTGGTGCGCACGGCCCTGATGGCGGCGGACGACCGCGAACCGGCCGCGTACGTGGTGGTCCTGCCGCGATGAGCGGAACATTCACCCTTTTCGTCCCACATGACGCATCAGCACCGGTGGCGAATGTACGCCATGTCCACTACTCGCCGCCGTCAAGTCTCCACAAACCCCTGCCTTTTAAGAAAGGCTGACCGGTCATCCGGTACCGAATTCCGAACTCTCTCTTTCTTTCACCTACAGGGATGCTGATGACCAAGGAATCCCCCAGCTCCATACCCGGGGCGAGACGCGCGGCGCGCATCGCGGCCGCCGCCGGTCTGGTGGCCGCACTGGCCGCCTCCGGCGCCGCCCCGGTCTTCGCCGCCGACGCCCCGGTGACCACGCCGGTGAAGCCTGCCGCCACCAGCGACAAGGGCGACAAGCTCGGTGAGGCCGACGCCGATGTGCTGGCGAAGGCCGAGGCCAAGGGCGAGAAGAACATCACGATGATGGTCGCCACCGCCCCCGGTGCGACCGAGCAGGTCACCGAGCAACTGGACGCCGTCAAGGGGTCCGTGCTGGGACAGACGTACGACAAGCTCGGCTACGTCCGGGCGACCGTACCGACCGCGACGGCCGAGGCCACCATCAAGGCGGCCCAGAAGCTCTCGTCGGTGTACGGCATCGATCTCAAGCAGGAGATCAAGCTCGACGACCCGACGCCCTCGGGCGACCGGGCCGCCGGTGCGAAGCAGACGAAGTCCACGGGCAGTTACCCGGCGCCCGGCAAGAACACGCCGGCGAAGAACCCGTACAACCCGTCGTTCGAGACGGGTGCGGTCGACTTCGTCCAGCAGCACCCGAAGGCCGACGGCCGCGGTATCACCATCGGTGTCCTGGACTCCGGTGTCGACATCGCGCACCCGGCGCTGCAGAAGACCACCACCGGCGAGCGCAAGATCGTCGACTGGGTGACGGCCACCGACCCCGTGAGCGACGGCGACCGCACCTGGCTGCGGATGACCGCCGCCGTGGCGGGCCCGACGTTCACCATCGCCGGCCGCACCTACTCGGCACCGGAGGGGTCCTACAAGATCCAGATCTTCTCCGAGGCCGCCACCCTGGGTGGCGACATGGCCGGGGACCTGAACCGGGACGGCGACACCACCGACAAGTGGGCCGTGCTCTACGACCCGACCGCCGGTACCGTCCGCGTCGACCTGAACGACGACGCGAACTTCGGCAACGACGCCGCGCTCCAGCCGTACAAGGACAAGCACCAGGTCGGCTACTTCGGCACGGACAACCCGGCGACGCAGATCGTCGAGCGCATCCCGTTCGTCGTCGAGACCCGCAAGGACGTCGTCTTCGACGCGGCCGGCACCAAGGCCGACTACGTCAACATCGGTGTCATCGAGAGCGAGCACGGCACGCACGTCGCGGGCATCACCGCGGCCAACGGCCTGTTCGGCGGCAAGATGAACGGCGCGGCGCCCGGCGCCAAGGTCGTCTCCTCGCGTGCCTGCACCTGGTCCGGCGGCTGCACCAACATCGCGCTGACCGAGGGCATGATCGACCTCGTCGTGAACCGCGGTGTCGACGTCGTCAACATGTCGATCGGCGGCCTGCCGCCGCTCAACGACGGCAACAACGCGCGCGCCGAGCTCTACAAGCGGCTCATCGACATCTACGGCGTCCAGCTGGTCATCTCGGCCGGCAACGAGGGCCCGGGTGTCAACACGATCGGTGACCCCGGCCTCGCCGACCACGTCATCTCGGTCGGCGCGTCCATCTCCAAGGAGACCTGGGCCGCGAACTACGGCTCGAACGTCACCAAGAAGTACGACATGCTGCCCTTCTCCTCGCGCGGTCCGCGTGAGGACGGCGGCTTCGCGCCGATCCTGACGGCTCCGGGTGCGTCCATCAACACCACCCAGACCTGGTTCCCCGGCGGTCCGGTCAAGGAGGCGGGTTACACGCTGCCCGCCGGTTACTCCATGCTGCAGGGCACCTCGATGTCCTCGCCGCAGGCCGCCGGCGCCACGGCGCTGCTCCTGTCCGCCGCGAAGCAGAAGAACATCGAGCTGCCCCCGGCAGACCTGCGCACCGCGCTGACCAGCACCGCCACCCACATCGACGGCGTGCCCGCGCACGCCCAGGGTGCCGGTCTGATCAACATCGTCGGCGCCTGGAAGCAGATCGAGAAGCAGGGCACCCCGGCGCACGAGTTCTCGGTGAAGGCCCCGGTCGACACCGCGATCGACTTCGCGCTGAAGACCCCGGGCTTCGGCACCGGCCTGTACGACCGTGAGGGCGGCCTCAAGGCCGGCCAGAAGAAGTCGTACGACGTCACCGTCACCCGCACCACGGGTCCGGACCGCGCCGTCGCGCACAAGCTGTCGTGGAAGAACAACGACGGCACCTTCAAGCTGACCGGTTCGAGCACCGTCTCGCTGCCGCTCGGCAAGCCCGTGACCGTCAAGGTCGAGGCGAAGCCCGGCACCGCCGGTGTGCACAGCGCGATCCTGCAGGTGGACGACTCCAAGACCGTCGGCGTGGACCAGCAGATCCTGGCCACCGTCATCGTCTCCAAGGACCTGGTGAAGCCGGGTTACGCGTTCTCGACGACCGGCTCGGTGCAGCGCAACGGCACCACGTCGTACTTCGTGAACGTCCCGGAGGGCGCGGAGACGCTCGAGGTCGCGATGAGCGCCCTGCGCTCGGGCAGCCAGACGCGGTTCATCTCCATCCACCCCTACGGGGTCGCGGTGGAGGACAGCTCCACGATCTTCTGCTACCCGAACTACGAGAACCCGGCCAACACCTGCCGTCCGGACACGCGGTCCTACAAGGCCCCGCAGCCCGGCGTCTGGGAGATCGAGGTCGAGTCCCGTCGTACGTCGCCGCTGCTGGACAACCCGTACAAGCTGGATGTCTCGCTGCTCGGCGCGTCCTTCGACCCGGCGGTGAAGACCATCGCCGAGGCGAAGATCGGCACCCCGGCCGCGGTGGACTGGACGGTCACCAACAACGCCGGTGACCTCGAGGGCTCGCTCAAGGGCGGCTCGCTGGGTTCGGCCAAGGTCGAGCGTCCGTCGATCTCCACGGGTGAGACGTACGAGACCACGGTCACCATCGGTGAGGGCGTCGAGAAGCTCGACTTCGCCATCGGTGGCACGTCGGACGCCAACGCCGACATCGACCTGTACGTCTACAACGGCGACACGGAGGTCGGTGCGTCCACGACGGCCGGTTCCGAGGAGTCGGTCAGCCTGGTGAAGCCGGCTGCCGGTACGTACACCGTCGTCATCGACGGCTACGCGGTTCCGGCCGGGACCACCGAGTACGACTACCGCGATGTGTACTACGCACCGTCGCTCGGCGCGATCAACGTCGACGAGTCGAAGGTCGTGACCCTGGCCAACGGCGCGTCCGCGCAGGTCGGCGCCGAGGTCGTGGTCGCCGGAGCGGCTCCCGAGGGCCGTCAGTTCTTCGGCGAGGTGCACCTGGTGAACTCCCGCGGCACCGCCGCGGGCACCGGCAGCGTCGTGATCGAGAAGGTCACGCCGTAGCGGTCCGAAGTACCTGAGCAGCGGGGCGGGCGCTCTTCCGGGAGCTCCCGCCCCGCTGTGCGTCATCCGGGGTCCGTGCATTCCAGGGTGCGCGAGGCGGGCAGCGCGGCCGACATCCACTGCCAGGCGGTGGCCCGGTCCGCACCGGTGAAGGAATCGACCCCCTCGCCAGGGAAGCGCGAGACGATCACGACCATGGGCGTGCCCGGCCGGAAGTACTCCTCCTCCTCGCCCGTGACGACGAACGAGGTCTCCCGGGGCCCCTTGTCGGGCTTGAGGTACCGGTCGACCGTCAGCACGACCCGTACGAGGCCGCCGACCCGTTCCGTCCGGCTGACCGTGCCGTCCGCGACGACCCGCGCGCAGGCCATCAGGCCCTCCTCGGTCAGTTTGGCGTCGCCGTGCTCCCCGGACGGCTGCGCGACCGACCAGAGGATTCCTGTCCCGGCCAGGCATGCGGCGATCACCACGGAGGCGGCGAGCGCCAGTGGCCCCTTCCGCACCCACCGGGAACGCGAAGGCGTGAGGGTGCCCGGTGCGCCGTCCGGGGCGGCCAGCCGGTCCCCGATGAGGTGCAGCTGCTCGCGCAGCTCCGTCATGTCACGCCTCGCGGCGTCGTACCGCGCAGCGGCCGGCGCGTCGCCCGGGTCGGGCGCGGACCGCCCCAGCAGTACGGCCATCAGCTCGTCGGACCCATCCGTGTCCATCGTCACACCACCTCGTCCGCGTGAACCCGCGCGAGCCGCTCGCGCATCGCTCGGGCCGCCGCGTGCAGGCGGCTCTTGACCGTTCCCTCGGGGATGCCCAGCTCCGCCGCGATCTGCGGTACCGAGAGGTCCGCGTAGAACCGCAGGACCAGGGCCTGGCGCTGCGGTGCGGGAAGTTCGTCCAGTCCCTCGGCCACCGTGAGAGCCAGCAGGCGTGCCTCCTGACCACCCTCGGTGCCGGGGTCGGCCGGGCTCAGCGCGGCGAGCCGGGCGCCCACCCGTTCCTGTCGGTTCCTGCTCCGGTGCCAGTCGGCGGCCAGGTTCGAGGCGACCACGGCCGCCCAGGCGCCGATCTCGCGAGGGGCTTCCCGGCCGCTCGCCGAGCGCTCCAGGAGGCGCAGCCGTATCTGTTGCACACCGTCCTGCAGGTCGGAGTACGGAACTCCGCCCAGTGAAAGAACCGCCCTGACACGGTTCACCTGTGCCGGGCCCAGGGGGTCGTCCCCCGCGCCGGCAGCCTTCCTTCCCAGCAAGGAGTGCCTCCCCCTGAATGTGTTTCCCCTCTGACGCGGGAGCGCGGCAGAACGTTCGCCCGCCGTGGACGGTCGCCGTCCGAGGGCCGGACAATGGATTGGACAAGGTGGGCGGGGACATACGCATCATGGACTGGCAACCGTGCCCGTTCGTACGTTTGAAGGAGTCCCTGTGAAGGTCGGAATCGTCGGCGCCACCGGTCAGGTCGGCACAGTCATGCGCAGGATCCTGGCCGAGCGGAAGTTCCCCGTCGCCGAACTGCGGCTCTTCGCCTCCGCCCGCTCCGCGGGCTCCACGATCGTCTACGAGGGCACCGACATCACCGTCGAGGACGCCTCCACGGCCGATTACACGGGTCTGGACATCGTGCTGTTCTCCGCGGGGGGCGCGACGTCGAAGGCCCTGGCCGAGAAGGTCGCCGCCCAGGGTGCCGTCGTGATCGACAACTCCTCCGCCTGGCGTAAGGACCCCGAGGTCCCGCTGGTGGTCTCCGAGGTCAACGCGCACGCGATCGGCAACCGCCCCAAGGGCATCATCGCCAACCCGAACTGCACGACGATGGCCGCCATGCCCGTGCTGCGCCCGCTGCACGCGGAGGCAGGTCTGGAGACCCTGACCGTCGCCACGTACCAGGCGGTGTCGGGTTCCGGTGTCGCCGGTGTCGCGGAGCTGCACGGCCAGGTGTCCAAGGTCGTCGCCGACGCGGACAAGCTCACGCACGACGGCAGCGCGGTCGACTTCCCCGAGCCGGGTGTCTACAAGCGTCCGATCGCCTTCAACGTACTGCCGCTCGCCGGCTCGATCGTCGACGACGGTTCGTTCGAGACGGACGAGGAGCAGAAGCTCCGCAACGAGTCCCGCAAGATCCTGGAGATCCCGGAGCTCAAGGTGTCCGGCACCTGCGTCCGGGTCCCGGTCTTCTCCGGCCACTCCCTGCAGATCAACGCCCGGTTCGCCCGTCCGATCAGCGTCGAGCGCGCCTACGAGCTGCTGAAGGACGCCGAGGGTGTCGAGCTCTCCGAGATCCCGACGCCGCTCCAGGCGGCCGGCCAGGACGCCTCCTACGTGGGCCGCATCCGGGTCGACGAGACCGTCGAGCACGGCCTCGCCCTCTTCGTCTCCAACGACAACCTGCGCAAGGGCGCGGCGCTGAACGCGGTGCAGATCGCGGAGCTGGTGGCGGCGGAGCTGAAGGGCTGACCCTCCCCCTCTGAAAGGGCGGCCCCGGTGTCCGGGGCCGCCCTTTCGCATGCCTCAGAGGGCGAGGTGCCGCCGCAGAGCCGCGTCGATATCCGTCATGCGCTGGCGGGGGACGGTACCGATGCGCTTCAGTACGCGATCCAGGGAGACGGCCCGGACCTGCTCGCACTGAACCTTCGAGTCTCTCGGCAGCCCGCTCTCCGCAGACCTGAGAAGCGCCTGGAATGTGAGCACACGTGCGGTGTTCGACGTCAGGGGCACGACAGTGATCACACCGCGGCCGTTCGACTCGACGGACTGGTTGGCGGCGTTGTTGGACACGATCACGGCCGGTCTGACCTTGTTGGCCTCGCTGCCCCTGGCAGGTTCGAGATCGACCAGGTGAATGTCACCTCTACGCATCAGCGATTCCGTCTCCGACCGTGCGGTCCCAGAGGGCCGCATCCTCGCTCGCGTCCCACTCCTCGAACGCCTCGGTGTACTCCGCTTCGAGCCCGGCCTCGCGCAGCAGCTCGATGGCGGCGTGTATCACCGCCGACCGGGAGTCCGCCTCGGTCTTCGCGGCGTACTCGTCGACGAAGGCAACATCCTCCTGCGGCAAGCTCACACTGATCTTCATGCCCTCAATCCTACCAATGGTAGGAACTAGTTGGCTACCGGAGCAGGAAGGTGCGGGTACTACCCGCGTCGCACCTCGAAGTGGAAGCACCCGTACTCCACGGCCCGTACGTGCACCAGCGCCACCTCCGGGTCGGCGAAGGCTTCCGCGAGGGCCTCGTCGAAGCCACGCTCCTCGTCGGCCGGGATCTCCAGCAGCCGGCCGCCGACGATGTGGCCGTCCGCGTCGTAGCGGCGGACCGTGCGCAGCGCGCCCGCCCGCGCGAACGGGTAGCCGTCCGGGTCCGCCGCCGGCCCCTCGCACTCCTCGGCGTGGATGAAGACCGGGCCCTGCTCGTCGTACGCCCCCGGCCGGGCCCAGGTCTCCGCCGCCCAGCGCCTCAGCGGGGCGTACGAGACGAGGGCGATCCGCTCCCCCGGCCCGGCGGCGCGCAGGCAGCAGCGCAGGGGTTCGCCGCCCTCCGTCGCCGTGTACGGGACGCAGGGACGGTCCGCGTCGTCCGTCTTGCGGAGCTCGTCGAGGGCGGTGGGGGCGATCGGTCGTGCCTCATAGGTGGTCATGCTCCGAGGGTGGCCCGAACGTCTCCACCGGTCCGGCGGAAAACGGACATCGCGCTGCGCGTACCCCACGTGGAAGGATGGCCAAAAACATCGCATATCAAGGAGATGACCGCGTGCCTGGCACGAATCTGACCCGCGAAGAGGCACAGGAGCGGGCGCGCCTGCTGACCGTGGACGCGTACGAGATCGATCTCGATCTGTCCGGAGCGCAGGAGGGCGGCTCCTACCGGTCCGTCACCACCGTGCGCTTCGACTCCGCCGAGGCCGGTGCGGAGACCTTCATCGACCTGGTCGCCCCGGCCGTGCACGACGTCGTGCTGAACGGCAAGGCGCTGGACGTCGCCGCCGTCTTCCGCGACTCCAGGATCACGCTGCCGCATCTGCGGGCGGGTACCAACGAGCTGAAGGTCGTCGCCGACTGCTCGTACACGAACACCGGTGAGGGACTGCACCGGTTCGTCGACCCGGTCGACGAGCAGGCCTACCTCTACACCCAGTTCGAGGTGCCGGACGCCCGCAGGGTGTTCGCCAGCTTCGAGCAGCCCGACCTGAAGGCGACCTTCACCTTCACCGTGAAGGCGCCGTCCGGCTGGACCGTGATCTCCAACTCGCCGACGCCGGAGCCGAAGGACGACATCTGGTCCTTCGAGCCGACGCCGCGCATCTCCACGTACATCACGGCCCTGATCGCGGGCCCGTACCACGCGGTGCACAGCAGCTACGAGAAGGACGGCCAGTCGGTGCCGCTCGGCATCTACTGCCGTCCGTCGCTCGCCGAGTACCTCGACGCGGACGACATCTTCGCGGTCACGCGGCAGGGCTTCGACTGGTTCCAGGAGAAGTTCGACTACGCGTACCCCTTCGCCAAGTACGACCAGCTCTTCGTCCCGGAGTTCAACGCGGGCGCGATGGAGAACGCGGGCGCGGTCACCATCCGCGACCAGTACGTGTTCCGTTCGAAGGTCACGGACGCCGCGTACGAGACGCGCGCCGAGACGATCCTCCACGAGCTGGCCCACATGTGGTTCGGCGACCTGGTCACCATGGAGTGGTGGAACGACCTCTGGCTGAACGAGTCGTTCGCCACGTACACCTCCATCGCGTGCCAGGCGGATGCCGAGGGATCGAAGTGGCCGCACTCCTGGACCACGTTCGCCAACTCCATGAAGACGTGGGCGTACCGGCAGGACCAGCTGCCCTCGACGCACCCGATCATGGCGGACATCCGGGACCTCGACGACGTCCTGGTGAACTTCGACGGGATCACGTACGCGAAGGGCGCCTCGGTCCTGAAGCAGCTCGTGGCGTACGTCGGCAAGGACGCGTTCTTCAAGGGCGTCCAGGCGTACTTCAAGGCCCACGCCTTCGGGAACACGCGCCTTTCGGACCTGCTGGGCGCGCTGGAGGAGACCTCCGGCCGTGACCTGAAGACCTGGTCGAAGGCATGGCTGGAGACGGCCGGCATCAACATCCTGCGCCCGGAGATCGAGACGGACGCGAACGGCCACGTCTCCTCGTTCACCGTTCTCCAGGAGGCCCCCGCCCTCCCCGTCGGCGCGAAGGGCGAGCCGACGCTGCGTCCGCACCGGATCGCGATCGGCTGCTACGACCTCGACGCGGCCGGGAAGCTGGTCCGTACGAACCGGATCGAGCTGGACGTGGACGGCGAGCGCACGACCGTGCCGTTCCCGGCGGGCACGGCGCGCCCGGCGGTCGTCCTGCTCAACGACGACGACCTGTCGTACGCGAAGGTCCGCCTCGACGAGGAGTCGCTGGCCGTCGTCACGGAGCACCTCGGCGACTTCTCCGAGTCCCTCCCCCGCGCCCTGAGCTGGGCCTCCGCCTGGGACATGACGCGGGACGCCGAGCTGCCGGCACGCGACTACCTGGCGCTGGTCCTCTCCGGGATCAGCAAGGAGACGGACATCGGCGTCGTCCAGTCGCTGCACCGCCAGGTGAAGCTGGCACTGGACCTGTACGCGGCGCCGGAGTGGCGCGAGGCGGGTCTGACCCAGTGGACCGAGGCGACGCTCGCGCACCTGCGCGCGGCGGAGCCGGGCAGCGACCACCAGCTGGCCTGGGCCCGTGCCTTCGCGGCCACGGCGCGCAACCCCCAGCAGCTCGACCTGCTGCAGTCCCTGCTGGACGGCACGGAGGAGATCGAGGGTCTGGCCGTCGACACGGAGCTGCGCTGGGCGTTCGTGCAGCGGCTCGCCGCGACGGGCCTCCTGGACGAGGAGGAGATCGCCGCCGAGTACGAGCGCGACAGGACGGCCGCGGGCGAGCGCCACGCGTCGACCGCACGTGCGGCGCAGCCGTCCGCGGAGGCGAAGGCCGAGGCGTGGGCCTCGGTCGTCGAGTCCGACAAGCTGCCGAACGCCCTCCAGGAGGCGGTCATCGGCGGTTTCGTCCAGACCGACCAGCGTGAGCTCCTCGCCCCGTACACGGAGAAGTTCTTCGCCGCGGTGAAGGACGTCTGGGACTCGCGCAGCCACGAGATGGCCCAGCAGATCGCGGTCGGCCTGTACCCGGCCCTCCAGGTCTCCGGGGCCACGCTGGACGCCACGGACGCGTGGCTGGACTCGGCCGAGCCGAGCGCTGCGCTGCGCCGGCTGATGTCGGAGTCCAGGGCGGGCGTCGAGCGCGCGCTCAGGGCTCAGGCTGCCGACTCGGCGGCAGCGACCGCGTAGGCGGTGGAAACCGCCCGGCGGGCAGGCGCTGTCGCGCAGCCGTCCGCCGGGCGGGGCCGGGGGGAGTCGGCCGGGGGCGCGGCCGTCAGCCGGCCGACTCCTCGTAGCGGCGGGCCAGTTCGGCCGCTCCCGCTTCCGTCGGCGTGCCGTGCAGGCGCATCCGGGCCACGCCGCCGTCGGGGAAGGTGTCGAGGCGGGCGTGGGTGAGCACGGCCTCGGTGTCCAGGACGAAGCGGTGCAGGGTGTCCGGCTGGAGCCGGGTGCGCGGGAGGATCTCGAACCACTCGCCCGTGTCGCCGTCCCTGCCGTGGAGGGCGATCCAGCCCGCGGCGTTGCCCTTGAGGCAGGCCGTGTCGATCTCGACGGCGCGCACCGCGCCCTGGGCGGGCAGCCGGAAGCGCACCCAGTCGTTCGTGTCGCGGACCCGGCGTCGGCGGTTCTCCCAGCCGTCGTCCATCTTGCGGGAGGTACCGGGCAGGATGATCTGTTCCGGTGAGGAGTAGAAGCGGTCGGAGGCGTCCTCGTACGTACCGCCGTTGAGGATCGAGAGCAGGTCGACCGTGCCCAGCGCGGCGAGCCAGGCCGGGTCGGGGACGACCTCGCCGTGGACGCGGAGGCGGGCGATGCCGCCGTCGGGGTGCTGGCAGAGGCGGACGTGGGTGTACCGCCGGTCGCCGGAGATCTCGAAGGCGTTGGCCGCGTGGCCGCGTACGGGGGTCTGCGGGACGATCTCCTCCCACTTCACGTCGTCCGCGAGGAGCTGCTCGGGGCTCGGGGCGCCTTCGACGGCCGTCGCCTGGACCGAGACGCGCTGCGGGTAGTTGCCGCGGAAGTGGGCCGTGTCGACGACGATGCCGCGGATGATGCCGGGGGCGCCCAGGCGGACGATCGCCCAGTCGTGCTCCCCGGGGGCGGGGAAGGGGTGGTCCGCGTCCGCTCCACGGCGGCGGCGGGTCTCCCAGCCGTCCATGATCTTGCCCTTGTGGCCGAACCGCTCGGGGTCGAAGACGGCGGGTTCACGGATCAGGAGGTTCTCGCGCTCGGCGAAGAACTCGTCGTCGGCGGCGATCACGCCCGCGCCGAGGCGGCGGTCCGCGAGGTCGACGAGGTCGGTGAACGCGAGGCCGGTGGCGGTGCGGTAGTCGGCGTACGGGTCGCCGCCGCCGTAGGGGGCCGCGTCATTGGCGTGGGGGTCGGTGTCCTGGAGTGTGCTCTCGTTCGCGTCGAAGGTCATGCGACGACCCTCGTACGGAGAGACCCATCAGGTCCATCGAAAGTTTTCGTACAGTTCGTTCAGTTCTGCTTAACGGCCACGTGCTGCAGCGCAGTGAGCACCCGTGCCACCGCCGGCCCCCGCTCGGCCCCCTGCCGTACCGCCGCCACCACGTGGCGGCGCGGCCGGTCGGCGTCCAGGACCCGCATGGCCACACCCTCGCGCGGCCGGTCGGCGGCCGACGCCATGCGGGGAATCAGCGCCACGCCCATGCCCGCCTCCACCATGGCGAGGATGGCGGTCCAGCCGGAGGCGCTGTGGGCCTGCTCGGGGACGAAGCCGGCCGCTTCGCAGGCGGCGGTGGTGATCTGCGACCAGGGACCGGAACCGCCGAAGATCCAGGGCTCGGCGGCGAGGTCGGCCAGACGGAGGCCCGGGGTCCGGGCGAGGGGATGGTCCGCGGGCAGTGCCACGTCCAGCGGGTCGGCCAGGAGCGGTACGAGGGTGAAGCGGGGGTCGCGGGCCGTGGGGGCGTGCGCCGCCAGGGAGAGCGCGAGGTCCACCTCGCCCGCCGAGAGCAGCTCGTACGCCTGCGCCGCCTCCGTCTCCCGTACGCGCACCTGGGGCGACGGCCGGCGGTCCTCGGCCAGGAGCCGGACGGCCGGTACGACGAGGGCGGGGACAGCCGTCGAGAAGGCGCCCACCCGCACCTGTCCCGCCTCACCGCGCAGATAGCCCGTCAGCTCGGCATCGGCCCGCTCCAGCTGGGCGAAGACCGCCTCGGCATGGCGCAGCACGAGGTGCGCGGCGTCGGTGAGCCGGACGCGGCGGCCCTGCGCCTCCAGCAGGGGGACACCGAGCTGCTTGGCCAGGTTCGTGAGCTGCTGCGAGACGGCCGACGGGGTCATCAGGAGGGCCTCGGCCGTCGCGGTCACCGTGCCCCGGTCCCGCAGGGTGCGCAGGATGCGGAGCTTCTTGACGTCCCACTCGGTCATGGCCGAAACCTACCGGGATCCGGACATGCGGGTGCGCCGCGCGGTACCTCGTACCGGCGGCGCACCCGTGAAGAGCGGTGTGGTGAGAGGTGCTAGGCCTGCTTCTTGGACTTGTCGAGGACCATGACGAGGCCCACGATCGCCAGGAACAGGACGATGGGCGCCGCGACGAAGAGACCGAGGGTCTCCATCACGTTCAGCCCCGTACCCGGGTCGTCACCGTCGTCGCGGGTGAGAGCGAGCGCGGGGGACGACATGAGCAGCATCATCAGCGTCGTACCGGCCGCGACGGCGCCGGCGCGCATAGCGTTCTTCTTGTCCACGGTGCAAACGTAGCGAACGCCTGCGGGCGGCGCGCGCCCGGGGGTGCCGTACAGGCCCTACGGCCGGTCCACGCCAGGTCTCAGAACCTCCATCAGCCGGTGCAGCCGGGGCGATGCGGCGATCTCCTCCAGGGTGACCGGGTGGCCCTCCGCATCGGCGATGGGCAGACGCCAGTTGGGGTACTGGTCCCAGGTGCCGGGCAGATTCTGCGGGCGGCGGTCGCCGACGGTGTCCGGGAGCCAGACCCCGGCCATCCGGGCCGGGGTGAGCAGCAGGAAGCGGTGGACGGCCCGCACGGCGGCCTCCTCGTCACCGTCGCCCTCGGGCAGCAGCCGGAGCCGGGCCAGATAGGCCAGCCACTCGGCGGTGTCCGCGGCGTCCTCGGCCAGCTCCTGCTCCAGGGGGCGGGTGAGCAGCCCCAGCCGGTGGCGCAGCGTCACGTGCTCACCCGTCAGCCGGGCGGCGGTGGAGGGCAGGTCGTGGGTGGTGGCGGTGGCCACGCAGTCCCGGCGCCAGCGCTCGGGGGGCAGGGGGCGCCTGGTGCCGTCCCAGTCGCGCTCGAACCAGAGCACGGACGTGCCGAGCACCCCGCGCCGGGCCAGCGCCTCGCGCACGCCGGGCTCGACGGTGCCCAGGTCCTCCCCTATGACGACGGCACCCGCGCGGTGCGCCTCCAGGACGAGAACGGCGAGCATCGCGTCCGCGTCATGGCTGACGTAGGTGCCCTCGGTGGGCGGGCTGCCCTCGGGGACCCACCAGAGCCGGAACAGCCCCATGACGTGGTCGATGCGCAGGGCGCCCGCGTGGGCGAGGAGACCGCGCAGGAGGCCGCGGTAGGGCGCGTAGCCGGACGCGGCGAGCGCGTCCGGGCGCCAGGGCGGCAGCCCCCAGTCCTGGCCGTGCGCGTTGAAGGCGTCCGGGGGCGCGCCTACGGACATGCCGTGCGCGAAGGCGTCCTGCTGCGCCCAGGCGTCGGCCCCGTCGGGGTGGACGCCGACCGCGAGGTCGTGGACGATGCCGACGGCCATCCCGGAGTCCCGCGCGGCGCTCTGGGCCGCGGCGAGCTGGGTGTCCGTCAGCCAGGCGAGCCGGCAGTGGAAGTCGACCCGGTCCAGGAGATCGGTGCGGGCGCGGGCGCTCTGCGCGGAGCGCGGATCACGGAGCCCCTCGGGCCAGTCGCGCCAGTTCGAACCGTGCACCTCGGCCAGGGCGCACCACAGGGCGTGGTCCTCCAGGGCCTGCCCCTGCGCGGCCAGGAAGTCGCAGTAGGCGGCGCGGCGGCCGGGCGTCAGCGGGACCTGGACGATGAGCTCCAGGGCCTGCTTCTTGAGCTCCCAGACGGCGTCACGGTCGATCAGCGCCCCCTTGTTCAGGACGGCCTCGCAGAGTGACGCGGCGTCCTGGCGCAGGTCGTCCAGCGTTGCCCTGTCCGGTACGTGCCCGTACTCCGGTACCGACTCGATGTGCAGATGTACGGGGTCGGGGAAGCGCCGCGAGGAGGGGCGGTAGGGGGACGGGTCGGTGGGCCTGCCGGGCACGGCGGCGTGCAGCGGGTTGACCTGGACGAAGCCTGCCTGCAGGGTCCGTCCGGACCAGGCGGCGAGGTCGGCCAGGTCCGCCAGGTCGCCCATGCCCCAGGACCGGGCGGAAAGCAGCGAGTAGAGCTGGACGAGGAAACCGTGCGTGCGGGCGGGCGGCTGGGGTACGCGGTCCGGTGCGACGACGAGCGTGGCCGTGGCGTAGCGGTGGCCCGGGGCACGGACGGTCAGCCGGTGGACGCCGAGGGGCGGTTCGCTCCACCAGGAGGGCGTGCGCGGCGCGTTCCCGGCCCGGGGGGTCGGCGTGGCCGCCGGGACCTGCATCCGCAGCGGTGGTGGCGCCTCGGTGCTTCCCGGTTCGCCCTCGGGCTCGATCGTCAGGGTCGCGCCGGGCGGCAGCGCGGCCAGGGCGGGCGGCAGCGACTCCCCGGCCCAGGTCACCACCGTCGGCGGGAGCAGTCGGGAGGCCGCTGCCGATTCGGCGGCGACGAGTGATCTCCCCACCCCCGCGGGGGTGGCGGCGTCGACGCCCAGCGCGGCGAGCACGGCCTTGACCGTGTCGTCGGGGACGGACACCGAGACATCCGCGGACGGGGAGAAGGAGGTGGCGACGCCGTGCAGCGCGGCGAGCCGGGACAAGCCCATTCAGACTCCTGGGGACTCCATGCCCCCTGCGGTGCCGGGTGCTGTCGGCTCGCTGGTCAGAGGGGCGACGGCGGCGAGCGGTGGCTCGCTCGTGAGAGGGGTGGCATCGGCGAGCGGTGGCTCGCTGGTCAGCGGCGCGTCGTCGGCGAACCCTTGCTCGCCGACGAGGTGGGAGACGTCGGCGAGCGGCAGCTCGCTGATCATGAGGGGCACGACTTCGGTCAGGGGCGGTTCGCTGGTCAGCGGATCGGGACCCGTGGGGCTCGGTACCTGTTTGGAGAGGGCGGAGAGCAGAAGCTGCGCGGAAGCGGGCACGGTGGCCTCCTGGCCGTGGACAACAGGACACAGCAGGCCTACCCAGCGGGCGCGGGAGCAGGCGTGGACGTGACGTAGGCGTTATGACAACGAGCCCAACGTGCCGTGGGTCACATACCGTTCCCGCGTACGTCGGGTATGGGCTGTTTTCGGCCACTCGAAATCTCCCGGCGCCGCACGCCAACCGCATCGTGCGACACATCCGGCATATGCGTCACAACGGCCACACGCATTGACACCCTCGCGCCCGGGTGGTGGGCTCGGGGCCCACGGGCGGGACGAAGGGAGAACGGCGTGCAGTTCGGGCGCAGAAGGCGTGCGACGGCCGTCGCCGTCGCCGTGATCGGCGGTCTCCTCGGCCCGGTCGCACCGGCGGCTGTCGCGGCCCCCGTCGTCCCCGGTACACCCGCCGCGACCACGCCCGACCGCGCCGACGGAACACAGCTGCCCTCCGTCTGGCCACGGCCCCAGGCGATCAAGGCGTCCGGCCGGGCCGTGCCCCTCGGCACGGAGGTCACCCTCCTCGCCGACGCGGACGCCGACCGCTACGCCGTGGCCGAGCTCAGGAAGGTACTGGGCGACGCCGGAGTACGGACGGTGCACGACGCCCTGCCGGGACGCGGCCCGGTGATCAGGCTGGGCGGTACGGGGGCCGGTCAGGCGCTGCGGGACCTTCGCGCGCCCGAGCGCGCCGACCTTCCGTCCGGCGGCTACCGGATCGCCGTGGGCGAGGTCCGGGGCCGTTCCACCGTGGCCCTGGACGGCATCGGCGAGGACGGTCTCTTCCACGGCGTCCAGACCCTGCGCCAGCTCATCAGCGACGGCACCGTCGCCCCGGCCGTGGTCCGCGACTGGCCGGGCACCGCCGTGCGGGGCATGGCCGAGGGGTTCTACGGACAGCCGTGGACCCGCGAGGAACGCCTCGCCCAGATCGGCTTCATGGGACGTACGAAGCAGAACCGCTATCTCTACGCGGCCGGTGACGACCCCTACCGGCAGGCCCGCTGGCGCGACCCGTACCCCGCCGAGCGCCGAGCGGACTTCCGGGCACTGGCCGAGAAGGCGCGAGCGGAGCACGTGACGCTCGGCTGGGCCGTCTCCCCCGGGCAGGCGATGTGCATGGCGTCCGACGCGGACGTCAAGGCGCTGACCCGGAAGATCGACGCGATGTGGGCGCTGGGCGTCCGGGTCTTCCAGCTGCAGTTCCAGGACGTGAGCTACAGCGAGTGGCACTGCGACCGGGACGCGGAGACGTTCGGCAGCGGTCCACGGGCGGCTGCCCGGGCCCAGGCGCGGGTCGCGAGCGCGGTGGCCCGGCACCTGGCGGAGCGCCACCCGGGCGCGGAGCCGCTGTCGGTGATGCCGACCGAGTTCTACCAGGACGGCGCCACCGACTACCGCACCGCCCTCGCCGCCGAACTGGACGACCGGGTGCAGGTGGCCTGGACCGGGGTCGGCGTCGTACCGAAGACGATCACCGGGCGTGAGCTCGCCGGTGCGCGGGCGGCCTTCCGCCATCCGCTGGTCACCATGGACAACTACCCGGTCAACGACTACGCACAGGACCGGATCTTCCTCGGCCCGTACACCGGCCGGGACCCGGCCGTGGCCATCGGCTCCGCGGCCCTGCTGGCCAACGCGATGGAACAGTCGTCGGCCTCCCGCATTCCGCTCTTCACGGCAGCGGACTTCGCCTGGAACCCGAAGGGGTACCGGCCGCAGGAGTCCTGGCAGGCGGCGATGGACGACCTGGCCGGCGCCGACGCCGGCACCCGGGCGGCGCTGCGGGCGCTGGCCGGCAACAGCGCGACCTCCGTGCTCGGGGGCGACGAGTCCGCCTATCTGCGACCGCTGTTCGCGGCGTTCTGGGCATCCCGCACGACCACGGACGCGGCGGCCCGTGACGACGCGGCGCGTGAGCTGCGGGCGGCGTTCTCCGTGATGCGCCGGGCCCCGCAGCAGCTGGGGACCCCGGCGGACGGGCGGCTGGGCGACGAGGTGCGCCCGTGGACCGAGCAGCTGGCCCGGTACGGCCGGGCGGGTGAGCTCGCCGTCGATCTCCTGCAGGCGCAGGCGGCCGGCGACGGAGCGGCCGCCTGGAAGGCCCAGCTGGCGCTGGAGCCGCTGCGCAAGGAGATCGAGGCGAGCGGCGCGACGGTCGGCAAGGGTGTGCTCGGACCGTTCCTGGACCGGGTCAGCAAGGAGGCCGACGGCTGGAACGGCACCGATCGCGATACGGGCACGGTGAGCCGGGACTCGAACAGCTATACGGTCCGCCTGGACCGTGCCCGCCCGGTCCAGGCCGTCACCACGCTGGCCGAGCCGGGCAGCGGGGCCGCGGACGCGGTCCTGGAGGCCCATGTGCCGGGCGAGGGCTGGCGCGGCCTCGGCCCGCTGGCGACAGCGGGCTGGACGCACACAGCGGCGAAGGGCCTGCGGGCGGACGCGCTCCGGGTCACCGTCCCGGCGGCACGCCCCGTCCTCACCGGGCCCCTGGCCCCGGGTATCACGGGCACGCCCTCCATCGTGACGGGTGCGGGACCCGGCCCCGCGGCCGTGCGCGCGCTCGTGCCGTGGTTCGGTGACGAGCCGGCGGCCCGCCTCGATCTCGTACGCGGCGAGACGGACGCCGTGATCGGCGGCGGTCCTCAGCGTGTCGAGGCACGGCTGGCCGGCGGGCGCCCCACCGCGGTGAAGGGGTCCCTGACCGCGAAGGCTCCCAAGGGCATCAAGGTGACGGTGCCGAAGCAGACGACGGTGCCGCGCGGATCCCGTACGGATGTCCCGGTGGACATCACCGTCCCCGCGGACACCCCGGCCGGCGAGTACGAGGTGCCGCTGAGCTTCGGCGGCGAGGAGAGCACGCTGACCGTGCGGGCGTACCCGCGCACCGCCGGCCCCGATCTGGCGCGTACGGCCACGGCTTCCTCGTCCGGCGACGAGACTCCGGACTTCCCGGCCTCGGCGGCCTCGGACGGCGATCCGGGGACGCGCTGGTCCTCACCCGTGGAGGACAACGCCTGGTGGCAGACCGAGCTGCCGCGGCCCGTCAGACTGGGCCAGGTGGTGCTGCACTGGCAGGACGCGTACGCCTCCCGCTATCGCGTACAGGTCTCCGCGGACGGCCGCACCTGGCGTACCGCGGCGACCGTGCGGGAGGGCGGCGGCGGGCGCGAATCGGTCCGGATGGACGCCCGCGGCACCCGCTTCATCAGGGTGCAGGGCGACGGCCGGGCCACGCAGTACGGCTACTCGCTCTGGTCGGTGGAGGCCTACGCCGTGGCCGAGTAGCGTGGCGGGCCTCCGGGCCCGCCCCGCTACCTGCCCCGGGACGACAGAGGCCCGGGTTCTCAGGCGGAAACGCCATCGATCCGGGCCATCACGTCGTCCGCGCCGAACGGTTGCAAGTAGGGCAGCCAGCGCGGGTCGCGGTGCCCCGTCCCGATGATCCGCCAGGCCAGGCCGCTGGGCGGGGCGGGCGCGTGGCGCAGCCGCCAGCCGAGCTCGGGCAGATGGCGGTCGGCCTTGACGTGGTTGCAGCGGCGGCAGGCCGCCACGACGTTGTCCCAGGCGTGCTGTCCGCCACGGCTGCGCGGAATGACGTGGTCGACGCTGGTCGCGGCGGCACCGCAGTACATGCATCGTCCGCCGTCCCTGGCGAAGAGCGCCCGGCGGGTCAGTGGAACGGGCCCCCGGTAGGGGACCCGCACGAACCGCTTGAGGCGGACGACGCTGGGCGCCGGCACGGCACGGGTGGCACTGTGCATGAAGGCGCCGGACTCCTCGAGGCAGATGGCCTTGTTCTCGAGGACGAGGACGAGCGCGCGGCGGAGCGGTACGACGCCGAGGGGCTCGTACGACGCGTTGAGAACCAGGACATGCGGCACGGTGGATGCCTCCTTGTACGCCGGCGGCGCGTGGCTCGCGCCGGGACGATCCGATCTCAGTCTCTCCTCATGCCTGGTGGAAGCGCCACCACGTCCGGGTAACGGGCCGGAGGGATTTTTCTCACCACCCACCGGACGCACCGCCGGAAACCGGCGGAACAGGCGCTTCACCACGGCAGCCGATCGCTCTGTGCGATCGGCCACACCCTCTGTATCCCCGGGTGAGACGTGTCTCTCCCCTCGCAGCGGCAACGAACCACTCCCCCGGCTTCGTTACTGTGGTTGGTCTGCTCTCGCCCCACCTGGAGGTCCCTGCCGTGTCCCTGTCCGCCCTCCTGGCCGCAGCCCCGTCACCGGCGCCCGGCGGCTCGCTGGACGAAGCCGCCGAGCGGGCCGGGAACGCCGCCGGCTGGGTCGAGGAGAACTGGTCCACCTGGGTCAACACGGGTCTGCGCATCGTGCTCATCGCGGCGATCGCGCTCGTACTGCGCTACGTGATCCGGCGTGCCCTGACCAATCTCATCGACCGGATGAACCGCAGCGCCCAGGCGGTGGAGGGCACGGCTCTCGGCGGCCTGCTGGTCAACGCGGAACGCCGCCGTCAGCGCTCGGAAGCCATCGGTTCCGTACTCCGTTCGGTCACGTCGTTCCTGATCCTCGGCACGGCCGCCCTGATGATCCTGGGGGCGTTCCAGATCAATCTGGCGCCCTTGCTGGCCTCCGCGGGCGTCGCCGGTGTGGCGCTGGGCTTCGGTGCCCGCAACCTGGTCACCGACTTCCTGTCCGGTGTCTTCATGATCCTCGAGGACCAGTACGGGGTCGGCGACCAGATCGACGCGGGTGTCGCCTCCGGCGAGGTCATCGAGGTGGGTCTGCGCGTCACCAAGCTGCGCGGCGACAACGGCGAGATCTGGTACGTCCGCAACGGCGAGGTGAAGCGGATCGGCAACCTCAGCCAGGGCTGGTCCACGGCCGGTGTCGACGTCACGGTGCGCCCGACGGAGGACCTGGGCCGGGTCCGCGCGTCGATCACCGAGGCGGCCGAGGTCATGGCCAAGGAGGACCCCTGGTCGGAGCGCCTGTGGGGCCCCGTGGAGATCCTCGGCCTGGACGCCGTCCTGCTCGACTCGATGACCGTACGGGTCACCGCGAAGACGATGCCGGGCAAGGCACTGGGTGTGGAGCGCGAGCTGCGCTGGCGGATCAAGCAGGCGCTCGACTCGGCCGGCATCCGCATGGTCGGCGCCGTCCCCCTCCAGGTGGAGGGCGAGTCGGCCCCGGACCCGACGGCAGGCGTCGCCGCCCCGTCGGCGTACGCGTCGACGACGTCGCCGCAGTCGCTGGCGGCCACCCCGATAGCGCCGCCGAACCTGACGAAGTAGCACCGGCCCGGACACGGGCGAAGGGGCGCCGCGCGGACTCCGCGCGGCGCCCCTTCGGCGTCCGCCCCGGCTCGAGGTAACGCTTTGATTGCCGCAGGGGCGGACACCATTGACGTGCCGGTGACGTGCGCCTTACCTTCCTCCCACCGAATAGGAAACTTTCCTAACAGAGGGCAGGTGCATCCGTCATGGCGGGAACCACACCGGGCACGCCGGGCACACCGCGCGTCCTTCGCGCCATGAACGACCGTGCCGCCCTGGACCTGCTGCTGGAGCACGGCCCCCTCTCCCGCACGAGGATCGGGAACCTGACGGGCCTGTCCAAGCCCACCGCTTCCCAGCTCCTCGCCCGGCTGGAGGCGGCCGGGCTCGTCGTGGCCACCGGTACGAGCGAGGGACGGCCGGGCCCCAGCGCCCAGCTGTACGCGGTCAACGCGCGGGCCGCGCACGTGGCGGGGCTCGATGTGACCGCCCGGCGGATCGTCGCGGCGGTCGCCGACGTGACCGGCCGGACCGTCGGCGAGTACGAGCTCCGCACCCCCGGACGGCGCGCCGACAGCGTGGTGCGGCAGGTCACGGACGCCCTGGACGGCGCGGTCAAGGAGGCCGGGCTCGCCCGCGCCGATGTGCACCGTGTCGTCATCGGCACCCCGGGCGCCTTCGACCCCGGCACGGGACGGCTGCGCTACGCCTCGCACCTGCCCGGCTGGCACGCCCCCACCCTGCTGGACGAGCTGGCCGCCGCCCTGCCGATGCCGGTGGAGTACGAGAACGACGTGAACCTGGTCGCGGTGGCCGAGCAGCGGCTCGGAGCGGCCCGGGGCCACGAGGACTTCGTCCTGCTGTGGAACGAGGAGGGCCTCGGTGCCGCCCTCGTCATCAACGGCCGGCTGCACCGCGGATTCACCGGCGGCGCGGGCGAGGTCGGGTTCCTGCCGGTGCCGGGAACCCCTCTCGTACGCCAGGTCGTGAAGGCCAACGCCGGCGGCTTCCAGGAGCTGGCCGGCGCCCAGGCGGTCCCCCGGCTCGCCACCTCGCTCGGCATCGACACCCCGCACCAGCCGTACGCGGAGGTCGCCGCCGGGCTGCTGGCCAGGGCCGCCGCCGCGTACGAACAGGACCCCGCACTGACCGAGCTGCTGCGCCAGTACGCCCAGCGGCTCGCCACCGGTCTCGCGTCCGTCACCGCCGTGCTCGACCCCGGCCTGATCGTGCTCTCCGGCGAGCTCGTCGCCTCGGGCGGCGAGCTGCTGCGGTCCCTGATCCAGTCCGAGCTCGCCGAGCTCGCGGCGTCCCGGCCCCGTCTCGTACTCGGCGGGATCAGCCGGCATCCGGTCCTGCGAGGTGCCCTGGAACGGGCCCTCGCGGACACCCGCGACGAAGTGTTCGACACCTCCCGCTGAACCTTTTCCCACTCCTGCCTTCTCCCCTTCCCCCTGTCCCTGGGAGCTTTGCCATGCGCAGAAGCCGACTGACCACCACCGCCGCTGTCGCCGTCGCCGCGATCTCGGTCCTCGCCACCGCCTGTACGGGCCAGGCCGAGTCCGGTGCGAACGACGACCCGAACGCGAGGACCACGATCAATTTCTGGCACGGCTGGAGCGCGCCCTCCGAGGTGAAGGCCGTCCAGGACAACGTCGACCGGTTCGAGAAGACCCACCCGAACATCAAGGTCAACGTCGTCGGCAACATCAACGACGACAAGCTCAACCAGTCGTTGCGCACCGGAAGTTCGAACGGCCCCGACGTCGTGTCGTCCTTCACTACCTCCAACGTCGGCAAGTTCTGCTCGTCCGGTGCCTTCGCCGACCTGACGCCCTTCATAGAGAAGTCGAAGCTGGACCTGGAGAAGACCTTCCCCGAGGTCCTGCTCGACTACACCCAGTTCGAGGGCAAGCGCTGCGCCCTGCCGCTGCTCGCGGACGCCTACGGCCTCTACTACAACAAGGACGCCTTCGAGAAGGCCGGTGTCACCGCGCCCCCGAAGACGATGTCCGAGCTGGCCGCGGTCGCGAAGAAGCTGACGGTCTCCAAGGGCGACAGCTACGAGCAGCTCGGCTTCATGCCGACCTACCACGGCTACGAGACGGTCGCCGATCACTACCTGTCCTCGTGGGACCACACGTACTTCGACGCCGACGGCAAGTCCAACATCGCCAAGGACCCGGCCTTCGCCGAGATGCTCACGTACCAGAAGAAGCTGGTCGAGGACCTCGGCGGTTACGCGAAGCTGGAAAAGTACCGCGGCACCTTCGGTGACGAGTGGGGCGCGAAGCACCCGTTCCACACCGGCCAGGTCGCCATGCAGCTGGACGGCGAGTGGCGGCTGGGAATGGCCACCGACGCCAAGGTGCCGTTCGAGATCGGTGTGGCACCGATGCCGGTGGCCGACGACGAGGCCGACAGCTACGGCAAGGGCTTCCTGTCCGGCACGATCATGGGGATCGCCCCGGCCAGCAAGAAGCAGAACGCCGCGTGGGAGCTCGTGAAGTTCATGACGAGCGACACGCAGGCCGTGGTCGACTTCGCGAACGGCATCCGCAACGTGCCCTCCACCTTCGCGGCGCTGAAGTCCCCCGACCTGAAGCTCGACCCGCGGTTCAAGACCTTCCTGGACATCGCCCAGCACCCGAAGTCCAACACGCCCGACGGTGCGGTCAACGGGTCGACGTACCAGCAGACCCTCCAGGACTTCGGCTTCCAGTACGAGAAGGGCGCGGTGAAGGACCTGAAGGCCGGTCTGGAGAAGACCGCCGCGCAGATCGACACCGACATCGCCAAGGCGAAGTAGCTCCCGATGACCACGCACACACTCCGCACCAAGCACCGCAGGTCGGCGCTGCGGACGGCAGCCTTCATGTCGCCGTGGCTGATCGGGTTCACCGTCTTCTTCGCGTACCCGATGGTCTCGACCGTGTACTTCTCCTTCATGAAGTACGACGGCTTCGGGGTGCCGTCCTTCAACGGGACGGCGAACTGGACGTACGTCTTCAGCGACTACCCGATGTTCTGGCCGTCCCTTCGCAACACGCTCTGGCTGGTGCTCGTCATGGTCACCTGCCGGGTGGTGTTCGGCCTCGGCATCGGCATGCTGATCACGAAGATCAAGACAGGGACGGGGCTCTTCCGCACCTTCTTCTACCTGCCCTACCTGGCACCGCCGGTCGCCGCGACGCTGGCCTTCGTCTTCCTGCTCAACCCGGGGACGGGTCCCGTCAATTCGATCCTCGGCGACCTGGGGCTGCCGACACCGGGCTGGTTCAATGACGCCTCCTTCTCGAAGCCGGCGCTCACCATGCTCGCGGTGTGGGGCATCGGCGACCTGATGGTGATCTTCATGGCCGCACTGCTCGACGTACCGAAGGAGCAGTACGAGGCGGCCGAGCTGGACGGCGCGTCCGGATGGCAGAGGTTCCGCTTCGTCACGCTGCCGAACATCTCTCCGATCGTGCTGTTCGCCGTGGTGACCGGGGTGATCCAGGCGATGCAGTACTACACCCAGCCGCTGGTGGCGGGGAAGGTCGCCTCGGGCGTGATCGGCGGCTCCGGGCAGCAGTTCGAACCGGGCTACCCGGACAAGTCGACCCTGACGCTTCCTCAGCTCGTCTACAACCTCGGCTTCCAGCGCTTCGACTACGGCTCCGCCTGTGTCGTCGCCCTCGTCCTGTTCGCCCTGGCCATGGCCTTCACCGCGCTGCTGATGCGGGGCCGCAACAACCTGATCCAGGCCGGTGACTGAGCCATGACCCAACTCCTCGACACGCCCCGCCCGGTGCCGGCCACGGACACCTCCACGCCGGCCCTGCGCACAGCCCGCCGCAAGGCACTGCTGCACTGGATCGCCGTCCACTCGCTGGGCATCGCGGCCGCGCTGTTCTTCGTGCTCCCGTTCGTCTTCGTCGTCCTGACGTCGCTCATGAGCGACCAGCAGGCGCTGACCCGCGACCTCACCCCCGACACCTGGGAATGGGGCAACTACCAGCGGGTTTTCGACACCCCCGGCTTCCTCACCTGGTGGCGCAACACCCTGCTGTACGCGGGTCTGGGCACCGTCCTGACCGTCGTGTCGTCGGTGCCCGTCGCCTACGCTCTGGCCAAGTTCCGCTTCCGGGGCCGCAAGCTCTCGCTGATGCTCGTCATCTCGATGATGATGCTGCCGCCGCAGGTCGTCATCATCCCGATGTACCTGTTCTGGGCGAAGGAGCTGGACCTGTCCGGCACGCTGTGGCCGCTGATCATTCCGATGGCCTTCGGCGACGCGTTCTCCATCTTCCTGCTGCGGCAGTTCCTCCTCACCATCCCCGACGAGTACCTGGACGCGGCGAAGGTCGACGGGTGCGGCGAGTTCCGTACCCTGATCAGGGTCGTCCTGCCGATGGCGAAGCCCGGCATCGCGGCGATCGCCCTGTTCCAGTTCTTCGCCGCCTGGAACGACTACTTCGGACCGCAGATCTACGCCTCCGAGAACCCGGCCGCCTGGACGCTCAGTTACGGCCTGGAATCCTTCAAGGGCGCACACCACACCGACTGGAACCTGACCATGGCCGCGACCGTTCTGGTCATGGCCCCCGTGATCGCCGTCTTCTTCTTCGCCCAGAAGGCATTCGTCGAGGGCGTCACACTGACCGGAGTGAAGGGCTGACATGAAGCTCGCAGTAGTGGGTGGCGGGTCCACCTACACACCTGAACTGATCGACGGATTCGCACGGTTGCGGGACACCCTGCCGGTCGAGGAGCTGGTGCTCATCGACCCGGCGGCCGACCGGCTGGAGCTCGTCGGCGGCCTCGCCCGGCGGATCTTCGCCAAGCAGGACCACGCCGGGAGGATCACCACCACGACCGACCTGGACGCCGGGGTGGACGGCGCCGACGCGGTCCTGCTCCAGCTGCGCGTCGGCGGCCAGGCCGCTCGCGGCCAGGACGAGACGTGGCCGCTGGAGTGCGGCTGCGTCGGCCAGGAGACCACCGGGGCCGGCGGCCTCGCCAAGGCCCTTCGTACGGTGCCGGTCGTGCTCGACATCGCCGAGCGGGTCCGGCGCACGAATCCCGACGCCTGGATCATCGACTTCACCAACCCCGTCGGCATCGTGACCAGGGCGCTCCTGCAGGCCGGGCACAAGGCCGTCGGCCTGTGCAACGTGGCGATCGGCTTCCAGCGGAAGTTCGCGGCGCTGCTCGACGTCACCCCGGCCGAGGTGCACCTGGACCATGTCGGGCTCAACCACCTGTCGTGGGAGCTCGGGGTGCGGCTCGGCGGTCCGGACGGTGAGAACGTCCTGCCGAAGCTGCTCGCCGAGCACGGCGACACGATCGCCGACGATCTGCACATGCCCCGGCAGATCGTCGACCGGCTCGGCGTCGTCCCCTCGTACTACCTGCGGTACTTCTACGCGCACGACGAGGTCGTACGGGAGCTCGGCACGAAGCCCTCGCGGGCGGCCGAGGTCGCCGCCATGGAGAAGGAACTCCTGGCCATGTACGGCGATCCGGCGCTGGACGAGAAGCCGGCGCTGCTCGGCAAGCGCGGCGGCGCCTTCTACTCGGAGGCGGCCGTGGACCTGGCCGCCGCCCTGCTCGGCGGGGGCGGCTCCTCGGTACAGGTGGTCAACACGTACAACAACGGGACGCTCCCGTTCCTGCCGGACGACGCCGTGATCGAGGTGCAGGCCCGGGTGGACGGCACGGGCGCCACGCCGCTCGCGGTGTCGGCGCTCGACCCCCTCTACGCAGGACTGATCGCGAATGTGACGGCGTACGAGGACCTCGCCCTGGAGGCGGCGCTGCGGGGCGGCCGGGACCGTGTCTTCAAGGCGCTGCTCTCGCACCCTCTCATCGGCCAGTACGAGTACGCCGAGGCGCTCACCGACCGGCTGGTCGCGCACAACCGGGAGCACCTCGCGTGGGCGTGAACGCTTCGGTCGTCGCCATCGACGCGGGGAACAGCAAGACCGATGTGGCACTGATCGGCGAGGACGGCACGGTCCTGTCCACGGCTCGCGGAGGCGGCTTCCAGCCGCCGACGGTCGGCGTGGAGGCAGCCGTGGACGTGCTCGCCTCGGTGCTCGACTGGGCGCTCGCGGCGGCCGTCGAACCCGTCGGGAGCATCGGGCACGTGTCGGCGTGCCTGGCCAACGCCGATCTCCCCGTTGAGGAGGAGGAACTCACCCTGGCTCTGGTGGAGCGTGGGTGGGGCCGCACGGTGGAGGTGCGCAACGACACCTTCGCGATCCTGCGGGCGGGGGTCGACGAGCCGCGCGGTGTGGCCGTCGTCTGCGGCGCCGGGATCAACTGCGTGGGCATGGTGCCGGACGGGCGTACCGCGCGCTTCCCCGCCATCGGCCGGATATCCGGTGACTGGGGCGGCGGTTCGGGGCTCGCCGAGGAGGCCATGTGGTTCGCGGCGCGGGCCGAGGACGGCCGTGGTGGGCCGACCGAGCTGGCCCGTACGCTGCCGGGGCACTTCGGGCTGGGCTCGGTGTACGAGCTGATCGAGGCCTTGCACCGGGGGCGTATCCCTTACGAGCGGAGGCACGAGCTGACTCCCGTGCTGTTCGCGACGAGTACGGCCGGGGATCCGGTGGCGAGCGCCCTGGTGGACCGGCTGGCCGATGAGGTCGTCGCCCTGGCGTCGGTCGCGCTGGGCCGGCTGGAACTGCTGGACGAGGAGGTGCCGGTGGTGCTGGGTGGCAGTGTCCTCGCCGCGGGGCACGCACGGCTGGACGAACGGATCGCCGGGCTCCTGGCCGAACGCGCCCCGAAGGCGGTGGTCAGGGTGGTCTCGCAACCCCCTGTGCTGGGGGCCGCTCTGCTGGGTCTGGACCGCACGGGGGCGGCGCCGGAGGTGCACAGCAGGCTGCGTGCGCACTACAACTGACCCACCGGTCGGACCTGATGGGGCGTCCTGCGGCTCCGGCGCCGCGAGACGCCCCGTCAGCACGGGAACCGATCAGATGTCCCGAACGTGTTCATGATGGGGAGATCGCTCCGCTTCGGGGGATGCATCGGGAATTGCGCGGTGACTTGTCTTGATCGGCCGCGTTCGTCCTGATCGAATGCACCTGATCGACTTCGGGGATCGACGCGGGATCCAGGCATTCCTGGTGGATGCCGCTCCCTGCGGCCATACTTCTGGCCGGGTACCAGTCCTCCGATCGGCCGGGGGGCGGGACCACCGTCAGTGACCGAGGGGGAGGTCAAGTGACATACCCGCCGAACGGGGACTCGCAGCGGGAGCGTGCGCCGGATCGCGAGGCGGCGGTGACGACCGTACCCACGCAGCGTCGTGGTGCCGGGGCGGTGGCCGCCGAGCGGCTTCGTGCCGCGGCGATGACCGAGCCGGGCAGGCTGCAGATCATCGGTGCCGTACTGGCGCTGCTGGTCGTGGCGTTCGGGGCGGTCACGGCCCTGGAGATCTCCGGGCGGGCCTCGGCCGCCGACGACGTGGTGACCCGCAGTCAGCCGCTCAGCGCGGACGCGGCGAGTATCTACCGTTCGCTCGCCGACGCGGACACGATGGCGGCGAGCGGCTTCCTGGCAGGTGCGCAGGAGCCCAAGGCCGTTCACGAGCAGTACGAGAAGGACATCAGGGAAGCCGCCAGGCTCCTGGTGAAGGCCGCGGCGAGCACCGACGCGTCGTCGTCGTCGTGGGACGAGATCACCACGCTCAACAAGCTGCTTCCCGAGTACACGGGTCTCGTCGAGCGTGCCCGCGCGAACAACCGGCAGGGGCTGCCGCTCGGTGGCGCCTATCTCCGGTACGCGAACCAGAAGATGACGAACGAACTCCTGCCGGCGGCCGAGCGGTTGTACGCGGCGGAGACCGGCCGGCTCGGCACCGACTCGACCGACGCCCGGCAGTGGCCGTTCTTCTCCCTGGGTGCCGGGATCGTGGCACTGTCCGCACTGGTATGGATGCAGCGGCGCAACTACCGCAGGACGAACCGTGTCCTGAACCGCGGGCTGCTCGCCGCGACCGCCGCGGCCACGGTGGTGCTGCTGTGGCTGGCCGTGGGACACACGGTGGCGCGGGCCGAGCTGCGTGAGGCGATGACCCATGGGCAGGAGTCCCTCGATGTCCTCAACAACGCGCGGATCAACTCGCTGAAGGCGCGCGCCAACGAGAACCTCACGCTGGTCGCCCGTGGCGCGGTCCTGACCGCCGACGGGCAGAAGGACAAGTACGAGACGGATTACAGCACGGGCATGAAGTCCCTCGGATCGCAGCTCAAGAGCGCCGAGAAGCTCGCCGACGACTCCCGGGGGAGCGATCCGGTGGCGAAGGCCATCAGCAGTGTGAACGAGTGGCAGGGCCGCCACAGGAAGGCCCGCACGACGGACGACCAGGGCGACTACAACAGCGCCTTGCAGCAGATCATCGGTGCGAAGGGCTCCACGGGAGAGTGCTTCGAACTGGTGGACCGGGCGTTGCAGCAGGCGCTCGCCCATGAACAGGGCGAGTTCACCGCTGCGGCGAAGGACGGGCGCGGGGCGCTGGGCGGAATGCCGATCGGGGCAGCCGTCCTCGCCGTACTGGGTGCGGTAGCGGCGATCGCCGGGGTCAACCGCAGGCTCTCGGAGTACCGGTGAGAGGGGCAGCGATGACCAGGGCCGAGGTCTGGGCCGCCCGCGGCAGGCTGCGCGGCTGGGGAGGTGTGACAGGCATGGCGGTGGCCTGTGCCCTCACGGCCTCGCTCACCCTGCTGCCGCTGACGCACGGCGGGGGCTCCTCGGGCGGAGAGAGCACGGGGCAGGGGGCGACGTCGGCGGTGGCCGCCAAGGCCGACTCGTGCACGGACCCGGAGGCGAGCCTGGCGCCGTCGAGCGCGGACGGCCCGGCCATCAGGAAGATCCGGGAGCGCGGGAAGCTGATCGCCGGTGTCGACCAGAACAGCTTCCAGTGGGGGTACCGCAATCCGGAGACGGAGACCGGCACCCTCGAAGGCTTCGACATCGATCTGGTGCGGGCCATCGCGAAGGACATCCTCGGCGATCCGGACGCGGTGATCTTCCGTGCGATCCCCACGAACCAGCGGATCGCCGCACTGGAGAACGACAGGGTGGACGTCGTCGTGCGGACGATGACGATCAACTGCAAGCGCCTGGAGCAGGTCTCGTTCTCCACCGCCTACTTCCAGGCGGGCCAGCAGGTCCTGGCCCCCAAGGAGTCGACGATCACGGGGTACGACACGTCCCTCGCCGGCAAGCGGGTCTGCACCGCCGAGGGCTCGACGGCGTACGAGGCGCTGGAGAAGGAGTCCTACGGTGCGACCTTCAAGGACGAGAACGACGGCACCGAGCAGGACCTGGACCAGCTGACCGTCCCCAACCAGCTGGACTGCCTGGTGCGGCTGCAGCTCGGCGAGGTGGACGCGGTCGTCACGGACAACGCGCTGGCGGCCGGCCAGGCCGCTCAGGACCCGGCGGTGGAGCTCAAGGGCGACAAGCCGTTCACCACCGAGTACTACGGCGTCGCGGCGAAGCTCGGGGCCGACGATCTCGTGGCCCGGGTCAACAAGGTGCTGGTCGACTACCGCCAGGGTGGTGCCGACAGCCCCTGGATGCGGTCGTACCGCACGTGGCTGGCCACGGGGCTTCCCGGGATCACGGCGCCGCCGGCGCCCAAGTACCGGACCAACTGAACCGCCGGGCCGTGCCCGGCGCAAGAGCGGAGAGGTGATCGATGGGCGTCGCGGGATCCTTCCCCAGCTTCGCGGGGAGGCCCCCCGGCCCGGTCATGGACCGGGACGAGGCGGACCGTGCGCTGGCCCGGCTCGGTGCGGAGCACGAGGCGGTCGAGACCTCGCTCCTCGCCCTGCAGGACCATGCCGGCCGCCGGCTCCTGGAGGGCGCCGATCTGACCGGTGTCACCAAGGACCGCTGGGCCTCCGCCGAGCAGTCGATCACCCTGTTGTGGGGGTACTTCGACGCCTATGCGGGTGCGCTCACCGCGGCCCGGGAGATCCGGGCCAGGCGCCGCTACCCCAGCAAGGACGACCTGGTGGCCCTCACCGAGCTGCTGCGAGGCGACGGTGTGACCGTGGCGAACACGGCGTCGGTCAGCCCCGAGCCCGGGCTCACCGGTCCGGCCAGGCTCTCCGAGCGGTTCACGCTGGAGGAGCTCGTCGCCCGGATGAACGACCTGTACGCACGCTCGCTGGACATGGTCGTCGCCTCGGACTCCGTGTGGTCGGCGCTGCCCGCCCGGATAGACCTGCTGGCCGCGGAGCTGCGCCGTACCCGCTCGCTGGCGCATTCCGTCGGTGTGCGGCCCGGGGAGCATCCGGCGGGTGACGACCTGGAGTCGATCACCCAGGAGCTGACCACCCTGCGGGTGCAGGTGATCTCCGATCCGCTGGCGTTCTGGCTGCCGGGTCCCGGCAGCGCGGCGCCCGGCGGCGGGCGTCCCGACACCACGCGCTACGACCGGGCGGCCCGCGCCCTGGAGGACGTACGGCGGGAGATCGAGGCGGTGCTCGCGGTCCGGCAGGACGCCGAGCAGCGACTGGTCCGGCTCCGCGACGTGCTGTCGCGCGCCGACCGTACGCTCGCCGAGGCACGTTCGGCACGCGGCGAGGTGCTGGCGAAGATCGCCGCCTCGGAGGTACCCGCGGTCAGCGGCCCGTCGACGGCGTTGCAGGAGCGGCTGGCCGCGGCGTCGGAGTACCGCAGGCATGCCCAGTGGAACCGCCTCTCGCCGCTGCTCGACTCGCTGGAGCGGGAGGCCGAGGACGAACTGCTGCGCGCGCGGGAGTCCCTGACGTCCGTCACGGCACCGCTCGCGGTCCGCGCGGAACTGCGGGGCAGGCTCGACGCGTACAAGGCGAAGGTGGCCCGGCACGGCATGGCGGAGGACCCGGTGCTGATCGAGCGGTACGACGCGGCGCGCCGGGTGCTGTGGAGCGCGCCGTGCGATCTGCGCGTCGCCGAGCAGACCGTGCTGCGGTATCAGCAGGCGGCAGCGGATCTGCTGACGCCGCTCCGCCGGGACGGACAGGGCAGGGGCGAACAGGGGGAGACATCGTGAGTACGCAGTGCCGGCGCCCCGCGTGCGAGGGCAGTTACGAGGACATGGGTGGCGGTGAGCTGTACTGCGACACGTGCGGCCTCGCCCCGGTGGAGCCGCCTCCGGCTCAGGAGTCCAGGAGTCCGCGGTGCCAGCGCCCCGGCTGCGAGGGCAGCTACGAGGACATGGGTGGCGGTGAGCTGTACTGCGACACGTGCGGCCTCGCCCCGGTCGTGTCCTCGACGGGCCTGCTGAGCTCGCCGCCCACGGGGATCGCGGCCGGCGGCAAGGGAAGCAGCAGCAGCTCGCAGCGTTCGAGTTCGCGCGCGTCCTCGCGGTCCTCGTCGCGTTCGTCGACCTCGCGGCGTTCGGTCTCCGGGCGGCTCTCCCGCTCGTTGTCGGGCTCCTCGGCGTCCCGTTCGGTGTCGGTGCGCTCCTCGGGCGCCTCGACGGGCGTCTCGAGCCGGGGCAGGCTGGGTGCCGGTCTGGTGCTCGTGCCGGATGTTCCGCGGCCCGATCCGCGGACCGCGGTCATGGAGAACCCCGAGGTCCCCGAGCGGAAGCGGTTCTGCTCCCGTTCCGACTGCGGCGCGCCGGTCGGCCGGGCCCGCGGCGAACGGCCGGGCCGGACCGAGGGGTTCTGCACCAAGTGCGGTCACCCCTACTCCTTCGTGCCGAAGCTGCAGAGCGGTGACATCGTCCACGGGCAGTACGAGGTCGCGGGCTGTCTGGCGCACGGCGGGCTCGGCTGGGTCTACCTCGCCGTGGACCGTGCCGTCTCCGACCGCTGGGTGGTCCTCAAGGGCCTGCTGGACACCGGTGACCAGGACGCGATGGCCGCGGCCATCTCCGAGCGGCGCTTCCTCGCGGAGATCGAGCACTCGAACATCGTCCGCATCTACAACTTCGTGGAGCATCTGGACCAGCGGACCGGTTCGCTCGACGGCTACATCGTGATGGAGTACGTCGGCGGCAAGGCGCTCAAGGAGATCGCCAACGACCGCCGTACACCGGCCGGGAAGCGGGATCCGCTGCCGGTCGAGCAGGCGTGCGCGTACGGCATCGAGGCGCTGGAGGCGCTCGGCCATCTGCACAGCCGCAACCTCCTGTACTGCGACTTCAAGGTCGACAACGCGATCCAGACCGAGGACCAGCTCAAGCTGATCGACATGGGCGCGGTGCGGAGGATGGACGACGACGAGTCGGCCATCTACGGCACGGTCGGCTACCAGGCGCCGGAGGTGGCCGAGGTCGGCCCGTCCGTCGCCTCCGACCTGTACACGGTCGCGCGGACGCTGGCGGTGCTCACCTTCGACTTCCAGGGGTACACGAACGTCTTCGTGGACTCGCTGCCCGACCCGGACAACATCGATGTGTTCCGGCGGTACGAGTCGTTCTACCGGCTGCTCGTGCGGGCCACGGACCCGGATCCGGCGAGACGGTTCGCCTCGGCCACCGAGATGGCCGAGCAGTTGACGGGCGTGCTCCGGGAGGTGGTGGCCCTGCAGACGGGGCGCCCGCGTCCGTCGCTCTCGACGCTCTTCGGTACGGAACTGCGGGTCACGGACACCGCGTTGTTCGCGGAGCTGACGGACGAGGTGTCGCGGCTCGGCGTCCGTTCGGCTCCGGCCGTCGGCGGGCGCTTCGGGCGGCGGCGGAACGGCTCGGCCGTGCCCCTCGCGCAGGGGGCGGTGGCGACCGCTGTGGCCGGCGCGCTGCCGGTCGGCACCCGGCCCGCGGGCGCCACGGGGACACCGGCCGCCAACCCGTACAGCTCTCCGGGCGCCGGTGCGGTGTACGCGCCCGACACCCATGTCCGGGCCGGCGGGGGCGGCACGTCCGCCGGCGGGGGGAGCCCGCTCGCGTACGCCCCCGCGCAGCCGGCCGTTCCGGCCCCGCGCGCGGCGGTCCCGGATCCTCCCGCCGTGTTCCCGGGGGCGTACCCCGGCCGGTCCGGGCCCCGGCTCGCGGTCTTCGACGCGCGGGCGACCTCGCTCGCCCTGCCGGTCCCCCGGGTCGACGCGAACGATCCCAACGCCGGTTTCCTCGCAGGGCTGATGGCGTCGGCACCCGCCGAACTGATCTCCGCTCTGCAGACCGTGCCCGCCGCCTCGCTGGAGACCCGGCTGCGTGAGCTGCGCGCCCGCCTGGAGATGAACGAACTCGGCGCCGGCACCCAGGCACTGGCGGCGCTGGAGGCCGTGCACCCGGACGACTGGCGGGTGGTCTGGTACCGCGGTGTCACCTCACTGGTGACCGGCGACAACGAGATCGCGGCGCTGTCCTTCGACGCTGTCTACGACGCGTTCCCCGGTGAGCCAGCACCGAAGCTGGCTCTGGGGATCTGTGCGGAGGTGCTGGGCCAGCTGGACAATGCGGCGGAGTACTACCGCCTGGTGTGGGCGACCGATCCGAGCTTCGTCAGCGCCGCGTTCGGCCTCGCCCGGGTGCAGATCGCCGCCGGTGACCGGGTCGGGGCGGTGCGGACCCTGGAGTCCGTACCGGAGTCGTCGATCCACTACACGGCTGCGCGGGTGGCCGCGGTGCGGGCCAGACTGCGTGAGCGGCTCCCGCAGGATCCGCTGATCGATGATCTCCACGCCGCGGCGGACCAGGTGACGGCGCTCAAGGGCTACGGGCTGGACGCGGTCCGGCGCGAGCAGTTGTCGACCGAGGTGCTGGGGACGGCACTTGACTGGGTACTCTCCGGTAGTCCCACAGCTCAGTCACCGGCCACGGCCTCCCCCGCGACCGCGGGGCCGAGGACGCTGCTGGACAGTGAGCTGGACGAGCGAGGCCTCAGGTTCGGTCTCGAACGCTCGTACCGGATGCTCGCCCGGCTCGCGCAGCGGGGCGACGAGAGGATCGAACTGGTGGAGCGGGCCAACCGTTTCCGCCCCCGGACCTGGGTGTGAAGATGTCACAGATCCACCAGCAGGCCTCCTTGCCGGGGTGCCCCAGCTGTGAGGAACCGCTGGAGTCGGGCGACCTGTTCTGCGGGGCGTGCGGGTACGACCTCTCGGCCGTGCCCGCCCCGCCGGGCGACCGCCCGACCGTCGCCATCACCGTCCCCGCGCAGAGCGCGGGCGCCGGTCCGGTGGCATGGCCGCCCGCTTCCGAGGTCGACAGCTCGGACCTGCCCGCGCCCACGCACCGTCCTGCCGACCTTCCGGGCCTGGACTCGGGCGGGAAGCCCCTGCCCACCACGGCGCCCTCGGCCGTCCGCTTCGACGAACCGGACGCCCCTGCCGCGGAGCGCCCGGACGCGAACCGCCACGACGCGGACCGCCCTGACGCGAACCGCCCCGACGCCGCCTCGGGCGACTTCGAGCTGGCTGCTCCCGGGCCGGCGGCACCCGACCCCCGTACCGCGGAGCATTCCGGTGCGGGTGTCCCGGCCGGTGCCAAGGTCTGTGTGGCGTGCCGCTCAGGTCACGTGGACACCGACGGCTACTGCGAGAACTGCGGTCACGCCCAGCCCCGCGAGCGCGACCACATGGAGCAGGAGCTCGGTTCCGTGGCGGCTGTCAGCGACCGCGGCCTGCGCCATCACCGCAACGAGGACGCGTTCGCGGTGTCCTCCACCGCGCTGCCGGACGGGTCACCGGCCGTCGTGGCGATCGTGTGCGACGGGGTGTCGTCGGCGAGCCGGCCGGACGAGGCCTCGGCCGCGGCCGCGAGCGCCGCCAACGAGGCGCTGCTGGAGTCGCTGCCGCGGGGCACGCATCCGCAGCAGGCGATGCACGAGGCGATTCTCGCCGCGTCCGAGGCGGTCAACTCCCTGGCACAGGAGCCCGGTCGTGCGATGGAGCACGATCCGCACCGTCATCAGAACGCCCCGGCCTGCACGCTGGTCGGCGCGATCATGGCGGGCGGCCTGCTGGTCGTCGGGTGGGTCGGTGACAGCCGTGTCTACTGGGTGCCCGAGGACCGCGCGAATCCGCCCGCCCGGCTCACGGAGGACGACTCGTGGGCCGCGCAGATGGTGGCGACGGGCCTGATGAACGAGGCGGAGGCGTACGCCGACGAGCGCGCGCACGCCATCACGGGCTGGCTCGGCGCCGACGCGTACGACCTGGAGCCGCACACCGCTTCCTTCAAACCGGACCGCCCCGGTCTGGTGGTGGTGTGCACCGACGGACTGTGGAACTACGCCGAGTCTGCGGTGGAGATGGCCACGGCCGTGCCGCCCGAGGCGTACGAACGGCCGCTGCACGGAGCCCAGGTGCTGGTCGGTCATGCGCTCGACGGCGGGGGCCACGACAACGTAACAGTGGCCCTGCTCCCGTTCGCCGTGCCGACGCAAGGGGCAGGATCGGCCTACAGCACTGCCTGAGCCGCGTTCGGTCCGCCGGTCCGCCGGTCCAGTCGTTCTGCCTACCGCCAGCCGACGTCCGTCCTCTCCCCACCCTGCCAGCTCCTTCTGCCCGCCCTGCCCGCCCCGCCCCTCCTGTCCTGAACTCTGTCCGCATACCTGTCTTCATCTGACATACGTGGAGCCTCAAGGAGCCGATCAGATGGCCAACTTCTCCAAGTCGAACGTGCCGCAGTTCTCCGTCGAGGTGTACCAGAACGAATATCTGCCCGAGGGCGGGCGCGAGGTCAACGCGATCGTCACCGTGACGTCGACGGGCGGTGGCACCACCGGCCGTGTGCCGCTGACCGGTGCGTCCGCGGTGTCCGCGCGCACCGCGGGACATGCGCCGGACGCCGCGGTGGTGCTCATGGTCGACTGTTCCGGCTCGATGGAGTACCCGCCGACCAAGATGCGCAACGCCCGTGACGCGACGGCGGCGGCCATCGACACCCTGCGTGACGGCACGCGGTTCGCGGTGGTCGCCGGAACCCATGTGGCCAAGGATGTGTACCCGGGCGACGGACGGCTCGCGACCGCCGACGCGCAGACGAAGGCCCAGGCGAAGGACGCCCTGCGGCGGCTGAGTTCGGGCGGCGGTACGGCGATCGGTACGTGGCTGCGGCTGGCCGACCGGCTGCTGGGCGCGGCCGATGTGGAGATCAGGCACGGCATCCTGCTCACCGACGGCCGTAACGAGCACGAGTCGCCGGAGGACCTGCGGGCGGCTCTGGACGCGTGTGCGGGCCGCTTCACCTGTGACGCCCGTGGGGTGGGCACCGACTGGGAAGTGAAAGAGGTCACAGCCATCGCCTCCGCGCTGCTCGGCACGGCGGACATCGTCGCCGACCCGGCGGGACTCGCCGCGGACTTCACGCAGATGATGGAGAACGCGATGGGCAAGGAGGTCGCGGACGTGGCGCTGCGGCTCTGGACGCCCGTCGGGGTCGAGATCGGCTTCGTCAAGCAGGTGGCGCCCACGGTCGCCGAACTGACCGACCGCCGCACGGTGGCGGGGCCCCGCGCCGGGGACTATCCGACGGGCTCCTGGGGCGACGAGTCCCGGGATTATCACGTGTGTGTACGGGTTCCCGAGGCCGGCATCGGCCAGGAGATGCTGGCGGCCCGGGTCTCGCTGATCCTTCCCGCCCCCTCGGCCGGCGAGGCCCCGCAGACGCTGTCCCAGGGCCTCGTACGGGCGGTCTGGACGGACGACATGGCGGCGTCCACGTCCATCAACCCTCAGGTTGCCCACTACACAGGTCAGGCGGAACTGGCGCAAGTCATCCAACAGGGCCTGGACGCGCGCAAATCGGGAGACTTCGACGGCGCGACGGCGAAACTCGGTCGTGCGGTGCAGCTCGCATCGGCCTCCGGAAACGCGGATACTGCGAAACTGCTTTCGAAGGTGGTCGATGTTGTCGATGCGGCGACCGGTACTGTGCGACTGAAAGCGAGGGTGGCGGAAGCGGACGAGATGACACTCGAAACACGCTCCACCAAGACCGTTCGCGTCAAGAAATAACAGTACGTACGACAGCGAAACAGCCGTGCGGTGGCCACCCGGCCGGCCTGACGGCGCACCTACGAGCATGACGGCCTCCGGGCCGGACGAGGAGAGGGGGAAGCGCCGACATGCCGACCTGCCCGAACGGACACCAGTCGGGTTCCGAGGACTGGTGCGAGGTCTGTGGACATCGCATGGCCGGGGCGGGCGCGCCCGCGGGCGCGGTCCCCCCGCCGCCTCCCCCGCCGCCCGCGCCCGGTTACGGGTACCCGCAGGGTCCCGGGGAGCCGACCGCCCAGGCCGAGCTCTGCCCGCAGTGCCGCACCCCGCGTGAAGCGATGGCGCCGTTCTGTGAGGAGTGCCGCTGGAACTTCCTCACGAACACGGCGACGTCGTACACCCCGCTCGCCCCGCAGGGCGGCGTCGGGGGCCCGGTGCCCGGGCTGAATCTGCCGCCCGGCTTCCAGGCCCAGCAGGGCCCGCCGCAGCCTCCGCAGCAGCACGACCCGTTCGAGTACCAGAGCTCGCGGCCCTCGCAGATGAACAGGCCCGCCGAGCCGCTCTCACCGGAGCAGGCAGGCCGGCCGGGCCCGCCGCCTCCCCCGTCGTTCCAGCAGGGCCCGCCGCCCCCGCCCTCCTTCCAGCAGCAGTCGTCGTCCCCCTTCGAGCGGCAGGGGCAGCAGGGTCAGCCCGGGCAGCCCTCGCCGTTCGAGCCTCAGGGACAGCAGGGGCAGCCGGGGCCTCAGGGACAGCAGGGTCACCCCTCGCCGTTCGAGCCGCAGCGCCAGGGTCCGCCGCCCCCGTCGTTCCAGCAGCAGTCCGCGCCGCCGCAGCCACAGGCTCCGCAGACCGGCGGGGACGACTGGATGCTGCCGCCGCCCTCGCAGCAGCAGCAACCCCCGCAGGGCTTCCAGCAGGGACCGCAGGCCCCCCAGCAGCACTTCCCCGGTCAGGGACCCGGCCAGGCTCAGGGACACGGCCCTGTTCCCGGCCAGAACCGGCAGCCGGTCAGCTGGTCGGCCGTGATCGCCCCGGACCGCGAGTACTTCCTGGCGATGATGCAGCGCAGCGGCCCCGAGGCGACCGGGCTCAACCTGCCCGCGTACTCCCCGGAGCAGCACCTTCCGCTCACCGGCAGCCAGATCACGATCGGCCGCCGCCGGCACAGCACCGGCGAGTCCCCCGACATCGATCTCGCCGTGCCGCCGGAGGACCCGGGCGTCTCTCACCAGCACGCCGTGCTGGTGCAGCAGCCGGACGGCAGCTGGGCCGTCGTCGACCAGAACTCCACCAACGGCACGACGCTCAACGGCGCCGAGGATCCGATCCAGCCCTATGTGCCCGTCCCGCTCCAGGACGGCGACCAGGTACATGTCGGGGCCTGGACGACGATCACGGTGCGCCGCGACTGAGCCGGGTTCCCGCCTGCCGGGTGCCGGGGTCCTAGGACTCCGGTACCCGGCCGGTGCGTCTGCGACCATGGACGGGTGACAGAGATTCCGCGCGACACGCTTCAGGAGCAGACCTTCTACGAGCAGGTCGGCGGCGAGGAGACCTTCCGGCGCCTGGTCCACCGCTTCTACCAGGGGGTCGCGGACGACCCGCTGCTGAGGCCGATGTACCCGGAGGAGGATCTGGGTCCGGCCGAGGAGCGGTTCACCCTGTTCCTCATGCAGTACTGGGGCGGTCCGCGCACCTACAGCGACGAGCGGGGCCACCCCCGGCTGCGGATGCGGCACGTTCCGTTCCGGGTGGACCGTGCGGCGCACGACGCGTGGCTCGGCCATATGCGGGTGGCGCTCGACGAGCTCGGGCTTTCCCCCGCGCACGAGCGGCAGTTGTGGGACTACCTCACCTACGCGGCCGCCTCGATGATCAACACCGAGGGCTGAAGAACCTCTCGCCGCGCACGTGCGGAATCCGGTGCTCCGCCGCCGGATAACGGTCACGATCCCATCAATAGCGACCGCAAGCGGTTTCCAGGAGCCCGTGCACTCTGAAAGCATCCTGGGAACGTCGGGGGGCGTGCGGCTGCTGAGGGTTCGGGGGATCAGGTGACGGGGTTCGTCTTTCTGCGTGTGCGTGCGCACCGGCTGCTTCTCGCGGCCGCCCTCCTGGCCGTGCTGCTCACCACCTGTGTGCTGGCCGCTCTGACCGCCTTCTCCGGTTCCGTCGGGGACGCCGCCCTGCGGCACACCCTGACCCACCGCTCCGCCGAGTCCGCCTCGCTCTTCGTGTCCGCCGAGGTGGACCGCGAGCAGCGTGAGGAGGCCGACGAGACGGTCCGCAGGGCGGCCCGCGCGACGTTCGACGGACTGCCGGTGACCGTGCGGACGCTGGAGACCTCGGGACCGTACGCGCTGCCCCGCGGCCTCCAGGATCCGGCCGGGCGGCGCGGCGAACCCGACCTCACCCACCTCGCCTCGCTCGACCGCAGCCGCGTCCGCCTCGCCGAGGGGCGCATGCCTGTCGCCGGAGCCGGTGACGCTGCCGGGCCGGTGCAGGTCGCGCTCCCCCGTACCGTCGCGGAGGCACTGAAGCTGAAGCCCGGCGCGCGGCTCACCCTCGCCGACCGGCTGGGCGGAGCACCGCTCCGGGTCGAGATCACCGGTCTGTACGAGGTGTCCGACCAGGCCGACCCGTACTGGCAGCTGGACGCGCTCGGCGGGCGCGGGGTCCGCAAGGTCGTCTTCACCACGTACGGTCCCCTGCTCGCCGACCCCGCGGTGCTCACCTCCGGCCGGCTCAGTCCCGGCGGGGTGTCCTGGCTGGCCGGCGCCGACTTCCGTACGGTGACCACCGGCCGGACCGGGGATCTGCACCGCACCTCGACGGACGGTCCGAAGGCGCTGTCGGCCGCCCCTGTGTTCGACGGCGGGGTCACGGTGCGGACCTCGCTGCCCACCGTCCTCGAGCAGATCGACCGGGCGCTGCTGGTGTCCCGCTCGACGATCATGATCGTCGCCGTCCAGCTGGTCCTGCTCGCGGGTTACGCCCTGCTGCTCGTGGCCCGGCTGCTGAGCAGCGAGCGAGCCGGCGAGACCGAACTGCTGCGGGCCCGGGGCGGCTCGCGGGGCCGGATCGCCTCGCTGGCCGCGACCGAGGCACTGCTGCTCGCCGTGCCGGCCGCTCTCGTCGCCCCGCTGCTCGCCGGACCGCTGACCCGGCTGCTCGCGGACCGGAGCGGGCTGACCCGGATCGGCCTGCGGCTGGGCGACGGTGTGAACGGCTCGGTGTGGCTGGTGGCCGGCGCCGTCGCCCTGGCTTGCGCGCTGGCCGTGGTGGCACCGGCGCTGGCCGCGAGCGCGGGCGGGCGGCGGGGCTCCCGCGCCGCGGCGCTGCCCCCTGCGGTGCGCGCGGGCGCGGACCTCGGGCTGCTGCTGATCGCCGGTGTGGCGTACTGGCAGCTGGACCGGCAGACCGGGTTGTCCGGCAGCGGTGCGCTCAGTGGCGACCGGGAGGGCGATCTCGGCATCGATCCGCTGCTGGTCGCCGCGCCCGCGCTCGCCCTCCTCGCGGGAACCGTCCTGACTCTGCGGCTGCTGCCGCCTGCGGCGAGGCTCGCGGAGCGCCGTGCGGCGGGCGGGCGGGGACTGTCCGCGGCGCTGGCCGGCTGGCAGTTCAGCCGCCGTCCCCTGCGCGGTGCGGGGCCGGTGCTGCTGCTGGTGCTGGCCGTGGCGACGGGCATGCTGGCCATCGGCCAGGCCGCCTCGTGGGACCGCTCGCAGAGCGACCAGGCCGACTTCCGGTCCGGTGCTTCGGTACGGATCGTGGCGGGGCTCGGCAACGACCCGGCGAAGGCGGCGCCGTACACGGATCTGCCCGGCGTGCGCGAGGCCGCTCCGGCGTTCCGTACGACGGCCGAACTGTCCGGCGGACGGACGGCCGAGGTGCTGGCGCTGGACACCGCACACGCGGACGAGCGGATGCTGATGCGTGAGGACCTCGCCGGCTCGGCACCGCGGAAGGTGTTCGACGCGATCACCCCGCCGAAGGCCGCGCGTACCGGGGTGACGCTGCCGAAGGGCAGCACACATGCGGTGTTCGATCTCCGGATCCTCGACGAAGCGGCGCCCGGGTCGAGGAAGCCGGCCGGTTCGGCTCCGCTGGTCAGCGTTCTGCTGGAGGACCGCTACGGCATCGGCTACCGGATCGGTGCCGGGCCCGTTCCCGTCGACGGGCGCGAGCACACCGTCTCCGTCCCGGTGTCCCCGTCGGGCGAACTGGCCGTGACCGGCTTCGAGGTGGACGGCGATGTGCCCGCGAACCGCTCCGAGAAGCGGCTGGTCTCGGTGACGGGGCTCAGGGCGCGGACCGGCAGTGGGAGCGAGCAGCCGGTTCCGGTCTCCGACGGGGTCCGCTGGCGGGCCGCCACGACCGTGACCGAGGCCGGGGAGCAGAGGCCGGGCGAGACACCGCGGACGGTGACCGGATCGGGTGCCTCTCCCTCCTTCGGGTACGGCACCGGGGCCGTCCTGACGCCGGAGCCGTTCTTCGGCGGCGGCCCGGTCGGCACGCTCCGGATCACCGCGGTCCGTGCACCGGCCCCGGCGCTGAAGGCGGTGGCGACCGACGCGTACCTGACGTACTCGGGGGCGAAGCTGGGCCAGGACGTCGACCTCACGCTGGCGGGCCGGACGGTCCGGGTGACCCTGGCGAAGGCGGTGCGGCAGCTGCCCACCACGGGTGTTCCTGCGGCCGTGAGCGGCGCGGAGTCGTCGACGAAGCCCGGCGGGAGCCTGCTCCTGGACCTCAGGGCCGTGTCCGAGGTGCTCGCCCACCGGCCCGGAGCCGCCCTGGCGCCCACCGAGTGGTGGCTGAGCACGGCACCCGGCGACGGGCCGGACGTGGCGGCCGAGCTGCGCAAGCTGCCGGGTACGGACCCGGCCCAGGTGCTGGTGCGCGACGAGACGGCCGAGGAGCTGGCGGACGACCCGCTGGGAGCGGGTCCGCAGTCCGCGCTGCTGGCGGTCGCCGCGGTCGCCGCGGCGCTGGCCGCGGTCGGCTACGCGGTCGGCCTCGTGGGCTCGCAGCGCGAACGGTCCGCCGAGTTCGCGGTGTTGCGGGCCCTGGGCACGCCCCGCCGCAGGCTGGCCCGGATGGTCGCCGCGGAGCAGGGGATCCTGATCGCCGTCGCGGTACTGATCGGGCTCGCTCTGGGAGCTGTACTGACCAGGGCCGTGGTGCCGCTCGTGGTGCTGACGGGACAGGCGGCACGGCCGGTGCCGGATGTCCTGGTGCTGCTGCCTGCCGGTCAGGTCGCCGTGCTGCTGGCCGCCGTCGCGGCGTTCCCGCTGCTGATCGTGGCCGCCATCACGCTGCGGCGGACCGACCCCGCCGTTTCGCTGCGCCACCAGGGGGACAACTGACATGACCGCCGCCAAGATTCCGGCCGCCTGCGCCCCGTGGGTCCGTACGCGGTTGCGTACGGCCCCGGGGATCAGCGCCGCCCTCGCGGTCCTGGTGTTCCTGACGGCGTTCCTCGCCGCGGCGTTCCCGCGTTCCGTGGAGGCGTACGAGACGAAGGCGCTGCGCCACGACATCGGCACCGCGTCGCCCGGGCTGAGCGTGCTCGAAGTGACCACGCCCCCGCCCTCGCTCGCCGAACCGCGCCCGGCGCGTGAGCAGGCCCTGCGGGAGGAGACCCTGGCCGGAATCGACCGCGCGCTGGTGAAGGGTCTTCCCGCACCCGTACGGGCCGATCTGCCGCGCTCCTCCTACGGGGTGCACACGTCGAAGCCGATCGTCGCGCAGGAGGCCTGGCTGCCCCGCCCGGACGCGATGCCCGCCAAGCTGTTCTACGCGGCCCCGTCGGGCCTGCGCGAGCACAGCAGGCTGGCCGAGGGCGGATGGCCCGTCGCACACGGCGAGGTGACGGCCGCCACCCGTGAGGTGGAGGCGGCCGTCACCGAGGAAACCGCCGCGGAGCTGAAGATGAAGGTGGGCTCCACCCTCTCGGTGCCCACCCAGGGCGGGAAAGCGCTGACCGTACGCATCACAGGTCTCGTGACCCCGCTGCAGCCGAAGAGCGGCTACTGGGCGGTCGACCCCCTCTACCGTGCCCCGTCCCTGGTCGCGGACCCGGCCTCCCGGACGCCGGTCTTCTACTGGCAGGGGACGCTGCTCCTGGCTCCCGACACCGGACCGGCGCTGCTGGACACGGCGGGCGAGCCGGAGCTGTACTGGCGCGTCGCCCCGGACCCCTCCGGACTCACCGCGACCGACGTCCCCGGCCTCCGGGACGCCGTCGCCTCGCTGGAGAACGGCCCCGAGCTGCTGGAACTGCGCACGCTCGCGGGGCCCAACACGACGCTCACCACCGATCTGGACGCCATCCTCGACGCCTACACGTCGATGCGTGCGGCGATCGGCCCCGTCGTCACGGTCGCGGCCGTGGGGATCGGAGCGGTGGCCGCCGTGGTCCTGCTGATGACCGGCGGGCTGATCGGCGCCCGCCGCCACGGCGAACTCGCCCTGCTGCGGTCCCGGGGCGGCTCACTGCGGGGCATCGGCGGCCGGCTGCTGGCCGAGACCGCGGTGGCCGTCCTGCCCGCGGCGGCGCTCGGACTGCTGCTGGCCGTCCTCGTCATCGGCGAGGCCCGCTGGTTGCCCTCCGTCGTCGGTGCCGCCTCGGTCGCGGTCCTGGTCTGCGTGGCGCTGCCGCTCCGCACGACGCTGTACCACCGCAGGCCGCTGCTGCACGGCGCCCGCGAGGACGTCGTGGACGCCAAGCCGTCCCGGCGGCGTACGGTCGCCGAACTGACCCTGCTCGTCCTGGCGGTCGGCGCGGTCGCCGCCCTGCGCCGGCGGGGTACGACAACGGGCTCGGACGCCGATCTGCTGGTCAGCTCGGCCCCCGTCCTGGTGGGTCTGATCGCCGCTCTCGTTCTCGTACGGCTCTATCCGCTGCCGCTGCGGCTGGCGGCCCGCCCTGTCGCGCGGCTGCGCGGAGCGGTCGGCTTCCTGTCGCTGGCCCGGGCCGGCCGGACCGGCGCGAGCGGCACGCTGCCGCTGCTGGCCCTGCTGATCGCTCTGACGACGGCGGCCTTCGGTGGTTCGGTGCTGGCCGGGGTCGCCGATGCGCGGGACGCCGCGGCACTGCGGGCGGTCGGTGCCGACGCCCGGATCAGCGGCGAGAACATCGGGCTGACCGCGGTCCCGGACAGCCTGGTCCGCTCGGTGCGGGCCATGGACGGTGTCCAGGACGTGGCGGCCGTACGCATCGAGTACAGCGTTCCGCTGGCCGCCGACCTGGACGTCAGGGGTGACACCGAACGGGCGACCCTGCTGGGCGTGGAGCCGGGTTCGTACGCCCGGCTGGCCCGGGAGACGGGTCAGCCCGCGTTGCCCGTCGGCCTGCTGAAGGCCGGCCGGGGACAGGACGACGTGCTGCCCGCGATCGCTTCCCCCGAGGTGGCGAAGCTGCTCGGCGACGAGCCGCACACGATCCGGTCAGAGGGCGGGGACATCACGGTGCGGGTCGCCGCCGTCCGCTCGCGCACGTCCGCGGTGACCGATTCCGGCTTCCTGATCGTCGACTCCGCGGGGCTCCCGGCACGGCAGCCCACAACGCTGATGGTCACGGGCGCGGCGGCGGACGGCGAGGAGCTGCGGGCCGCCGCGCAGGGCGCGGGCCAGTTCACCGTCCGGCTGCGCTCGGAGGAGCGCAAGGTGTTCGTCGACACCCCGATGCAGTCGGGCGCCGAGCGGATCTACGGGGCGGCTGTCGCGGCGGGCGCCGGATACGCGCTGCTCGCCGTGCTCCTCTCCCTGCTGCAGACCGCACCGGAGCGCAGGACGCTGCTGGCCCGGCTGCGCACCATGGGGCTCACCACCCGGCAGGGCCGGCGGCTGCTCGCGTTCGAGGCCATGCCGCAGGCGCTGCTGGCCGCGTTCGGCGGGCTCCTCGTCGGCTGGACGACCATCGCCCTGCTGGCACCCGGAGTCGACCTGGCCGCGCTGGCGCTGGCGGGCGGGGAATCCGGATCATCGAACGCCGCTTCACTGCGGGCCGACCTCTGGTCGCTGGCCCTTCCGGCGCTGGGGGTGGTCGTCCTCGCCGCAGCCGTGGCCGGCGTCCAGGCCTGGTGGGCGAGCCGCCGTGGATCGATCAAGGAACTCAGGGCAGGAGACACCCGATGACGTCGTCGACAGAGACCACCTTGGCGGAGCTCGAACAGCGGGCCTCCGTACGCCGCGACCGGCCGTCGTACGGGCATGACGCGCTGATCGCCTGCGACCGGCTGGTGCGCATCTTCTCCACGGACGGGGTGGAGGTGCAGGCCCTGCAGGGGCTCGACCTGCTCGTCACCGAGGGCGAGTTGATGGCGCTGGTGGGCGCCTCGGGCAGCGGGAAGTCCACCCTGATGAACATCCTGGCGGGCCTCGACGTGCCCACCGCCGGGTCGGCGAAGGTCGCGGGCTGTGATCTGCTGGCGATGGGGTCGAAGGAGCGCCTGCGCTACCGCCGCGACGTGGTCGGTTTCGTCTGGCAGCAGACCTCCCGCAATCTGCTGTCGTATCTGACCGCCGTCCAGAACATCACCCTTCCGATGCAGCTGCGCGGCGGCGGCCGGAACCGTGAACGGGCCGCGCGTGCCGAGTCGTTGCTTCAGATGCTCGATGTGGCGGACTGCCGCGACCGCCGTCCCGCGCAGATGTCCGGGGGTCAGCAGCAGCGGGTGGCGATCGCCGTGGCCCTGGCCAACAACCCGTCGGTGCTGCTGGCCGACGAGCCGACCGGTGAGCTGGACTCGGCCACCGGCGAGCAGGTGTTCGCGGCGTTCCGCCGTGCCAACGAGGAGCTCGGCACCACGATCGTGATCGTCACCCATGACCTCGCGGTGGCGGGTGAGGTACGCCGCACGGTCGCGATCCGTGACGGCCGTACGTCCTCCGAGGTGCTGCGGCGCACGGAGGTCGACGCGGCGACGGGCCAGGAGTCGCAGGTGGCGCGGGAGTACGCGATGCTCGACCGGGCGGGCCGGCTGCAGCTGCCCGCCGACTACACCGAGGCACTGGGCATGGAGCACCGGGTGATGCTGGAGCTGGAGCAGGACCACATCGGGGTGTGGCCGGACGGCCCGAAGGACACACCGGCGGAGTAGTGCGCGGGCTCAGGCCGTCCGGACCCTCACCGCGAGGTCGCCGAGTCCGCCGCCCGCGCCCCTGAGGGCGACCGAGCCGAACGGGGTGCGCAGCCGCAGCCACGATCCGGCACCGAGCAGCGCGACGGGGAAGTCCGGGGCAGGCTTCAGGAAGCCCAGGGACTGGGCGGCGTGGACGGCGCGCAGCGGGAGTTCGGTGTCGCCGACCGTGCGGGACCAGATGTCGCGTCCGATCAGATCGCGTTCCGCCCGGGTACGACGGTCCTCGGGCAGCGCCTCGTCACGCGCCCGGAACTCCGCGACGGCCTCGGTGAGCGCGGTGCGCAGAGCCAACGGCCCCGGCAGTCCGGGCCGTTGCTCCCAGCCGCGGCGCGGCGGCAGCACTCCGGTCCACGGCGGACCGGTCACGGGTGCGGGCAGGTCGCCCGATCCGGCGCTCCCCCCGTCGCTCTCCCCGGTGTCCAGGGACTCGAGGAGCTCACCGGCCGAGACGGTGGTGTCGAAGTCGTGCGTGCCGGACAGCCGGGCCGTACGGATCGCGAGGACCTCGAACGACGGCGGCCGGCCGAACACCGCCAGCGCGCCGCCGCCCGCCTGGAGGCGGACAGCGGCGGCCCGGTCGTAGTGGAGCAGCCTGCCGAGGAAGGCGGCGAGATCCGCCGCCTCCCTCGCGTCGGCGAACTGCAGCGACCGTACGGGCACCGTCATGCGGCGGCAGGCTCCTGATCGAGGTATTCCTGCAGGAAGAGCTTCTCCTCGGCGGTGATCCGCCGGGGCCGCTCCTCCACCAGGTTGTAGGGCACGACTATCGTCGACGCCCGCACGTAGACCTGTTCGGGGTCCTTGATCTCGTAGGCGATCGTCAGCGACGCGGCACCGATCTTCGTCACCCACGACTCGACGGTCACCGGCGCGTGCCGGTGGACCAGCGGTCGCACGTAGTCGATCTCGTGCCGTGCCACGACGGACCCGCCGGCGAAGGACGGCGAACCGTCCCCCGGCGCCAGCCGGAACATGAAGTCGATGCGCGCCTCCTCCAGGTAGCGGAGGAAGACCACGTTGTTCACGTGGCCGAAGGCATCCATGTCCGACCAGCGCAGCGGGCAGCTGTAGATGTGACGAGCCACGATCAGCCTCGCGTGAGCTTCTTGTACGTGGCACGGTGCGGACGGGCCGCGTCCGCACCCAGGCGCTCGATCTTGTTCTTCTCGTACGACTCGAAGTTGCCCTCGAACCAGTACCACTTGGAGTCGCCCTCGTACGCCAGGATGTGCGTGGCGACGCGGTCCAGGAACCAGCGGTCGTGGGAGATGACCACGGCCGCACCGGGGAACTCCAGCAGCGCGTTCTCGAGCGAGGACAGGGTCTCGACGTCGAGGTCGTTGGTGGGCTCGTCGAGGAGCAGCAGGTTGCCGCCCTCCTTGAGCGTCAGCGCCAGGTTGAGGCGGTTGCGCTCACCACCGGACAGGACCCCGGCCGGCTTCTGCTGGTCCGGGCCCTTGAAGCCGAACGCGGAGACGTACGCCCGCGAGGGCATCTCGACCTGGCCGACGTTGATGTAGTCCAGCTCGTCCGACACGACGGCCCAGAGGGTCTTCTTCGGGTCGATGTTGGCGCGGGACTGGTCGACGTAGGAGATCTTGACCGTGTCGCCGACCTTGATGGCGCCGGAGTCCGGCGTCTCCAGGCCCTGGATCATCTTGAACAGCGTGGTCTTGCCCGCGCCGTTCGGGCCGATGATGCCGACGATGCCGTTGCGGGGCAGCGTGAAGGACAGGTCGTCGATGAGGACCTTGTCGCCGAAGGCCTTCGAGAGGTTCTCGACCTCGACGACGATGGAACCGAGACGCGGGCCCGGCGGGATCTGGATCTCTTCGAAGTCCAGCTTCCGCATCTTGTCCGCCTCGGCCGCCATCTCCTCGTAACGAGCGAGGCGTGCCTTGGACTTGGTCTGCCGGCCCTTGGCGTTGGAGCGGACCCACTCAAGCTCTTCCTTGAGCCGCTTCTGGCGCTTCTCGTCCTTGCGGCCCTCGACCTTGAGGCGGGTGGCCTTGCGCTCCAGGTACGTGGAGTAGTTGCCCTCGTAGGGGATCGCGCGACCGCGGTCGAGCTCGAGGATCCACTCGGCGACGTTGTTCAGGAAGTACCGGTCGTGGGTGACGGCCACCACGGCGCCCGGGTACTTCGACAGGTGCTGCTCCAGCCAGTTCACCGACTCGGCGTCGAGGTGGTTGGTGGGCTCGTCGAGGAGGAGCAGGTCCGGGGCCTCGATCAGCAGCTTGCAGAGCGCCACACGGCGCTTCTCGCCGCCGGACAGGTTGTTGACGGGCCAGTCGCCGGGCGGGCAGCCCAGGGCGTCCATGGCCTGCTCCAGCTGGGCGTCCAGGTCCCACGCGTTGGCGTGGTCCAGGTCCTCCTGGAGCTTGCCCATCTCGTCCATGAGCGCGTCGGAGTAGTCGGTCGCCATCAGCTCGGCGACCTCGTTGAAGCGCTTGAGCTTGCCCATGATCTCGGCGGCGCCGTCCTGGACGTTCTCCAGGACGGTCTTCGACTCGTCGAGCTTCGGCTCCTGCATGAGGATGCCGACGCTGAAGCCGGGCGTGATGTACGCCTCGCCGTTGGACGGCTGCTCGAGGCCCGCCATGATCTTCAGCACCGTGGACTTACCGGCGCCGTTGGGTCCCACGACACCGATCTTCGCGCCGGGCAGGAAGTTCAGGGTGACGTCATCGAGAATCACCTTGTCGCCGTGCGCCTTGCGCGTCTTGCGCATGGTGTAGATGAACTCAGCCAAGAGAAACCGTCCGGCAGCAATAGAGGTGTGGGCAGATACACCCATCTTGCCTGACGTCCGCACCCTGAAGGAAACCAGTCCGGTCCCCGGCACCCCCTGTTCATCCGCCCGGAACGCACCGGGCCCGGTGCGCGCGTGCGCACCGGGCCCGTCACCGGCGCATCGTCACGATGCGCGGGCGGTCACTTACTCGGCGTTTCCACCGTCGTTGCCTTCGCCGGCCGGCTTCTTCTTGCGGAGCAGGAAGACCGCGCCGCCGCCGAGGACGAGGAGGCCGATGGCGATGCCCGCGATGAGCGGCGTGGCACTGGACCCTCCCGTCTCGGCGAGGTCGCCCTCGATGCCGGTGGAGCTGGTGCCGGTCGAGGCGGGCACGGGCTGCTGGGCGCTCTGCGTGCCCACGCCGTCACCCGTCGCGGTACTGCCCGCGGTGGCGCAGTCCAGGACGCCCTTGAAGTTCTTCCGGAAGCCGCCCGGCCCGGTGATGGTGAAGTCGTACGCCTGGTCCTCGGCGACCGGGATCGTCACCGTCCTGGTGGCTCCCGCCTCGATGGTGTGCTCGAAGCCGACGAGCTCGAAGGTGAACGGGGCGTCCCCCTTGTTGGCCGCGGTGATGTCCACGCCGCCCTTGGCGCAGTTCTTCTTCGCCGTGAGAGCGGGCACGGCGCCCGTCTCGGCCCAGGTCGCGGTGGCCGTCGCGGAGACCGTGGACTCGCTGGAGCCGGCCAGAATCTGTGTCTGGCTCCTGGTCACCCCGGCGAACGCCCGGCCGACGGGCACGGAGGTGGTCGCCTGGACGGTCAGCGCGGCGGAGCCGTCCGCCGTGTCCTCGGGGATGTCGAAGTAGAGGCCGGTGCCGTCGACCGCCTCCGTGACGGGCTTGCCGTCCTTGTCGGTGACGGTGATCCCGCTGGCCGCGGCGTCGGCGGGCGGCGCGACGGAGACCTGGCCCGCGTCGGTGCGGACCGTGACCGGGCCGAGCCGCCCGCCCGCCCGTCCGGAGACCGCGGCCGGGTCCAGGGCGAGGGACGCCTTGGGCTCCGTCATGTTGACGGCCTCGTCCTCCAGCCAGTCGGCGAGCTTCTCGGCCTGCTTGTCGGCGGCCTCGACCTCGACGTCGTCCGAGTAGCGCCAGATGGCGACCTGGGTGCCCGCGGCAGCGGTCCGCTCGGTGAGCGGCCCGGTGCCGGCCTTGTCGGCGAGCGCGGCGAGGTCGTCGACCTGGGGGTAGGAGTGCTGCAGGATCCAGCGGATCTTCCCGGCGTTCTTGTTCGCGCCGAGCGAGGTCTGGTTCCAGGGGGTCTCGAGGTACTTCGCCTGGTCCTGGGTGGGGTTGTGGATGTCGATGCAGTAGGTCTTGAGCCGGCCGCCGCCCTCGACGGTCATCTCGAACAGACCTGCGGGAAGCTCCTGAGTCGTGCGCTCCTGGCCGCCTTCACCGCCGGTGTGGAGCAGCGCGCGGTCGAAGGTCTTCAGACCGTCCAGGACCGCGGTCGCGCCCCCCTGGTGCTGACCGGTCTCCTCCGCTGCCGCCGTCGTCGCACCGGCGAGGGTGCCGGCCGCGACGAGACCGGACGCCAGCGCCGCGGCGGCCCACCGTGCGAGGCCGTGTCCTCGGCGGTCCCTCCGGCTCCGGTCCGGCGCCTGGTCGCGCATCCGACCCCGGCTTCGGCCCCGTGCGGAGTGCTCCGTCGCCGCAGTGGACGGCGAAGCAGACGCTGCGGACGCAGAAAACACAGAAAACACAGAATTCCCCTCCGTGCGAGGCCTTCACGCATGGTGCGTGTGTGGGGATTGCCTCGCCAGCAGACTCAAGTGCCGCGTGAGTACTGAGGAATCCTAAGGAGCGGGCGAGGGGCAGTCCCCCGTCATACCGTTGGATAACCATTCCGACTCGTAATCGTTATCGCCTTCTCCGGCGCGTCCGGCCTATTTCAGGACACGGACACCATCTCCGTGGCCTGTTTCTGACGATGCGCCGATTCCTCCGGGAACCTGACCGCCGCACCCCCGACCGCCCCGCTCCTGTCTGCCCGGCTCCTGTCTGCCCCGCTGCCGCCTGCCTCGCCGCCATGCGTCTCCGTGTCGGCCGCACTCCCCGTCGGGCGCGTCCGACGGGCCGTCAATGAGGGCTCACCCCTCACCACACGCCGGAAGGCGGCTGTCCCCCGGGTCAGGTCGTGTCCCACCGCCACGGCCTCGATGTCCACGGAGGTCTTCCAGGTCCCGTCCCGCTCCTCCTCACGCACCTTCAGACGGCCGTGCACGACGAGGGGTTCTCCGACGGAAACGGAACCGGCCAGATTCGATGCCAGCGTCCGCCACGCCCACACCGTGTAGAAGCTGGTGTGCCCGTCGGCCCAGTGCTGCTTCTCGCGGTCCCATCGACGCGGAGTCGCCGCCATCCGGAATCGCGCCATTCCCCCCGTGGCCGTCTCCCGGAACTCCACTCCGGTCGCGGCATTTCCCACCAGCGTCACCAAGGTCTCGTTCATTTCGTCCCCCGTATCCGTCCTGCACCGGTCCGGTGGGATCCGGTGTGCTCCCATGCTGGACGGAAATCGGGAATCCTGCCGGCGCCTGTGGACTACCGGCCGGTTGTGGAAAACTCCGTCACCGCCACGTACCGCTCGCGCACCTCGCGGTAGCGCGCCAGTTCCGCCGCAACGGGGTCCAGGACCTTGGCCCGGCCGCAACCGGACGCCGCCTCGCGCAGGCGCCTTTCGGCCTCCTGCCCGTACCGTCGCGCCGGGCCCCGTGCGGCAGCCGCGCAGGACCACTCCACGAGCGGTCCGCCGACGACCCCGGCGAGCATGAGCAGCGCGGGCACCACGAGGCCCGGTTCGAGCACGCCGACGATCTGACCGAGCAGCCACAGTCCGCCGAAGATCTGAAGCAGCGTCATCGATGCCTGCGCGAGCACGGCGGCGGGCCACCACGCGGGCCGTGGAAGCCTGACGGTCCGGCCGCCGAGCGCCCCCGCCGCAGGAGCGACGCCCCTGACGGAAGCCCCGGAACCGAGGGATCCTGAGCCGAGGAGCCCTGAACTCTGGGCCCTCGACCCGGCCGGTCCGCCCGGCGTTCCCTGCATCCCCTGTGTTCCCCGCGCCCCCGCACCCCTCGAGCCCGGGGCAGTCGCACCGGGATCCGCGGCACCCTTGTGCCCGCCGCCCGCCGCACGCCCCCGGCCTGCCGCTCCGGAGCCGGCCTGGGCGTTGCGTGCGAGCTCGTCCAGCGCCTCCGGCAGCCCCTTCGCCCCGCTCACCGCCGCCTCGCGCACGGCCTGGGCCCAGGGCGCGGGCAGCCCGACGACGGCATCGTCCGCCAGGGTGCGTACGGCCTGCTCCACGCGCTGCCGGGCGGTGAGTTCCTCCTCCGGCGGGGCGAGCGCCTGCGCCATCAGGTCCAGGCCGCCGAGCTGCCGGGTGGATTCGTACCAGCGCCACAGCCGCAGCCACGGCGTCCCGCAGGCCCTTCCCGCGTTCCTGCGCCACTCGCGCTCCGCCGCCTGCCCCGCGGCGGCCGCGCCGACGGCTTCGGCGAGCCGGTCGGCGAATTCCTCACGCGTCCGTTCACCGAGCCCGGGGCGCCCTTCGGCGACGTACACCGGCCTGAGCCGCGCGGCTGCCGCGGCCACGTCGGCGGAGAGCCGTGCCGCGGCCGCCGTACGGTCCTGGACGAACCGGCCGAGCAGCTCGCGCAGGTCCGCCACCCCGTCACCGGTGAGCGCGGACAGGGACATGACGGTGGCGCCCGGCTCACCGTGCTCGCCCACCGCCATGCCGTCCTCGTCGAGCAGCCTGCGCAGATCGTCCAGGACCAGGTCGGCGGCCTCTCCGGGGAGCCGGTCGATCTGGTTGAGAACGACGAAGGTGATCTCCGCGTGTCCGGCGAGCGGTCGCAGATAGCGTTCGTGGAGGGCCGCGTCGGCGTACTTCTCCGGGTCGATGACCCAGATCACCGCGTCGACCAGCGCGAGGACCCGGTCCACCTGTTCCCGGTGGCCGGTCGCGGCCGAGTCGTGGTCGGGCAGGTCCACCAGCACGAGCCCTTGCAGTGCCTCGTCGACGTCCGTGTTTCCCTGCACGGGCCTGCGCCGCAGCCGGCCGGGAACGGCCAGCCGGTCCAGCAGCCCGGCGGCTCCGTCGGTCCAGCTGCAGGCGATCGGCGCGGACGTGGTCGGCCTGCGCAGCCCGGTTTCGGAGATCTGTGAGCACGCGAGGGCGTTGAAGAGGGTCGACTTCCCGCTGCCGGTCGCCCCGGCGATGGCAACGACCGTGTGCCGTGAGGAGAGCCGCTGCCGGGCCGACGCCTCGTCCAGGACGCGCCCCGCCTCGGCGAGGGTGTCCCCGTCGAGCCTGGCGCGGGAGAGGCCGACCAGCTCGCGCAGCGCGTCGAGGCGCGGGCGCAGGGAGCCACCCTGCAGTCCGTACGCCTCGACCTGGGGCCGTACGTCGTCGTCCGGCGGACGCTCCCTCTCTGCGCTCTCCTTCAGGGCGTCCGCGGCCCGCCGCGCGATGAGTCCGTCGTCCCAGCGCCGGCCTGCCGCCCCCTCCGTTCCTTCGGCGCCCTCGACCCCGTCGGCCGCCCCTTCGGCCGCTCCGTCGGGCCTTCCGTGCTCGGGACCCTGCCCCCGGTCCCGGCCCTGGTCAGTGACAGCGGTCATCGCTTCCACCTCTCCTTCTGCAGTACGGACAGCGCGGCGATCAGTTCGGCCTGCGGTTCCGGGGCCACTTCGAGCGCGTCGAGGGGGGCGAGCCGCCGGTCCCGTTCGCCGTGCAGGACCTGGTCCAGATAGCTGGTGAGCAGCGCTCCGCCCTTGTCGCGCAGCCGCAGTGCGCCTTGGGCGCCGATCCGTTCGGCAAGCTGCTCCCCGGCACCCCGGGCCCGGCGCCCGCCGAGCAGGGCGGCCGCAAGCAGCGCCGCCACCGTCTCGGCGTCGGGTGCGGCATTGCGTTCCAGCAGCCGCGCCTCTTCCTCGGCCATTTCCTCCAGAACGCGCCGCCAGCGCCGTACGGCCATGGCGATCCGGCCCTGGATGTCCTCGGCCGGTCCCCACCCACCTGCTTCCCGGCCCGCTTCCTCGAACCTGAAGTCCCCTGCCGCGGGCTCGCGCTGCCAGGTGGTGCGGATCTGCTCGTCGGCGGCTGCCACGGCGCACTGGAGCAGGGCCGCGAGGCTCTCCACGAGTGCGTCGAGCAGTTCCCCGGCGGTGCTGTACAGCGGATATCCGCGCCACCGGGTACGCGCGTCACCCGCGAGCACGGCACCGTTCTGGAGCCGCCTGCGGACGCGTGACGACTCCGCCCCGTACGCCTCCTCGACCACGCCGGTCAGCCGCACCGACGCCGCGTACTGCGCGGCGACCGCCCCGGCCAGTTCGGGCATCCGCGCGTTGAGCGAGTCGATGACCCCGGACGCGGTACGCCCCACCGCCTGCTGACGGGCCGCCGGATCCTGTGCCCTGTGGGTGAGCCAGGCGCGCAGCGGCGCGACGGCCGTGGTGGGCAGCAGTCCGCTGCCGCCGCCCGCGGACTCGGGCAGCTCCGGGATGGTGAAGCGGGGCACCTCGCCCAGTCCGGCCCGGGTGAGCAGCGCCGCGTACTGCCGGGACACTTCGGCGATCACCTGGTGCGGAACCCGGTCCAGGACGGTGACCAGGCAGGCGTCGTACTCCTTGGCGGTACGCAGCAGATGCCACGGCACCGCGTCGGCGTACCGGGACGCGGTGGTCACCATGACCCATACGTCGGCGGCACAGATGAGTTCGGCGGCCAGGACCCGGTTCCGTACGACGAGCGAGTCGATGTCCGGGGCGTCCAGCAGTGCGAGTCCCCGGGGCAGGGTCGCTGCGGTCTCCACGCGCAGCACGGTGTCGTCCTCGCCCTCAGGGCCGAGGTGGTCGAGCCCGTCCGGGTCCGGTGCCTGCCCCGGCGGCAGCCACACCCGGGTGAGCTGCGGCAGCACCCGTACCCCCGCGAACCAGTGGTGATCGTCCGGGTGGCAGACGAGTACCGGGGTGCGGGTGGTCGGCCGCAGCACACCGGCCTCGCTGACCCGGCATCCCACGAGCGAGTTCACGAGCGTCGACTTGCCGGCGCCGGTGGATCCACCGATGACCACGAGGAGCGGCGCATCGGGATCCTTGAGCCTGGGCAGCAGGTAGTCGTCGAGCTGGGCGAGCAGTTCGGTCCTCGTCTGCCGGGAGCGCGCGGCTCCCGGCAGCGGGAGTGGAAGACGCACGGCAGCGACACGGTCGCGCAGGGCGGAAAGTGCGTCGATGAGCTGGGGCCGTACGTCCATGGTTACCACATGTGAAGAATGCCCAATTTTGACGCCTTTTTGAAGCGTATAGGCACCCTCTGCGCGGCGGATCCACGTCGGGGGACAGAGGGGACGAGTGGGGCGCAGGCATAACGAGTGCACAACACCCGGGGCGTGAGGCGTCAAAAGCGGTGCATGAATCGCACCCACCTGCGATTATCGGTTCGCTTCACTGAACCTCCACATCGTGCCACGCAGGTGAAGCAACCGGGACGAGGCGATCTGAGCCCTATCCTTGTCCCGGCATGGTCACGGATGGCTTGATTCAGCGCTCTCCGGCACCATCGAGGCCGACACCGGCCCCCGTAGCTCAGTGGATAGAGCAGGCGCCTTCTAAGCGCTTGGCCGCAGGTTCGAGTCCTGCCGGGGGCACACAGCTCGCACGAGATCAGGCCCTCCCTCGGGAGGGTCTTTTTTGCAGGTCACAGCACGGTAGCGAGGGCGGCGTAGCGAACGCATAAGCGCCGGACCATCCCCAGGTCACGGTGGGGAGGGTCCGGCGCTGTCCGGCTGTCACCGGGTTTCTGCGGGTGGCCACGGTGGATACGCGGTGGCGCGTCCGGAGCCGAGCTCAAGGCTTCGGCAGATCCGGTAGGTCCCCTCCGGCCTCGATGCGTTTCTTGAGATCCGGCAGGTGGCCGACGATGCACCGGGCGTAGATCGCGAGCAGAACCGGGACGCTGTTGCCCGCCCACTCCGCCACTTGTGCCGGCGGAACACCATCGCTGAGCCAGTTCGTCAGGCAAGTGTGCCGTAGGTCGTACACCCGCTTGCCGAGCGGAGAGGCGCACTCCTGCGGATCGAGGACCTCGCGCCGTGCGGTCCTCCAGGCTCGCCGGATGACCGAACCTGCGAGCATCTCCCCCTTCTCCCCCGGGAAGAGCAGATCGCTGGGCTTCAACTTCTCCGCCTGGATGTGGGCACGCAGCACCTTGGTCAGGGCTGGGCGACACGGCACGGACCGCATGTCGTCCTTCGCTCGCCCCTTCAGGCCTCGTTCTTCGTGGACCTGACCATCGTTGGTCCAGTTCCTGCCGACCTCTAGCTGGGCCGTGTGGAACAGCAGCTCGCCCCACTGGTCCTCGGCATCTTCGTCTGGGAGCCGCACGTCGTGGACGACCATCGCGACAGCTTCCTCGGGCCGCGGCCCCGCGTAGTACATCGTGGCGAGGAATGCGTGGAGACGCTGTCCACCGCGCGGCCGACGGCGGACCCAGCCCAACAGGCGTGCAGCCTGGCTGCGGTTGAGCAGTGCACGCTTGTCCACCGCGGACGACGTCTTCGGGGAAGTCCCCCGCCCCTTTGGCAGGGGGTTGGATCGCAGTACGCGGTGCTTGACCGCGTACTCCATGGCGACGTTGAGAATCCTGCGGTTGCGCTTTGCCGAACTCGCGGCAGCAGGCGCTCCATCCAGCAGGCTTGAGACGGCGTTCAGCACTGCGTCAACCTTGGCGGGCTCCTCCCACGCGGCCATGGAGAGGGTATTCCGCTCAACCCATTTCAGGATGACGGCCTTCTCGGGCGGTGCTTCCTCCCGACGCCTCGTGTTGAACGCGAACTCTCGGAGGGCGGTCCGCACATCGACCGGATTGAATGCGGCTGGCAGGGGCGTACGCAGAAGCGCGATCGTCGACGTCATCAGCGCCTTGGCCACGTTCTTCCGGCTGTTGCCCGATGTCCGGTGCCACTGGGCATCAGTGAACTGGAGAGCGAAGTCGTACCAGCTCACGGCGCCGGAGTCCGACTGATGCGAGACGGACCTACCCGTGGCGAGGCTAAATGCCTCTCCGCGGCAAGTGGCACTGACCAACTCGGAGCGGAAGGAATCCGCGAGCGCGGCCGTCGCGAATGGCTGACGCCATTCCTTGCCGTCCAGGGCCCACCGCACCGTATGCGTGGTGCTGCGTGCCTGCTTCCGTGTGCCGGTCTTCCAGACTTGCGATCACGCTGCCGAGCCGACCACCCTGGTAGTCGTTCCACGACTTCTCGACACGTACTGCAGCCGGGGCAGGGCTGGGGAGTTGAGCGTCCGCCTCCGGACCGAAGAGAAGACGCGAGAGCCGCCGCGGGCTCATGAGCGCGTCGCGGACGGCCGGCACATCGTCCTGCTGCTTCTCGTCCTCCACAAGCATGGACTGCCCCACCAGGTCCCCGAGGGGGACCCGCAGGATGCGCGCAAGCTCCGCGAGCATGTCGACTCGCGGCGGCTTGCGGCGCCCGGACTCTGCTTTCGCCAGCCAGTCGGTGCTACGGCCGACCAGTCCGGCCTGCACCTCTTGCGTGTATCCGCGGCGCTTCCGGTAGAAAGCGATTCGTTCGCCGATGCTGAGGTGATCTCCAAGACCACGCATGGGGTGTTGCCTCCCGCTGCTGAGTAGGGGCGTCTTCACGGTATCGACGCGGCGGTGAACGCGTAAGAGATCCCAGCGGCAACCACCACAACCAGGATGTCGGGCCGAGCAGAGGAAGACCCGGACGAATCGTCCGGGCTCGCCGTGACCGTGCTGGCAGGTGTCCCAGCTGTCCAACTGTCCGCTTAAGGCGCTGACCTGCAATAATCGTCCGGACAGCCAAAATGAGAGCTGTCCGGGGTGTCCGGTCACAGACTGGCTGCAACACCCCGGAGTGTTGCAGCCAGTCTGTGACGCCGACCCTGATGGGTCGCAGGCGCCGGAGGCGACTTCCTTCGGGTAGTGCGCGCAACTGAGTGCTTCGCTGTGCGCACAACGGCGTGCCCACCTTCGGGAGTGAGTAGTTCGACGGCGCCAGTTCGTCGCACCTTCCCAACAACGAAGTGAGCTGTTACAGGTTTCTCTATCTCATCAAGGCGCTACGCAAGCGCGGCGCGCGCCGCAGCCCCAAGCCGTGGCTGCCGCTGTCGCCGGCACCGCTCCCCCTCCCGGCCGGGAGGCAGCGCACCGAACGCGACGCCAGCCCGAGAGAGACGGCCGACACGGGGCGGGGAACCCGATTGGGTCGGGCCTAAAGGGTTCGAGCAGCCCAGAGAGATGCCTCCTGCGGAGGCGCTCAGACTCCGGGATGGGCGGGGCGCAGTTTGCGTGTGCCGGCCGGAGCGTGGTGAGCGTTGTGGGCTCCCATTCCGACCAACTGCGCCCCAGCCAGAACCGAGCGGGCGTGGTCACAGACAGACGGGATGGGAGCTGGGATAGACCGTGCTTTGGAAAGGTACCAAGAGCCATTAGATCCGCAGATTGCGAGCAGTAAAGTCCGCTTTCCTCGCCTTTATGGCTATAGTTCGAACGCTAACAGACAGCGATGCAACCCGTTTGCAGGAAAACCGGAATCAATAAATCCGTTAACTAAACCCCTCTACGCATTTGACAAATCACAGAGGCATGGTATTAAATCCCGTTGAGTCAATTTAGTGATTCACTTCGATGCATCCATTGCAGTTTAAGAGATCAGAAAAGGGCATTGTAGATGAATAAGGCACTCAAAGGCTTGATGATCGTCACCGCTTCCGCCGCGATAAGCGCCTTTGCCGTAACTCCCGCGAGTGCCGCCAACTACTATTGGTACGTGCAATGCAGGGTGACCGGGGCGGATGGGTGGGTGTTCACCGAGAACTACTCGGGTACACCCACGCGCATAAATCTGCGGATTGGCCTTAACGATAACGCGGCCGACGGTCACCACGCGCGAGCTCGCCTCCTGACCAAGACTAGCTCTGGCGACATCGTCTATTGGCCGTGGCGCAAGGACACGGACGGCGCAAATAACGGGGGCATTAACGCAGACACCTACGCCAGTGATAGTAATGGGATCGCTGATGTGGGGGTACAGGTTGGAAACTATGAGGGGGATACGCCTCTTAGCACCTGCAGCGACTGGGGTCAGTCAGTAATTGTGTGATCTATCTGACGTCGACTGTCGTGGTTTTGGGGACTGTGCGATCACCCTCAACACGCCCGAGGGTCGAGCCCCTATCCAAGTTGCTTCGGGACGAAGCAGTCGAGGGCCCTTGATCGGCTACCGCGAGTGAGTTAGCCGCCAGCCCAAGCCCGGCCCAGCATTCTCGCAGCTCAGATGGGTAGCCGAGCCTCAAAGAACTACGCCCTCCGGAGCCGTGTGATGCGGCCGAGCAACGTGCAGAAACGACGAAGGTTCCCGCCAGAGACGGGAACCTTCGTCGATCGAAGCCGCATCGCGCACGCTTCCTCAGCGGCGCCAGCGCTCTTGGCCCGGCCCCTTGCAGGTGTAGACGACGCCCTTCTTGCTGACGCCTGTGGCTCCCGTCGTCGAGCAGTACGCGCCGGGGGTAACGGTGCCAACGCTGCTGCCACCGCCGTCCGAACCGTCGGATGACCCACTCGAAGACGAACCAGTCGAGCCGTCCGAGTCGTTGCCGTCGGGCGTCGGGGTGGGAGTGGGAGTGGGGCGCAGGTTGGTGGATGGCGCGTCCGGGCACTTCGCACCCGGTGCCACCAAGTGCACGTTCGGATTGGCGTGCTCAGGCTCGAGAGTTGTCCCCGCCTTGGGGCTCTGGAAGCAGACGATCCAGTTCGCGTAGTTCTTGGGTAGATCAACATCGTTGTAGGCGCTAATCGCCTTCAACTCCCTGACGACCAACTCTTCGATAGCCCTCTTGGCCTCCGAGTACGCCACGCCAACGACGGCGGGCATTTGGGCCTTGGCTGCTGGCGTCGGGGTGGGGGGCGGTGTCGTGCTCGGTGACGGGCTGCTCGTCGCCACCGACTTCGGCTTGGCGTCGTCCTTAGCATCCTTCGGCGGGTCGCCGAGGAAGGGGGTGAGGAACCAGAGGGCGGCGAGGACGGTGGCGATGATCTTCTTTGCCTGGCTCCAACGGCTCATCCACGCGAGCGCGATTCCAGCGGGCGGCAGGATGATCAGGGTCGTGATGATGAGCGCCGGATGCTGCCACCAGCGGCTGACCGGGGCCGGAGGATACGGATACGGCGGGACGCCGTAAGGCGAGGGCCGCCCGGGGTAGCCATAGCCAGGCGGCGGCGGTTGAGTCATAGGGGTCTCCACGAGCCGAGAAGTAGGCAGCGCTCGACACACAAAACATTCACGTGTTCTACCACTTAGTACATGAACTGAGACAACCCGACCTTCTGCCTATATGGGCACGACCCACTACGTCGTCCCGGACGGCGACGAGCCGCCGGGAACTAACGCGCCCAGGTTGCAAGCTCCGAAGTCACCATCGCCAAGTGGTGGGACGTCGCCCAGGCTCGCCACTGCGTTCCGCCGCCTGCTTTTGGGCGCTGCCGATGGGCGCACTCGTGTAGCCGTGCGTCCCCCCAGGAGGTTCGCGGACCGGCGGCCGGCCAGTGGGGCGAGGAGACGAGGTCCTGGCTCAGAGTGAAGAAGTCGTCGTTTCCCGGGCGCACGCGTGGATAGACGAAGACCTGCCAGTTGTCCAGTGTCGTGTAGCGCATGTTCGGGTCTGGTGTCCCGCGACTCTGGGTTGGCATGCGGGGATGTGTGACGCCGAAATCTCCGAAGTCTGGTGGCTGGCCATGCCAGCGATGGGCAACCCGCTTCCAGAGCTCTAAATCCTGCCTGGCCACAGGTGTTGCCCGGCCGCGGGGAAAGCCAGTCAGGTTGACAGGGAAGGCGCCGGCAGCTACACACTCGTGGCGCCACTGCCACTGCGACATGCGATCGAGAAGCTTCATGACACGCTCTGCCAAGCCGCCCACTGCGGACCCAGGTTGAACGGGCCCTGCGTCGAGGAGGAGGTCTACCTCTTCAGGGTCGAGGCGGAGTGTCCGGAGCGTTGCTCGGATCTGCTCTTGGTTCGGCGTAGCTTCGTCTGGCCCCGTTGCCACGCGCAGGCAAGCGCCGCGCTGATGAGACCTGCTGGCGTCCGCTGCTTCGTGCAGGACATCGGCTGTGTCAGTGGTCCGGACTACCGGACGCATGTCGACGCCTCTAAGGCCCAGCGATTCGCTGAGTCGTGCGATGGGGCCTCCGCTGGCGCCTTCGAGGACCCGGGTCGCGGGTAGGGCGCCGCAGTCGACGGTCAGCACCACACCGGTTGGTATCGCATCCATCGCACGGTCGCTAAAGGTCTCAAGCTGATCCCTGACCAGCTCGGGATTAGGTACGAGCTCAAGAACTGGCCGCATGCGGGAGCGGACCTCTGGTGTTGCATGCTCCAGTGCCTGGAACTCGCCCGCCTTGGCTTTGAGTATCGGGACGTAAGCCACCGGCCACCCCCTAGCGCCCTGTGCACCCAGCCAGCTGACCTGCCTGATCCCTCTCCGACAGGATGACCAGACGTCCTCAACGCGGGTAGAGCACCAAATGAGCCAACAGTCCGAAATCCGACATTGGTCGCACGTTGTCGCAGCCACGCGGGCAGCAGAATGTCGAGTTCCGGTGGGCTGACGGGTGCGCAGGTGGACTCAGCCAGGGGCACAGACGGTGCGTCGCAGGTCAGGGCCGTGACTGGCGGGAACTGGACCAGTCTCTTCTAAGCGCTTGGCCGCATGTTCGAGTCCTGCCGGGGGCACACATCCCGTACGACGTAAGACCCTCCCTCGGGAGGGTCTTTTTTGCAGGTCACAGCACCGTAGCGAGGGCCGCGTAGCGAACACGTAAGCGCCGGACCGCCCCCAGGTCACGGTGGGGAGGGTCCGGCGCTGTCCGGCTGTCACCGGGTTCCTGCGGGTGGCCACGAAGAATGCACGGAGAAGTTCTCCGCGCTCCCCGTCAGCCCGCGTCGGGCAGCTCGGGGAGATCTTCCCCGGCTTCCATCCGCTTCTTGAGTTCCGAGAGCTGACGGGACACGCAGCGGGCGTAGACGGCCAGCAGGACCGGCACGCTGTTCCCCGCCCACTCCGCGACCTGCGCCGGCGGAACGCCGTCGTTCAGCCACTTAGTCAGCCGAGTGTGCCGCAGGTCGTACACGCGCCTCCCCAGCGGTGAGCCGAACTCTTCAGGGGTGAGGACCTTGCCACGAGCAGATCGCCATGCCCGGCTAATGACGGAGCCTGCAAGCAGCTCGCCTCTCTCCCCCTGGAACAGCAGATCGCCTGGCTTCAGCCCTTCGGCCTCGATGTGCTCGCGCAGGATCCTCGTGAGCGACGGATGCCCCGGAACGCCGCGGATGTCGTCTGCGGCTCGCCCCTTCAGGCCCCGCTCTTCGTGGATGGCTCCCGTATCAGTCCAGTTCTTGCCGACCTCCGGCTGCGCTGTGTGGAACAGCAACTCGCACTATTGATCCGCGGCGTCCGGATCGGGCAGCCGTACGTCCCTCACACGCATCGCCACCGCCTCTTCGGATCGCGGCCCGGCGTAATAGAGCGCCGCGAAGAACACATGCCCGCCTGTCCACCGCGGACGAAGTCTTCGGCGCCGTCCCCCTGCCCTTCGGCAGGGGGTTCGTCCGCAGGACCTTGCGCTTCACCGCGTGCTCCATGGCGACGTTGAGGACGCGCCGATTGCGCTTAACGGAGCTGGCGGCAGCGCGTGTGCCGTCCAGCCGAACATCGAAAGCGCGCAGCGCTCCGTCCACCTTGGCGGGGTCCTCCCAGGCCGCCATGGACAGCGTGTTCCGTTCCACCCACTTGAGGATGGCGGAGACGTCCGGCGGCGCCTCCTCGCGCCGCTTGGTGCTGAAGGCGAACTCACGAAGTGCCGTTCGGACGTCGACTGGCTTGAAGCCTGTCGGCGGTGTTCGAAGCATGGCGATAGTGATGGCCATCAAAGGATCAGCTCACCACCCACGCCGACCTTGGACTGCGATGAAAAGCGTAGGGAGGGGCGCTCTTGTCAGGAATTGGCTGATAGCGGTGCGTGGTCGAACTACGCTGATGGTCCTTTCTTGTGATGTGGGGGATGCCATGTTGGTCGAGGGACTTGTCGCTGTTGCAGCTGCCGGGGGCGGTGCGATCGTGCAGGCCGCGGGAACGGATGCGTGGAACGGGATCCGGGGCGGCTTCGCCCGGATCTTCGGCCGCGGCGAAGCCGGACGCGAGCAGGCGGAACTGGAGCGCCTGGACCAGACCCAGGCTGCACTCGAGGCCGCCCAAGAGGGCGACGAGGCGGAGCGGGTGCAGATCGCGCAGGTCTCAAGGTGGCAGACCCGCCTCGAAGCCTTGCTCGAGGAGCTGCCGGAGGCTGAGCAGCGGCAGGTGGTGGCCGAGCTGCAGACCCTGGTTGCACAGGCCGAGGCCACCAAACCGAATGAAACAGTGCATAACGACTTCAGCCGGGCGACGTTCACGAACAGTCAGGTGCTGGGCAGCGGAAGCATGACCGTCACGAACAACTACGACAAGTAGGACAGCATCGTGGGGGGCAAGAGCAGCGCCAAGCGCAAGGGCAAGAAGAGCGGGGATGCCCAGAGACGAGGCCAGGGACGGGTGGGTGGTGCGGTCCGGAACGACTATCGTGCTGCCAAGTTCACGAACAGTCAGGTAGTGGGACAGGGCTCCCTGACCGCGAACACGTATGTGCAGCAGTACGCGCCCGTACCCACCGCGCTGGACGCCCTGCCGCAGCTGCCAACGGGTTTCACCGGGCGTGCGGATGACCTCGCGTTCATCCTGGGCGTACTGGACCCGGATCGCCCCGAGGACGGTCCTGCTGTGGCCGTGTTGTCGGGGTGGGGCGGGGTCGGGAAGACGACTCTCGCCTACGCCGCGGGGCATGCCGCGCAGAGTCGGGATTGGTTCACCGGCGTTCTGTTGGTCGATCTGCGCGGCTACGACCCTCACCCTGCGCAGGCGGAGGACGCGTTGGAGGCGTTGCTGCGGTCGCTGGGTGTGCGGCCTGAGCATCTTCCGCCGCCGGGGGCGGGCAGGGAGGCGTTGTACCGGTCGCAGTTGAACGTCCGGCAGGAGGCGGGTGAGCGGTTGCTGGTGGTCGCCGACAACGCCTCCGCCGTCGGCCAGGTGCAGCCGTTGTTGCCGCCGGGGCATCACGGAATGCTCGTCACCTCTCGGCACGGTCTTGCCGGGCTCGGCAGGATGCGGACAGTCAACCGTCTCCAGCCCGAGGACGCTGTCGCCCTGCTGGAAGCGGCGCTGAAGAAGAACGACCCGGATGACGTACGGGTCGAGGACGACCCGGCCGCTGCCGAGCGCGTGGTGCTGGCGTGTGGGTGTCTGCCGCTGGCCCTGCAGATCACCGCGGCGCTCCTGGCCCAGGATCCCGGCCAGCCGCTGTCCGAGCGTGCAGACGCCCTCAGCCAGACGGAAGGTGTCCTGGACGGGCTGAACGACGGAGAGCGCAGCCTGCGGGCGATGTTCGACCAGTCCCTGGACCGGCTCTTGCCGCAGGAGCAGGATCTGTTCCGTCTGCTGTCCCTCAACCCGGGCCCGGACATCTCCACCCCGGCCGCCGCCGTCCTGGCCGACCAGCCCCAGCCGGCCACCGACCGCCTCCTGGGGCGGCTGGCGGCCAGCCACCTCATCGAGCGTAACCCGGCGGTCCGCGGCCGATGGCAGATGCACGACCTGTTGCGCGCCTACGCCCACGAACAAGCCGGAGCCGTCATGGCACGCGGCCGGGACCCGCGCCGCCGCTACGAACAGGCACACCACCGGCTCATCGACCACTACACAGTGCACGCCAAGGCAGCCGACACCCATTTTCGCACCCCGGGCAGCCCGGTTTCCTCCCGGTTCTCCGACCGGGGAGAGGCATTGGCATGGTTCGACGCCGAACGTGAGAACCTCATCGCCACCGCCCACACCACCCCCCAGGCCGGCCTTGACCTGGGCTTCGCCCTCGGCCGCTACCTGGACTGGCGTCGGCGTCTCCAGGATCTCGTCGTGGTCCGTTCTCTCGCCCTCGACGCCTGCAGAACGCTCAACGACACTCGTAACGAAGCCGGCGCCTGGAACAACCTCGGTGGCACACTCCGGGAGCTGCGCCGCTTCGACGACGCCCTCCACGCCCACGAAACCGCCCGCACCCTGCACCAGCAGACCGGCGACACCCACGGCGAAGCCACCGCCTGGAACAACCTCGGCCTCGTACTCCGGCAACTGCGCCGCTTCGACGACGCCCTCCACGCACACCAAACAGATCTCAACCACTGCCAGCAGACCGGCGACACCCATGGCCAAGCCAGCACCTGGAGCAACCTCGGCCTCGTACTCCAGGAGCTGCGCCGCTTCGACGACGCCCTCCACGCACACGAAACCGCCCGCACCCTGTTCCAGCAGACCGGCGACACCCATGGCCAAGCCGGCGCCTGGAGCAACCTCGGCCTTGCACTCCGGCAGCTGCGCCGCTTCGACGACGCCCTCCACGCACACGAAACCGCCCGCACCCTGCACCAGCAGACCGGCGACACCCACGGCCAAGCCACCACCTGGAACAACCTCGGCCTCGCACTCCGGGAACTGCGCCGCTTCGACGACGCCCTCCACGCACACGAAACCGCCCGCACCCTGTTCCAGCAGACCGGCGACACCCACGGCGAAGCCACCGCCTGGAACAACCTCGGTGGCGCGCTCCTTGAACTGCGCCGCTTCGACGACGCCCGCCACGCCCACGAAACCGCCCGCACCCTGCTCCAACAGGCCGGCGACACCCACGGCCAAGCCACCGCCTGGAACAACCTCGGCAGCACACTCCGGGAACTGCGCCGCTTCGACGACGCCCACCCCGCAC